>NZ_JBICZC010000010.1:0-460270 GCF_043201715.1 Streptomyces sp. NPDC048291
TCCCTGCGGCATGCGCACTCTGTTCCAGAACAAAGATCACTCGCTCCCGGACTGCCGGAACACAGTCCAAGGAAGCGAGTAGAAAAACACCTACTCAGGGGTGCCGGTGAAGAACTCGGTCGACTCGACAGAGGTCACACGCATGGGGCTCCTACGAGTACGGGTGGAACCCCATCCTGACATCGAGAGGTGGTTCGATCAACCGAACACATGGTGCCCTGATGGTTCATCCATGCAGGTCGGGGGTGGGCTCAGTACGACCGCCGGGCCTTGGCGGTGTGCTGTCCGGCGATGTGGTCGGTCAACGCCAGTGCGGCGCTGGCCCGTTGGTAGGAGAGCTGGGCGACCCGGACGTACAGGCAGTCGATGAGGAGCAGCACCGAGTGGCGGGCGCCGATGACGCCGGTCGGGAAGCTGGTCTCCGGGGTGGACGAGATGAGGCGGATGTCGGCGGCGCGGGCGAGCGGGGAACGCGGGTCGGAGGTGAGGGCGATCGTCGTCGCGCCGCGCTCCCCGGCCGTCTCGAACGGCTCGGCCGTCTCGCGGGTCGATCCGGAGTGGGAGATGCCGAGCGCGACGTCGGCCGGGGTGAGCAGGGCGGCGGAGGTGACCGCGGCGTGCACCTCGGTCCAGCCGCGTACCGAACAGCCGATCCGGAACAGCCGGGTCTCGGTCTCCTGCGCGACCGCGCCGCTGCCGCCGACGCCGTAGACGTCGATCCTGCGGGCCCGCGCCATGGCCTGCGCGGCCCGCTCGACCGCGTCCAGGTCGATCCGGTCCAGGGTCTGCTGCACGGCCCGCAGGTCCGCGGTGCCGACCACCTTCACCACGCGCTCCAGGCTGTCGTCCGGGGAGACGTCCGGACCGATCTCGGCCGTGCCCCAGTCGGAGACCTCGCCGCGGCCCCGCTCCTGCGCGAGCGCGATCAGCAGGTGCTGGTAGGAGTCGAGTCCGACGGCCCGGCAGAAACGGGTGACGGTCGCCTGGGAGGTGCCGGTGCGGCGGCCCAGCTCCGCGGCCGAACAGTGCGTGACGGCGGCCGGATCCGCCAGGATCAGCTCGCCGACCTTCCGCAGGGAGCCGGCCAGGCGCGGCAGCTCGGTTCGGATCAGCATGGTGACGTCGGTCGAGGGCATGGAGAGACCGTACCCGCCACCTTACGGGTCGTCAGTTGAACACCGGCACCGGAAGGGCAGGCCAGTGCACCGCACGCCGGGCGCGTGGTCCATCGGTCGCGTGACCGTCGAGTCCGCCAACGGGTCCGGGACCGAGCCGGTGAACGCCGAACGCGTCGCCCGCGAGGGCCTCGCCGCGCTCCACCGGTGCACCGGGTCCGCCCGCGCCGAATCCGCCTGCACCGGGTCCGCCCGCGCCGACGTCGCCCGGGCTGCCGGACGGATCCGGCGCACCGCGGGCTGACAGGGCGTCAACCCACCGGCCGGCGGCGCCCGTTCCGGGGAGGTGGGCGTTCTCGGAGCGGCGGGATCACCGCCGCGAGTCGTCCGGCGTCGACGGGGTGTCCGGGCCCGGTGCCGTGGCCGGGCCGGCGGCTGCCCTGCGCACTCGGCGGTGCCGGATCCTCGCCTGGGCCCTGGCGGCCTCGGACAGGGCAGGCTGGAGGCGGCGGGCCGCGTCGACGTGGTCCTCGGTCCAGATGATCCGGACCGCGACGGGGGTGGCCCGGCCCTCCTCGTCGCTGAGTTCGGTGCGGACGGACTCCACGAGCCGCGCGGCGCCCTCGGGCTGGAGCGGGACCGCGTCGGGGACGGAGGAACGGCCGCCGAGGCTCGCCGCGAAGCCGTGGTACCAGGCGGTGACCCGGGCCGCCGAACCGAGGACGGCATGGTGCGCGTCGGCCCGGACGGCCTGGACCCGCGCCAGGTCCTCGCCCTGCCACAGGGAGACCACGGCGTCGGCGGCGAGCCGCAGTCCGACGACCCCGGTGACCAGAGTGGTCGCGCAGGACAGCGACAAGGGCTTGGCACCGCGTTCGGCGAGATAGTTGCGGAACGCGTCGTCGAGGCGGCGCGCGGCGGCGGCAGCCACCCGGCCCTGCGGATCGGGGTCGGCGGTGCCGCGGTGGCCCAGGGCGTAGTCCACGGCGTCCGCGAGGTAGCGGGCGCTGCCGTCGTACGCCTCGGCGAGTGCCTTGTGGACGGCGCCCCGGGCGCCGCGCGGCCAGAAGAACACGGCCACCACCACGCTGACCAGGCAGCCGAGCGCGATGTCCTGGACGCGCAGCAGGGCGATATGCCAGTTCGGGTCGTGGCCGATGTTGAACAGCACCACCAGCGTGACGGTGAACGCGGCCTGCCCGGCGGCGAAGGAGATGGCGGCGGGCGCGATCCCGGCGCACAGCACGGCCACCGGGAGCACGAACCAGAGCGCGGTGCCGTGGTGGCCGATCAGATGCAGCAGCGCGGCACCGATCACCGACCCGGCGACCGTGCCGAGGACGGCGCGGACCGCGTTCTGCCCGGTGCTGAGCGCGTTGGAGCGCAGCACGGACAGGGTGCCAAGGAGCACCCAGAAGGAGTGCCCCACCCCGGTCACCCCGGCCAGGAACACGGCGATGCCGAGGCCGACGGCGCCGCGCAGGCTGTTGTGCAGCCACACCGAGTCGGGCTCAAGATGGGCGGCGGCGCGTTCCCGCGCCGCCGCGAGGGGTGCGGTCAGCGCGCCCGGCTCCCGGCCGAGCAGCCGCTCGGGCCAGCTGCGCTGCCAGGCGGTGGCCGCCAGGTCGACGTTGTCGGCGATCTGCAGCACGGCGAAGCCGAGCTCCTGGGCCCGGAAGGACACGTCGAGCGTGGCGATGAACCCGTAGACCTCGGCCGTACTGGTGCCGCCCGGGTGCTCGGCGGGCACCTGGACGGTGGAGCTGTGCTCCATCCCGGCCAGGGCCGCCCGCAGATCGTTCCCGCGGGTCCGCAGCGGACCGGTGTCCCCGGTCAGGTCCGTCAGCAGATCGCAGGCCGCCTCCAGGACGTGGGCGGCGGCGCGGCGCACGGTGTGCGCGGCCGGATCGCAGGCCGGGGGTTCGTCGGTGTAGTCGGACCGGTCGACGAGGACGGCGCACAGCCAGGTGAGCTGGTCCACCAGCCGGACCAGGGCACGCGAGGTCGCGGACAGGCCGGTCGGGCGACACGTGGTGGCGTCGAAGACGCCGCGCAGCTCCGCGCCGGTCCGGGCGGTGTGCTCCGCCCCCGCCCGGCACCGCTCGGCGTCGGACCCCGGTCCGACCGGCCCGGGCAAGGCCGCACGGATCCGCAGATACCCGGCCGCGGCCCGGCAGACGGCCGCCGCCGGGGCGCTGAGCAGGTCGGCGACGGGACGCGGCCACAGCAGGGCGACGGCGGGCAGGGCCACCGCCCCCGCCAGGCCCGCGCCGGCCAGCCGCTCGGGCAGCTGGGACAGCGGCACGGGAGCGCTGACCGGCAGCACGAAGGCCAGCAGCAGCGCCGTCGAGCTGCCGGCCAGCACCGAGCTGACCACGCCGACGAAGAGGATCACGAACCCGACCACGACGGTGGCGGCCACGGCGAGCCAGAGCCAGGGCGCGGCCAGTGTGCCCAGGCAGATCAGCACCAGCCACGCCACCGCGAGTGCCGCCTGCGCCCGCAGCCGCTCCACCATCGGCCCGGAGTAGTCCACCAGCAGCAGCATCGAGAACGAGCCGAACGCGGCATAGCTCGCCATCGTCGGGGAGTGCAGCACCTCGCCGCACAGGGCGAACAGCGCGGGCATCACCAGCGCCGTACGCCCGGCCCGCCGGGTCGCCGCGAGATCCGGGTCCTTGCCGCGCAACCACGTCACCCACCGTGGTGCCCGCCCCGACATGTCCACCTCCCGCCGGCCCCGCGGCGGGCGGCCCCGACGCCGCACCGCCCACACCACCCATATGCGGTCACCGCCGGGCCGCCCGCAACATTTACCCGGGCCGTGGAGGCAGGCCCGTGCTCAGCGCACCGGGAAGCCGAACGAGTACCCCTGTCCCTTCAGCCACGGCAGCACCTCGCGCAGGGCGGCGACCGTCTCGGAGCGGTCCCCGCCGGCGTCGTGGAAGAGGATGGTCGGCCCGTTCGGCAGCTCCTCCTTCACGGTCGCGACGATGGCGGCGGCGCCGGGGCGCTCGAAGTCCTTCGAGTCGACGTTCCAGCCCAGCGGACGCATGCCGTGGGAGGCGGCGACCTTGCGGCTGTACGGGGTGAAGGCGCCGCCCGGGGCGCGGTAGTAGAGCGGCCGTACACCCCCGGACGCCTCGGTGATCATGCGCTCGGCGTCGAGGATCTGCCGGGACTGGTAGGCCTCGGGCTTGGTGTCCATGGTGACGTCGTGGGAGACCGTGTGGTCGCAGAGCCGGTGCCCGGCCGCCACCACCGCCTTGACCAGGTCGGGGTGGGCCTGCGCCTGCGGTCCGATCATGCAGAACGTGGCCTTCGCGCCGTACTCCTCGAGCACCTGGAGCACCTTGGGGGTCCAGACCGGGTCCGGCCCGTCGTCGATGGTGATGTTCACCCCCCGGGTGCCCCGGTCCGAGGCGTGCGCGATCTCCACCGACACCGCGGCCGGAGCCGCCTTCGGGGCCGGGTGGTGGACCGAAGTCCCGGCCTGCGTCGGCGAGTTGACGGGACCAGCCTGCGCGGTCCAGAGCGAGGCGGCCACGGTCACGGCCGTGACCCCGAGCGCCGCCGCGGCCATCTGGCCGTACCATCCCCGTCCGCCGTGCCGCGCCATGTCCGCCCCGATCCTGGTCGTTGTGTCGATCTCGTGCACCCGTCAGGACGGAAGGCGGCGGGCATCGGATCCCTCCGTTACCGATCACGGACAATTCCGCGTGCGTTCTGCGACAGGCTCTCTGCGAGACCTCTAACGGCGCGGGGGACGATGGGTGTTGGCGGTCCCCGTGGAGCGGGCCGGCCGGCCGAGTTAGTGAAACTACGTTGTGCTATCATCCCGGTCGTGAGTTCGACCCGTCCCCAGCGCGCCCGCAGCGCGGCGGCCAAGCAGCAGCGCGAGCGGGAGATCCTCGACGCCGCTCGGGCCCTCGGCACCGAGCGCAGCGTCCGCGAGGTGACGCTGACGGACATCGCCGCAGCGGTCGGCATGCACAAGTCCGCGATGCTGCGGTACTTCGAGACGCGCGAGCAGATCTTCCTGAACCTCACCGCGGAGGGCTGGCAGGACTGGTCGGCGACGCTGCGCACACGGCTGGCCGAGCGGCCCGGTGCCGGACCCGACGAGGTCGCGGCCATCGTCGCGCGGTCGCTCGTGACGCGGCCGTTCTTCTGCGACCTGCTCGCCCAGGCGCCGCTGAACCTGGAACGCAACGTGTCGCTGGAGTCCGCGTACGCGTTCAAGACGGTCGCTCTCGGCGAAGTCGCCGCCCTGGCGGCGGTGTTGCGCGAGCACCTGGGGATCACCGAGACCGCTGCCACGGACGTGGTCGCCACGGCCACCAGCATGGCCGGGGCGCTCTGGCAGATGGCCGCGCCCGGCACCCGGCTCCGTGAACTCTACGAGTCGCGCCCCGAGCTGGCGCATGCCGTCGTCGACGTCGAGCCCCGGCTCGCGCGCATCCTGACCGCGCTGCTGAACGGCATGAGCGCGGACGCGACTGCGCAGTCGGCCCGTCTGCGGCGGTGACACCCGCGAGCGGACGCGGGCCCGCCGCGTCGGCATGCGGTGACGCGGCGGGCCTGTGGTCCGGTCGGACCGGGAGCGTGGATCAGGCTAGGTGGTGTGCAGGGCCTCCCTGATGGAGTCGACGGCGAGGTGCCGGGCGACGTTCGTGGCGTTCGTGTCGCGCAGGCTGTCGAGCATCATGAAGTCGTGCACCATGCCCTGGACCCGCACCGCGGTGACCGGCACGTCGGCCTCGCGCAGATGGGCCGCGTAGGCCTCGCCCTCGTCGCGCAGCACGTCGGCCTCGTCGGTGATCACCAGGGCCGGCGGCAGCCCCCTGAGGTCGTCCACGGAAGCCTGCAGCGGGGCCGCGTACCGCTCCCGGCGCTGGGCCTCGTCGCTCGTGTACTGGTCCCAGAACCAGATCATGCCGTCCCGGGTGAGGTAGTAGCCGTCGGCGAACTGCCGGTAGGACGGCGTGTCGAAGTCGGCGTCGGTCACCGGGTAGAGCAGGATCTGCGCGGCGAGGTCGATGTCGCCGCGGTCCTTGGCCATCTGGGCGAGGACGGCCGACATGTTCCCGCCGACGGAGTCCCCGCACACGACCATGCGGGTCGGGTCGAGGCCGTACTCGCTGCCGTGCTCCACGATCCACTGGGCGACGGCGTAGTTCTGCTCGATCTGGGTCGGGTACTTGGCCTCGGGCGCCCGGTCGTAGACGGGGAACACGGCCGCCGCCTGCGCCCCGGCGGCCAGCTCCCGCACGAGGCGGTCGTGGGTGTTCTCGTCCCCGAAGACCCAGCCGGCGCCGTGGATGTAGAAGATCACCGGCAACGGCCCGTTGATGCCCTCGGGCTTGATGAGGTGGGCGCGTACGGTGCCCCACTGGCCGGCGTCGATGTCGATCCAGGTCTCGTCGGCGGGGGGTTTGGCCACCCCCTCGCCCGTCTGCAGACCGGCGAGGATGTCACGCCCCTGCGGGGGCGGTACCTCGTAGATCCGCGGGTGCGGTGCGGTGGCGTCGGCGAGTTCGCGGGCCGCGGGCTCCAGGTACGGGGTGGGCGGCGGGGGCAGATCCTTCATGACGAACCTCCAGACAGTGCCGATGCCGCGACGGTGGAGTTCGGCCGGCCGCTCGTCTCCGCGGGCCGCCACCTGGCGAGAGGGGCACCGCGGGTGCGTCGGCGGCGGGGCCGGGCAGGCGGCATCGTTCTCCAGCCTGACACCGGACCGCGCGGGCGGCATCACGTGGCCGGCGCCGTACGGTAGGCCCGCCGCCACGGACCGTGGGGGCGGCCGGACGGAGGCCGCGTGCGGCGTCCGCTCCCGCCGGGCCCCGGCCGGCCAGCGCGGCCGGCTCACCTCGGCGTGGTCCGGAACGCGAGCCACCGTTCGCGATGATCGCATGGAGATGTGCCGAAGGCCTCGGGTGGACCCGGCTCCGGACCGCCCGCGCCCCCTGAAACTGTCGACTGTCAGTCGGTGGCAGCCTGTTCGAGCAGCGTGTGCGCCCAGAGCCCGAGGGAGCAGTCATGAAGTCGCGCCTCCAGTGGACCCACGGCCGCGGCGAGCATGTCGTCGTCGCGCCCAAGAGGGCGTACGCGGCCGAGATCCTGGTCAAGTTCCTCGTCCTGGTCGGCCTGCTGTACCTGCCGGTCCTGCTCTTCCACTGGGGCGAGTGGATCCCGTTCGCCGCGGCCGGCGGCTACCTGCTCTGGGAACTGAGCCGCGTCAGCGACGCCCTCGGCGAGCTCGCCGGCCTCTGGAACGAGCGGCACCGGCAGCGGGAGGAGCCGGCCGGGGCCGAGGTCCGGGACTGACCCGGCGGGTTCGCTCAGTCGTCCCCGCCGACCTCGCGGACCAGTTCGATCGCCCGCCCCAGCGTGGTGAGCCGGTCCTCCAGGGTCTCGCCGGCCGGGTACAGGCGGACGGTGTCGACGCCGGCGTCGCGCCAGACGGCGAGGCGCTCGCGCACCATGGCCTCCGTGCCGAGCAGCGTCGTACCGAGCACCATCTCGTCGGTCACCAGACCGGCCGCGCCGTCCCGGTCGCCGGCCTGCCAGCGCTCGCGCACCTCGGCGGCGACCTCGGCCCAGCCCTGGCGGCTGTAGGCGCTGTTGTAGAAGTTGGTGGACGCCGACCCCATCCCGCCGAGGCTGAAGGCGAGTTCCTTCCTGCGCCCGGCGACCATCGCGCCGAGCGCCTCCTCGTCGGCGGCGAAGGCGACCTCGGCACCCTGGCAGACGTCCAGGTCCGCACGGGTACGACCGCTGCGGGCCAGGCCCTCGTCGAGGTGGGCGAAGTAGGCGTCGGCGGCCCCCTCGGGCACGAAGCTGGTGCCCAGCCAGCCGTCGGCGACCTCTCCGGTCAGCCGCAGCATGGCGGGGGAGAGTGCGGCGAGGTAGACGGGGATGTCGTGCTCGGCGCGCATCGACAGCCGCATCGGGACGGCCTCGCCGCCGGGCAGCGGAAGCGTGAACTCGGCGCCGGAGTACGAGAGCCGGCCGCCGTCGACCACCCGCCGGACGATCTCCACCGTCTCCCGCATGCGGCGCAGCGGCCGGGCGAAGGGGACGCCGTGCAGTCCCTCGATCACCTGCGGGCCGGAGGCGCCGAGACCGAGCAGGAACCGCCCGCCGGACAGGTTGGAGAGGGTGATGGCCGTCTGGGCAACCGCCGTCGGGGTCCGGGTACCGAGCTGCATGATGCCGGAGCCGAGCAGCATCCGGTCGGTGAGCGCCGCGTAGTAGCCGAGCGCGGAGGGCGCGTCGGAGCCCCAGGCCTCGGCGACCCAGCAGACGTCCAGGCCCAGCTTCTCGGCCTCGACGACGAAGTCGGCCGTCCCGGACCAGTGTTCGCCGCCCGAGGCCTCGATCGTGGTCGCCGTCCGCATCACGCCTCCGCCCGCTTCTTGAGCTGCGCGAGGGTGGCGGTGATGCCACGCTCGAACTCCCGCAGCCGTACGAACACGATCTTCTGCTCCTTGTCGGGCATCCGGTCGATGGCGACCGACAGACCGGAACGTCCGGGACCCAGCTGCATCCACTGCGACAGCTCGGTCCCGCCGTCCTTCGGGCGGAGCCGGAACCGCCAGACCGCGGAGGGCTCGGACGGGTCCTGCACCGCCCACGCGAACACCGACTCCGGCTCGCACTCGATCACATGGGAGGTGGTCTCCCACCTCCCGAGCGCCTCGTGTTCACTGCGGCCGACGAACCTGGCGCCCACCGCGGGAGCGGCGGCCCCGTCCAGCCAGGCGACGGACCGGAGCTCCTCGCTCATGTCCGGCATCAGGCCGATGTCGCTGACCAGTGCCCACACCGTGGCCGGTGGGGCGTCGATCCAGGTCCGCACCTCGATTGTGGGTTTGTCCGCGTAGCGTGCGCCCGTCCACTCCAAGACCGTCGGCCTCCTTGCCGTACAGGTTTCCGACCTCAAGAGTTGCTAGATAAGACTTAGCCTGTCAAGAGGGCGGAGGGGGTGTCGTGATCAGTCGGCGCCGAACCGCCGGCGGATGTCCGGCCGCTGCCGGAGCCGCTCGGGATAGCCGGGTCCCATCCGCATCGACGTCTCCTCGGATCTGA
Source organism: Streptomyces sp. NPDC048291 (assembly GCF_043201715.1). Lineage (NCBI taxonomy): Bacteria > Bacillati > Actinomycetota > Actinomycetes > Kitasatosporales > Streptomycetaceae > Streptomyces > Streptomyces sp. NPDC048291. Next base: position 9,207 of record NZ_JBICZC010000010.1, read on the forward strand.
GCGGCGTACGGCACTGGGCGCAGACGACCTCGGGCGTGGTGTCGTGGTCGCAGGCCTCGTGGTGGAAGACCACGGGCACGCCCCGCTCCCCGGCCAGCCACCGGTCGCCCCACGCGGACATCGCCGCCAGCACCGCGAACAGGTCCCGCCCCTTCTCCGTGAGGACGTAGTCGTAGCGCGGCGGCTCGGCCTCGTACAGCCGCTTCTCCAGGATCCGCTCGTCCACCAGGCGGCGCAGCCGGTCGGTCAACGTGTTGCGGGCGATGCCCAGTTCCTGCTGGAACTCGTCGAACCGGCGGATCCCGTAGAACGCCTCCCGCACCACCAGCGGCGTCCAGTGGTCACCCAGCAGATCGACGGTCCGCGCGATGGAGCACGGCCACTTGGCGAACGACGTCCGTTTCATGGCACCACGATAGCGAGTCTTGTGAAGAAACCCTGCTGACAGTTGCGTTCTCGGATGTGAGCGGCCCGCGCAGGCCGCAGCATGAAGCGGGGGCCGGGCCGTCCACCGGGTGGCCGTGAACCGTGGATCGAGGTGTCCGACCATGAAGATCGAGGGATCGGTCGCGCTGGTGACCGGAGCGAACCGCGGGATCGGCCTGGCGTTCTGCCGCGCCCTGCTCGCCCGGGGCGCCGCGAAGGTGTACGCGGGCGTACGGCGGCCGGAGGACTTCACCGAGCCGGGGCCGGCGCCGCTCGCCCTCGACGTCACCGACCCCGGGCAGATCGAGGCCGCCGCCCGGACGGCGTCCGACGCGACCATCGTGATCAACAACGCCGGCATCCAGGCCGGGCCGGGCCTCCTTGAGGGCTCCCTGGACGGCGCACGGCAGGAACTGGAGGTCAACTACCTGGGCACCTGGGCCGTCTCGCGGGCCTTCGCGCCGGTGCTCGCGGCCAACGGCGGCGGCGCCCTGGTGAACATGCTGTCCGTCGCGTCGTGGCGCTCGACCTGGCGGTTCCCCAGCTATGCCGCCTCGAAGGCGGCGCAGTGGTCGGTGACCAACGCGCTGCGCGTCGCCCTGCGCGAGCAGGGGACGCTGGTCGTCGGGGTGCACGTCGGCTGGGTGGACACCGACGCCACCGCGAGGGTCGACGAGCCGAAGACGGATGCGGCCGAGGTGGCCGCGCAGACCATGGACGCCATCGCCCGCGACGAGCCCGAGGTCCTCGTCGACGAGACGGCACGCCAGGTCCGGGCCGCGCTGTCCGGCCCGCTGGAGCTCCTCTACCCGACCGGCTGATCGCGCGACCCGATCGTGCGACCGTGGAGTCAGCAGACCTTCGCGACACAACGGTGAGGTGGAGCCATGCAGACCGACTTCGACGTCGTCGTCCTGGGAGCCGGGCCGGGCGGCTACGTGGCCGCGATCCGCGCCGCCCAGCTGGGCCTGCGCACGGCCGTCGTGGAGGGCCGCTTCTGGGGTGGCGTCTGTCTGAACATCGGCTGCATCCCGGCGAAGGCGCTGCTGCGCAACGCCGAGGTCGCCCAGCTGATCCTGCACGACGCGGAGAAGTTCGGCGTGAAGATCAGCGGGGAGGTGGACCTGGACTACCGTGCCGCCTACGAGCGCAGCCGCGTGGTGGCCGACGGGCGCGTCAAGGGCGTCGGCTACCTCATGCGCAAGAACAAGATCGAGCAGTTCGACGGCCAGGGCACCTTCCTCGACCCGCACACCCTCCAGGTACGCATGCAGGACGGCGAGACCAGGCTGTCCTTCCGCTCCTGCATCATCGCGACCGGCTCGACCGTGAAGCTGCTGCCCGGTACGACGCTGGGCCGGCGCGTCGTCACCTACGAGGAGCAGATCCTCTCCGACACCCTCCCGTCCAGCATCGTCATCGCGGGTGCCGGGGCCATCGGCGTCGAGTTCGCCTACCTGCTGCGCTCCTACGGCGTCGAGGTCACGCTGGTGGAGTTCCTGGACCGCATCGCCCCGCTGGAGGACGAGGAGGTCTCGGCCGAGCTGACCAGGCGCTTCAAGCGGCAGGGGATCAAGGTTCTGACCTCCACCGCGGTGCGGTCCATCGAGGAGACCGCCGACGACGTCCGCGTGACCGTCCGTTCCGGCGACTCGGAGCAGGTACTGGAGGCGGAGAAGGTCCTGCAGGCCACCGGCTTCCAGCCGCGCACGGCCGGCTACGGGCTGAACAGCACCGGGGTACGCCTCACCGAGCGCGGGGCCATCGACGTCGACGGGTACTGCCGTACCAGTCAGCCGCACATCTACGCCATCGGCGACGTCACGGCGAAGCTGATGCTCGCGCACACTGCGGAGGCGATGGGCATCGTCGCCGCGGAGAGCATCGCCGGCGCGGAGACCATGGAGCTGGACTACCGCATGATCCCGCGCGCGACGTTCTGCCAGCCCCAGATCGCCAGCTTCGGCTGGACCGAGGCCGAGGCCCGCGCCCAGGGCTTCGACGTGCGGGTGGCGAAGTTCCCCTTCACGGCCAACGCCAAGGCGCACGGCCTCGGCGACACGGTCGGGTTCGTGAAACTCGTCAGCGACGCGCGGTACGGCGAACTGATCGGCGGCCACCTGATCGGACCGGACGTGACGGAGCTGCTGCCCGAGCTGACGCTCGCCCAGAAGTGGGACCTCACGGTGCATGAACTCGCCCGGAACGTGCACGCCCACCCGACGCTGAGCGAGGCGGTCCAGGACGCCCTGCACGGGCTCGCCAGCCACATGATCAACCTCTGACCGGAGGTCCCGGCACCGGTGTCCGCCGCCGGGGGCGGTTACGACGGCGGTCGTACTATGGCTTGACCGCCCAGCAGCCGCCCCGAGGAGTCACCGTGGCCCGCCCCCGTACCGCCGCCCGCACCGTGGAGCACCCCGAGCTGTCCGAGGTCGCGCTCCAGCAGGTGCTGGAGGCGCTGGTGGACCCGGTGCGGCGCACGGTGGTGTCGCAGCTGGCCCGCGCGGGGGAGGACCTGAGCTGCGGGACGTTCGTCGCGCCCGTCTCGCTCTCGACGCTGACGCACCACTTCGCCGTGCTGCGCGAGGCCGGCGTGATCCGGCAGTACTACGTCGGGACGACGAAGATGAACACGCTGCGCACCGACGAGATGGAGCTGCGGTTCCCCGGGCTGCTCTCCGCGGTGCTGTCCGCCGCGGCGCTGGAGGAGGAGGCGGGTGCGGGCCGGACCGGCCGATGACCTTATTTCGATGGTGTTCAAAATTTGATGGCCATCGAACCTTGGGGCAGGGTGAGAGAAGACGCGCGCGGGCTCCTGAGCCCTCCGGTGTCTCCCGCCGGCCGCCCGCGGTGGACCCGTGTGCGGGGTGCCGGCGCGACGGCCGTCAGTGCCCCGGACCCGCCGCCATCCGGGCGGCCGCGTCGTGGATGAGCCGGGCGTGCAGCTCGAACAGGGCCACCAGGTCGACCGAGTCGCCGTTGACCTCGCGGTGCACGAAGAGGCCGTCGGCGCCGGCGACCGCGTACGTGGTGAGGGTGTGCACGTCGTCCTCGGTCAGGGCCGGGAAGAGGCCGGCGATGATCTCGGCGATGCGCCGGTGGGAGATGTCGCGGACCCGGAGGAAGACGGTACGGCCACGGGGCTCGATGGGGCGGCGCTCCAGCGCGAGCATCAGCCCGAGACGCAGGAAGTCCGGGGCGGCGAGGAGGGACCTGGCCACGTTCGCCGCCATCAGGACGACCCGCTCCAGCGGGGTGCCCGCGTCGTCGCCGGGCAGGTCGACGGCCTTGAGCCAGGTCTCGAAGCTGCGCTCGATGACGGCCGCGATCAGGTCGTCCTTGTCCTTGAAGTGCCAGTAGATCGAGCTGGCCGGCAGCCCGCACCTGGCGCTGACGGCCGCGATGGAGGTTCCGTCGTAGCCGCGCTCGCCGGCGATCTCGACGGTGGCGTCCAGGATGCGCCGGCGCGACTCCACTCCGTTCGCGCGCTTCCTGCGCGCCGTCTGCGGCCCGGTCATCTCTGCGCCTCTCGGGGGATCGCGGCGGCCGGGGGCGGGCCGCCTCTGCAACGACCACTCTAATTGGAGCATCCCCTGCAGCAGGAACCGCCTGCCGGTCCCGGCCGCGGCGGCGGGACCGTGTCGCCGGCCGGACGCGCCCGGGTGTCAGCCGTGGCCCACGCGGGCCTCCATCGCCGCCACCAGCCGTCGCAGCGCCTCGGTCACCCGCTCGCGGTCCTCGCCCAGGCCGTCCAGCAGGCCGATCTCCACGGAGAGCTGCCGGGGGAAGAGGTCGTCGACCGCCTTCGCGCCGGCCTCCGTGATGGTGACCAGGGCGGCACGCCGGTCGGCGGGGTTGGGGGTGCGGGCGATGAAACCGCGCTGCTCCAGCCTGCCGAGGGTCTTGCTGACCCCCGCCCTGGACAGCCCCAGCCGCTCGGCGAGGCTCCGGGCGATGAACGGCTCCGTCGCGTGCCGCAGGGGGATCAGCATGTCGACCTCGGGCGCGGTGAGCAGGGCTTCGTTTTCGAGAACCTGCACGGCGTCTCGTCGACCACCTACTCTCTCATTTTCGCCACCAACGCCGTCGCCATGCTGGCCGCCGGCGCCGCCTTCGCCCGCCTGGCCGGCCGGGGCACCCGCCTCAACACCCTGCTCTCGGCCGGGGTCGGCATCGCCCTCCTCGGCGCGCTCGCCCAGGTCCTGCTGGCGGTGACCGTGGGCGAGTCCCTCGCGGGCACCTGGAGCACCCTGTTCGTGACCGCCGGCGGCATCGGCCTGGTCTTCCCGAGCGCCATGAGCATCGGCCAGACGGTGGGCCGTACGGCACCGGGCGCGGCCTCCGCGCTCCTCGGCGGTTTCCAGTTCCTCTTCGGCGCCCTGGCCGCGCCGCTGGTGGGCGTGTTCGGGGAGGACGGCTCCCGGCCGATGGCGCTCGTCATGCTGGGCGCACTGACGGCGGCGGGGCTGGCGCTGGTGGCGCTGGCCCGCCCCTGGGAGGGGCGCGGGGAGCCGGTGCGGGCGGCGTAGCGGGCGTCACGTGGGTCGGTCTCGGCACCGCACGGCGGTCAGGATGCGTGCGGCGAGGTCACCGGCTACTTCTGGATCGTCAAGGTGCTCCGTGTGACGGGCGGCGGGACCGCGGTCTGACCGGACACGCGGGAGGTGTTCAGGATCCGTTCAGGCAGATGCTGGCAAAGTCGGTCAAAGCGACCACTCCTCCGTGGCCGCTCACGGCAGGGCGCGCGTCTCCTCGTACCACTCGCGGAGCGCGCGCCCTGTGGCACGACCGAACAGGAGCCCCCCACCTTGGACCAGTCCGAAGTCCTCACCGGCGCCGCGGCGCAGGGCAGGATCTCGTCGGCGGCGAAGAAACTCCCGGAGGTGACACTGGCGTTCTGGATCATGAAGATCGCCGCGACCACCCTCGGCGAGACCGCCGGCGACCTCTTCGCGCAGACCCTGAAGCTCGGTTACTTCCTCACCACGATCGCGCTGTTCCTGCTGTTCGTGGTGACGCTCGCCGCCCAGCTCCGGTCCCGCCGCTACCACCCGTTCTTCTACTGGACGGTCATCCTGTCCACCAGCATGGCGGGCACCACCATGTCCGACTTCATGAACCGCGACGCCGGCGCCAAGTACCTCTCGGGCGGTGCCACGTCACTCGGCTGGGGACCCCAGGGCCTCGGCCTCGGCTATCCGGTCGGCGCGGCGATCCTGATCTCGATCCTGCTGGCCGTCTTCGCGGTCTGGAAGGCGACCGGCATGACCTTCCGGATCCGGGAGATCGTCACCCTCCGCGGCGAGGCCCTGTTCTGGACGGCGATCCTCGTCTCCAACACCCTCGGCACCTCCATGGGCGACTTCCTCTCCGACAGCTCCGGCCTCGGCTACGCCGGCGGCGCGCTGCTGGTGAGCGGGGGGCTCGTCGTCCTGGCCGCGCTGATGAAGATGCCCGCGGTCCCCAACGTCCTGCTGTTCTGGATCGCGTTCGTCCTCACCCGGCCGCTCGGCGCGACCGCGGGCGACTTCCTGACCAAGCCGGCCGCCAAGGGCGGACTCGACCTCGGTACGGCCGGTTCCTCGGCCGTGCTGCTGGCCGTGCTGCTCGGCCTCATGGCCTACGCGCAGGTCCGGGAACGCCGGACCCCCTCCGGGGCCACGAACTAGGTCACCGCAAAGGGCCGCCCGGCGGCTCATCCGGCGGGCAGGTCGGCCAGGAAGCGGGCCCCCGGGGTGTACGCGGGATCGTGGGACACCTCGCCCCCGACGGACCGGGCCAGGCGCCGCGCGAGCGGCAGTCCGAGGCCCGCGCCGTCGTGCCCGTCCCCGGGATCGGCCCGGCGGCCGGGCTGGAAGAGGTCGCCCACGAACGCCTCCGGTACGCCAGGACCGTCGTCGGTGACGGTGATCCGCACCCCGCCGGGCACCGGACGCGCGGACACGGTCACCGTGGAGTGCGCGTACCGGAGCGCGTTCGCCAGCAGCGGGCTGACGATGCGTTCGAGAAGGGCGGGCCGGACCCCCGCCGACGGCTCCGGATCGGCCGCGTCGACGACGGCCTTCACCCGCTCCGGCGTCCCGAGCCGGTCGACCAGCCGCCGCAGGACCGGTACGACCGCCGTGGCCCCCGGGGCCGTGCCGGTGGTGCGTGCCTCCGCACGGGCGTCGTCCAGGAGGGTGTCGCAGATGGCGCGCATGGCCTGGGCGGCCTCGGCGATCACCTCGTGCGTGGCCCGGGTCTCGGCGCCGGAGCGCGGCCGGGCCCGCCACCAGTCCAGCTCGATGATGATCCGGGTGAGCGGGGTGCGCAGCTCGTGGGACAGCTCCCCGGTCAGCTGCCGCTCGTGCCGCAGCACGGTCCGGATGCGGTCCAGCAGCGCGTCCAGCGAGGAGCCCAGGCCGGCGAGTTCGGCCGGGTGGCCGGCGGCGCCGAAGCGCTCGTCGGAGCCCGCCGCGCTCCACTCGGTGGCCTGGTCCGTCATGGTGCGCACCGGACGCAGTGCCCGCCCGACGGCGAGGCGGGTCAGCAGGTAGGTGCACGCGAGCATGACGGAGTCCAGGACCAGGGAGCCCAGCAGCACGGCGTCCGCCGAGTTGCGGTAGGGCGCGAGATCCAGGGCGGTGACGACCGTCGCCGAGCTCCGCGGCCCGGCCACGGAGTGGGCGCAGAGCCGGACGGACCGGGGATTCCCGGCCGCCACCGTCGTACAGACACCGTCCCCCCGTAAGGCGAGCCGGGCGGCGGCCTCGGTCAGGGTGCCGCCGGCGGTCGCGGACGGGGGCTTCTCCAGGAGCCGCGCCCCGGTGTAGATCCAGACGTTGGCGTCGAGGAGCCGGTCGTTGACGGTCTCCAGGACCCGTACCCGCGAGCCGCTGGTGTCCACGGTGGTGGCGACGGCCGCCGCGCGGTTGCCCAGCTCCGCGTCCGCCTGGTGCTGGAGGTGCCGGTCCATGACGGTGTTGAACGCCACGGTCAGGACGGTCATCAGCAGGGCCGCGGTGGTCACCGCCACGAGCGAGAGCCGACCGCGCAGCGTGCGCGGGGCCATGCGGAGCAGGAGGCCCTTCCTGGCGGAAGGCGCTTCATGACACAGGGCCGTCATGACAGCCGGTGGCCGATCCCGCGCGCCGTCCCGAGGCTCAGGCCGCTGTCCGCCTCGCGCAGCTTGCGGCGCAGCCGGCTCAGGTACTGGTCCAGGGTGTTGTCGCTGACCTGGGCCCCGTCCGGCCACGCCGCCCGTACCAGGTCCCGGCGGCTCACGATGCCCCCGCCCGCGGCCACCAGCGTGGCCAGCAGCCGGAACTCCGTCGGCGACAGCTCGACCAGGATCCCGCCGACGCGCGCGCTGTGCCGGGTCGCGTCCAGGACCAGGTTCCCGGCCGTGGCCACCGCCGGCGGACCGGACCGCTTGAGGGTGGCCCGCAGCCGGGCGGCGAGTTCGGCGAGGTGGAACGGCTTGGGGAGGTAGTCGTCGGCGCCCGCGGAGAACCCGGAGAGGCGGTCGGTGAGGTGGTGGCGGGCGGTGAGGAAGATGATCGGGGCCGCGAACCCGTTGGCGCGCATCGCCTGGCACACGTCCCGGCCGTCCGCGTCCGGCAGCCCGACGTCCAGGACGACCGCGCCGATGTCGTCGCCGGCCAGCCGCAGGGCGGTGGCGCCGTCGGCGGCGGGCACGGGCTCGAAGCCCTCGTCGGCCAGTCCGCGGCGCAGCACGTCCCGCAGGGCGTGGTCGTCCTCCACCACCAGGATCTTGTGACGCATGGTCCTCCGTCGCAGCTACGGCCTTGCCGCGGCCGGGGTCGGGACGGTCACCCGCGTCCCTCTTCGGACCCGGCGGCGCGCCGGCCCCGGTACACCTCGGAGAGGACGGGGACCAGCGACACGACCACGATCAGCGCCACCAGCGGCAGCAGGTACCGGTCGACGTTCGGGATCGACGAGCCCAGCGCGTAGCCCGCGAGGGTGAGGCCGAGACTCCACACGAGTCCGCCCACGACCTGCCACTGGGTGAACGTCCGCACCGGGACCTCCAGCGCGCCCGCCATCGGGTTCAGCACGGTGCGCACCACCGGCACGAAGCGCGCCAGGACGATCGCCTTCGCGTGGCCGTACCGGTCGAGGAAGTCCTCGGCGCGCCGCACGCCCTCGTGCAGGCGCCCGGAGCGGCTGCGTGCCAGCAGGGCCCCGCCCGCCTTCCGGCCGAGCAGGTACCCGAACTGCGCCCCGGCCAGCGCGCCCACGGCCGCGGCCACGAGCAGCGGTCCCAGGGACAGGTGCAGGCTCCCCTGCGCCGAGCCGGTGCACAGCAGGCCGGCCGTGAAGAGCAGGGAGTCGCCCGGCAGGAAGAACCCGATCAGCAGCCCCGTCTCGGCGAACATCACCACCCCGACGCCCAGCACGCCGAAGGCCGACAGCAGCGAATGAGCGTCGAGCACGTTCACGGCAAGCTGTGACGCCGCGACGATCGGTGTGGTCATGAACGGGGGCCCTTTCCGGCGGACGGTCTCACCTGAACACCTGAACGACTACAACTTTGTAGACGTCGTACGGAACTCTAGACGATCGCAGCCGGGCGGCGGGGCGCCCGCGGACGCGGCAATCACCGTCGAACACACCTGCGTACCACCTGCTCGACCACCGTGACCAGGGAGTTCCCTGCGGCATTCAGGTTGCGTTCAGGCCCGGCGCGCGGATCTGAAACTCATGCACCAGAGGCGCCAAAACATTGGCAAAGACATCTGTGGCACCGGGTGCGCGGCATGTCATCGTGCCGCTCATGACCACAGAGCACCTCCTCGACGACCGCTCCCGCGTTCCCCTGCGCACCATGGCGAACAAGGTCCCGGAAGTCACCGTCTACTTCTGGATCATCAAGGTGCTCACCACCGGGATGGGCGAGACCGCGTCCGACCTGCTGGCCCGGGTCCTCGGCCCGATCCCGGCCGTCGGCCTCGGCGCTCTCGCCCTGACGGTCTCCCTGGCCGTGCAGTTCGCGGTCCGCCGGTACATCGCCTGGGTCTACTGGACCGCGGTCGTCATGGTCAGCGTCTTCGGCACGATGGCCGCCGACGTCCTGCACGTGGGTCTCGGCGTGCCCTACGCGCTGTCCACCCCGTTCTTCGTCGTCGTGCTGACCGGAGTCTTCGCCCTCTGGTACGCCGTCGAACGGACCCTGTCCATCCACGGCATCCGCACCCGCCGCCGCGAGGCCTTCTACTGGGCGACCGTCCTCGCCACCTTCGCCCTCGGCACCGCCGCCGGCGACCTGACCGCCACCGCGGGCCTCGGCTACTTCGGCTCGGTGATTCTCTTCGCCGTGGCGATCTGCGTCCCCGCGATCGCCCACCGCGGCGGTGCCCTGAACGCCGTGGCCGCCTTCTGGACGGCCTACGTCATCACCCGGCCGCTCGGCGCCTCGCTCGCCGACTGGATGGCCGTCGGCCACGGCCGGGGCGGGCTCGCCCTGGGACTGGCTCCGGTGACCCTCGCCTGGACGGCCGCCATCGTCTGCTTCGTCGGCTACCTGGCCGTCTCCCGCCGGGACACGTCGGGACTCGACCCGGCCTGACCGGCCCGGCCCCGCAGGCCCCGCGGCGTCGGCCCGGGCACCGGTGTCACGCCGGGCGGAGCCGAGAACGCGTTTTCCGCGTCTTGCTCTCCGGGGAGTCTCCGCCCGCACCGCGCCGCCTGCCCGGCGCAGCCGGTGCGGCGGAGCGCGTGGCTTCGGCTCGAGGGGAACGGACGTTGCGCCGTGGGTACAAGTGGGTGGACCGTGAACGCGTCCGGCGCTCCGCACGCGTCCGGGCAGCCGGGCTCAACTGCAGGTGAGGCGGCCGGCGTTGACCTTGGCCGTGAGGATGCGGTGGACGGAGGCGGCGACCTTGGTACGGAAGGAGGCGTCCTTCGCCAGCTGGGCCTGCACCCCCTGGACCATCGCCGGCACGGTCGACGCCTTGACCGTGAGGACCATGTCGCCACCCGCGTTGATGAACTGCACCGCCCGCTGCGCCGGGGTGTAGGCGCGGACCGCGACGGCCTGGCCGAGGTCGTCGGAGATGACGACTCCCTTGAAGCCGAACTTGGTGCGCAGCAGCGAGTTGATGACGGTCGGTGAGAACGCCGCGATGTGCTTCGAGTCGATCTTCGTGTACTTCGCCGACGAGATCATCACGAACGGCGCCCCTGCCTTGATCCCGCTCTGGAACGGCTGGAGGCTCGAACTGGACGCGGTGGTCACGGAGTCGACGACGTTCGCGGTGGTGTCGGTGTTGCCGGTCACCTGGCCGAGACCGGGGAAGTGCTTGAAGGTGGTCATCACCTTGGCCGAGTGGAAGCCCGCGGCGAAGGCCCCGGTGTGCGAGGTCACGACGGCGGGAGTGTGGCCGTACTCGCGGTAGTAGCGGCCGATGGGCGCGTTGCGGGTGCCGAGACTCGCCGGCACCACATCGGCGACCGGGGCGAGGTTGAGGTCCAGGCCCGCCGCCTTGAGCTGCCCCGCCCAGGTCGCGGCGCGGCTGCGCAGGGTGGTCGTGCTCCACGAGCCCTGGGTCAGGGCGTTGGGGATGACCGAGAAACCGGGTCCGCTGAGCACCTGGACCTGGCCGCCCTCCTGGTCGGTGGAGACGAGCAGCCCGACCCGGTGCCCGCCGACCGTGTCGGCCTGCGTACGGAAGGCGTCGACCACCTTCCTCGTCGCGGTGGTCCCGGCGGTGCTGCGTCCGGTGAGCATCACGGACCCGACGTGGTAGGTGCGCAGCGTCTGCAGGTCCGCGGTGCTCGGGCGGGTGGCGTTGACCCCGCCCATGAACAGCTGGCCGACGCGCTGGGCCTGGGTCATCTTCGCGTAGACCGTGTCGGCGCAGCTCGCGGCGGAGACCGCGGACACGGGGTGCTCGGTCGCCCCCGCGGCCGGCACGGTGCACACACCGGCGGCGAGCACGGTGGTGACGAGTCCAACAGAGGTGCGGCGCACGGCGGATCCGCCGCGCGCGCGTCGACGAACAGGTGTCCCCACGATGCGCTCCTGACTGATGCGGGTGCACGCCACGGAGACCAACGGGCCGACGGACGACATCGGACCGCATGGCCCGCGACCGGTTCATTCGCACAACACGTTACGCCGTACGGGTGCCGTCAGCACCCGGGCGGAGCCGTTGTCGCGGGCCGCGAGGGCGTCCCGCGACAACGGCTCCCTACATCCGGCCGGGGCCGGGGTCAGGAGAGGCCGAGGCTCAGGGGATGAGCCGCCACTGCTCGATGTAGCCGACGTCGATCGCGGCGTGGTCCTGGACCCGGAGCTTCCAGGTGCCGCTCAGGGGCTGCGCGGAGGCGTCGACGGTAAACGTCTGGTCGACGTTGTCGGCGGAGCCGCCGCTGCGGTTCAGCAGCGAGTAGACCGTCCCGTTCGGGCCGACCAGGTCGACCGTCAGGTCACCCCGGTAGGTGTGGATGATCTTCACGTAGACCTTGGTGGTCGACGAGGCGTTCCCCGTGCGGTCGGTGACGGTGACCGGGGACTCCACCGCGCTGCTGTTGTCGGGGATGTCGACGCGGGTGGCGTTGGCGTAGACGTAGGCCACCTCCCACGCGAAGCTCACCGTGCTGCTCGCGCCGGTGTCGTCGGTGACCGTGACGGTGACGTCGCTGGTGCCGAGGGTGGTCGGGGTGCCCGAGATCAGGCCCGTGTCACTCATCGTCAGACCGTCCGGCAGGCCGGTCGCCGTGTACGTCAGGGCCGCGCCGGAGTTGGTGGTGTAGGCGTCCGTCTGGAGGGACACCGCCTGCCCGACGCCGCTGATCTGGTCCGCCACCGGCGCGATGTTGACGCCCAGCGCGATCCGGCTGCCCACGTTGATCGCCGCCCAGGCGTCGGCCACCGCGAGGTAGGAGGGGCTGTAGGCGCCGAACAGGTCGGCCGCGGCCTGGAGGGTGGCCGTGCGGGCGCCCGCGTAGTTCGTGCTCGACGTCATGTAGGTGGTGAGTGCCCGGTACCAGACGCGCTGGGCGTTGTCGATGCCGATGCCGGTCACCGGCCGGCCGTCGTAGGTGGGGCTGTCGTAGGAGACCCCGTTCACGGTCTTCGCCCCGCTGCCCTCGGAGAGCAGGTAGAAGAAGTGGTTGGCCGGGCCCGAGGAGTAGTGGACGTCGAGGCCGCCCAGCGAGGAGCTCCAGTAGTCGCTGGACGCACCGTCCTTGCTCGGCTTGTCCATGTAACGCAGCGGGGTGCCGTTGCCGTTGATGTCTATCTTCTCGCCGACCAGGTAGTCAGGGACGTCGGCCGGCAGGTTCTCGTAGAACTCCACGGCGGCGGCGAAGATGTCGGAGGTGGCCTCGTTGAGACCGCCCGACTCGCCGGAGTAGGTGAGGCCCGCGGTGGCCGCGGTGACGCCGTGGCTCATCTCGTGGGCGGCCACGTCGAGCGCGGTGAGCGGGTGGGTGTTGCCCGAACCGTCGCCGTACGTCATGCAGAAGCAGCTGTCCTGCCAGAAGGCGTTGACGTAGTTGCTGCCGTAGTGGGCGCGGCTGTAGGCGGCGACGCCGTCGTTGCGGATGCCGTTGCGGCCGAAGACGTTCTTGTAGTAGTCCCAGGTGGCCGCCGCGCCGAAGGCGACGTCCACGCCCGCGGTCTGCCGGTTGGCCGGGGTGCCGTCGCCCCAGACATCGTTGTCGTCGGTGAAGAGCGTGCCGGTGCCGGAGGTGCCCTGGTTCAGGTCGTAGGTGCGGTGTCCGGCGCGGTCGCCGTCGACGAGCTGGTACGTCGAACCGGAGAGCGTGGTGCTGAGCGGCACGGTCCCGTTGAACTGGCCGGTGCCGGTGCCGGTTTCGACGCCCTGGTAGCGGAAGAGCTGCTTGCCGGTGTCCGCGTCGGTGATCACGTGGAGTTCGTTGGGGGTGCCGTCGTCCTGGAAGCCGCCGACCACGGACTCCCAGGCGAGGGCGGGTTTGCCGGAGGCGGCCCAGACGACCAGGCGCGGGCTGCTGTGCACCGTGGGGCGCTCGGCGCCGGCCTTCGCCGCGGTGGTGAGCGCGTGGGCCTTCGCCGTGGCCGAGGAGATCTTCGCCTTGGTGGACGGGAGCGTGAGGGTCGCCTTCGTGGCGCGCGACACCGTGAGGCGGCCGGCGCTGTCGTGCACGATCAGGTCGCCGCCGAGGACCGGCAGGCCCGCGTACGTGCGTGCGTAGCGGGTGTGGATCGTGCCGTCGGCGTCCTGGGCCACGTCCTTGACGAGCAGTTTCTCGCCGGTGCCGAGGCCGAGGGTCCGTGCGGTGTCCGGGGCCTCGGTCGCGGCGGCCTTCAGCAGTGCCGTGCGCTTGGCCGGCGAGAGCGTGGCGGGGGCCGCGCCGGCGTCCGGGGTGGCCAGGATCTTCGCGGGGGCGTGGCCGCCGGGCGCGGCCACGGCGGTGCCGTTCTGGATCCCGGCCACGAGCATGGCGCTCGCGGCTGTCAGCGCCAGGGCCACGGTGTGTCTGGCGCGACGGTGGTGACGGTCCTGCCGGAGCATGCGTTCTCCTTCTGTGGGGTGATCGGGCCCTGGTGGGGCCCGGGAGAGCGGGTCGGCCTGGTGAGGCCGTCCGGCGGCGCGGGTGGGTGGCACGGCTCGAAGCGGGTCAGGTCTTCGCTGCCGTGCGGGGTGAAGTCAGGGAACGGACAGAGGAGTTGTGTGAGACACCTGTGAGCAGGCGGTGAACTTTCGGAGAGCAGATTGACACCCGGCGGTCGCGACTGTCATGACCGCATCAGAACAACGGCTTGAACTGGCGGTTGCGAGCGGCACGTTCGGGCGCCCCGACACCGCTTTTCGGCCGCTGTGCCGACGTGGATCCCCGAGTGCGGGGGCGCGGGACAATGGGGTGCGCAACGGCGCAACGGGTCATCGGACACGCCGACTTGGGAGCGATCAGCTTGGATCTCAGGGGGGAACGGAGAGCCGGCCGGCGAGCGACGGCCGGGCATCAGAGGCCCGTACCAAGTTCGTCGAACTGCGCGGACGGCACCGCCGGAACAACGTCTTCTGATCTAGCTCTCGACCCCCGCGTCATAGCGCTCGCGGGCATCGTGGACCTCTTCGATGTGGGCCTCCGCCCAGTTCTTCACGCCCGCCAGCAGCAGGGCGAGGCTCAGGCCGAGCGGGGTGAGCTCGTAGTCCACGCGGACCGGGACGGCGGGGGTCACCGTGCGGGCGAGGATGCCGTCGCGTTCCAGGGAGCGCAGGGTCTGGGTGAGCATCTTGGGGCTGACGCCGGCGATCTTGCGGGCGAGTTCGCTGTACCGCATGGGTCCGGGGACCAGGGCGCAGACGACCAGGCTGACCCACTTGTCACTGATCCGGTCGAGCAGTTGGTTGGTGGGGCAGGCCCGGATGAACGCGTCGTACTCCACGCGCGCCTGCTCGCGCCGCTGGGCCGCCGTCGTCGTCGGCATCGCTCACCTCTGGGGGGCCTAGGCACTTCCAGGTAACTACTTACCGTCGGATAGTAACTCTTCCTAGGGTCGAAGCCAGCTGAGGAGAGACCGAAGCGGGAAAGAAAGTCGTAGAGGGAGCAACGCGTCATGCGCGCAGCAGTGGTGAACACGTTCGGCGGACCCGAGGCCGTGGAGGTCGTGGCGACGGAGCGGCCGGAGCCGGGTCCGAGCCAGGTGCGGATCAAGGTCGCGGCGGCCGCGCTGAACCCCGTGGACGCGGGAGTGCGGGCCGGCTTCTTCGGCGGTGCGGGCAAGCGGATCGGGCTCGGCTGGGACGTGGCCGGAACCGTGGACGCGGCCGGCTTCGCGACCGCCTGGAGCGTCGGCGACCAGGTGGTGGCGCTGGACCCCGGCATCGTGCGGCCGCTCGGCACGCACGCCGAATACGTCGTGGTCGAGGCGGACGCGGCGGCCACGGCCCCGGCCACGGTGGACGCCGTGCACGCGGCGACGCTGCCGCTGAACGGGCTGACCGCCGTACAGGCCCTGGACCTGCTGGAGCTGACCGAGGGACAGTCCCTCCTGGTGACCGGCGCGGCGGGCGCGGTCGGCGGCTTCGCCGTGCAACTCGCGGCCCACCGGGGGATATCGGTGACCGCACTGGCCCGCGAGACCGACGCGGAGCTCGTACGGTCCCTGGGCGCCGCGCACTTCACGGCGGGCGACGCCGAGGCCGGGACCTTCGACGCCGTACTGGACGCGGCGGTCCTGGGCGAGCCGGCCCTGGAGTGGGTGCGGGACGGGGGCGGCTACGTCGGCGTCCGGCCCGGCGGCGAGCCCGCCCCGGTGCGTGGGGTGCGGACGACCGCGGTCGCCGTGACCGCCGACGGAACACGCCTGGCGGAGCTGGCGCGACTCGTGGACGAGGGCGTACTGACCCTCAGGGTGGCCGAGACCTTCCCCCTGGACGCCGCCGCCAAGGCCCATGCCCGCCTCGCCGAGGGCGGGGTGCGCGGGCGGCTGGTGCTGGTTCCCTGACGCTGGGCGCAGGCTCGCGACGGCGCGGGCCGGCCGGTCCGAAATGGCCGACGCCGCCGCGGCCACTGCCCGCTCACACCCGAACGCCATCGCCAGCACGCCGATCGGCCCCTGGTTGTTCAGTCTGGAAACTGCCGGGGGCATAGTCGGCTGGACGGGATGATGACGCTCAAGCTGTGGTTGCGAAGCGAAGAACGACCGACCGAGCGGCGTGCCGCCATCGTGCCGGACGATGCCCGGTCGCTGGTGGCCCGGGGCATCGGCATGACCGTCGAGAGATCACCGCACCGCGTCTTCCCGCTCGCGGAATACGCCGCCGCGGGCTGCCGGATCGTTCCGCGGGGCAGCTGGTCCGAGGCCCGCCCCGAAGACGTCATCGTCGGCCTCAAGGGCGTGCCCTCCCAGCCGTGGGCGTTGCGGAACAGGCATGTGGTGTTCGCGCACGCCTACAAGGGCCAGCCCGGTGGGCGGGAACTGCTGTCCCGGTTCACGGCCGGGGGCGGTGCGCTGCTGGACATGGAGTGCCTGGTCGACGACGACGGGCGGCGGGTGGCCGCCTTCGGCTACTGGGCCGGTTATGTGGGGGCCGCGTTGGCGGTACTGCACGCGCGTCGGGTCCTGCCCGCGCTGGTGGAGCCCCTGTCCCATGGGGAACTGCAGACGCGTCTTCGTTCCTCCCGGCGTGGCCGGGACCGCCGGGAGACCGCGGTGGTCGTGGGCGCGCGCGGCCGGTGCGGCCGGGGAGCCTGCGAGGCACTGGAGACCGCGGGCATCGCCCCTGCGCGCTGGGGCCGGCAGGAGACCGCGCGGCTGGACCGCGAGGCCCTGCTGGGCCACGACATCCTGATCAACGCGATCGGTGCCGAGCACGCCGTGCCCGCGCTGCTGACGGAGCAGGACCTCGATCACCCGGCGCGCCGCCTGTCGGTGGTCGGGGACGTCACCTGCGACGTGGGTGCCCCCACCCACGCCCTGCCCGTGTACACCGAGCCCAGCACCTGGGACCGCCCCGTGCAGCGCCTGTACGGCAGGGGCCGCCCCCTGGACGTGATCGGCCTGGACAACCTGTGCTCGCTGATCCCCGTCGAGGCCAGCCGTGACTTCTCCCGCGCCCTGTGCGCCCACCTGCCGTCGCTGCCTGACGGCTCCCCGCTCTGGCAGCGGGCGCAGGAGCACTTCCTGCGCCTGTCCGCCACCTCCGACCAGCCCCACTGAGCCCCACATCACCGAGCCCCACATCACGGAGCTCCGACGGCTCCTTCCGGGAAGGCAAGGCGCATCATGAACGATCCGCACCGCGGTACCCGGGCCATGGCCGAGGTCCGCGCCAGGTTCGGCAGTGTCCACGAGCAGATAGACGGCCGGCGTTTCGCCGGGAAACTCCTCCTGTTCGTCCTGCTCGTCGTGGCCGGCGCCATCCTGGTCCGGCACGGCTCGGTCTGGAGCATCGCCTGTGGTGTGATCCTGCTGGGCCTGATGTACGCGCATGCCCTGGAACTGCAACACGAGGCCCTGCACAGCATCGGCTTCCGTGGCCGCCGGGCCAACGTCGTCGCCGGTGTGCTCCTCGGCATCCCGATGCTCACCAGCTTCTCCGCCTACCGCGCCGCCCACATGCGCCACCACCGTTATCTGGGTACCCCGGACAACCACGAGTACTTCGACTACGGCGACCAGTACGGCCACGCCGAGCGCACTCGTGCCCGTACCGTGCTCGCCTGGGTCTACCGCTTCTCCATGATCAGCCTCTACCGGCAGTTCCTCGTCGACACGGTGCGCCTGGCCTCGGGCCGCCCCGTGCCCGGCGAGAAACCGGCCACGGTCCGGGACATCCGCCGCGACCATCTGCTCATCACGGCGGTTCTCGGCACGGCCGTCACCGTCTCGGTCGCCACCGGCAGCACCTTCGCCGTGTGGGCCTGGCTCGTGCCGGTCCTGCTCGTGGCCGGCCCCGTTCACGCGGCCGTCGAACTGCCCGAGCACTACCGCTGCGAGACCGGCACCACCGACGTCTTCCGCAACACCCGCACCATCCGCTCCAACCGGCTGATGGCCTGGTACACCAACGGGAACAACTTCCACGTCGAGCACCACCTCATGCCCTCCCTGCCCATCGCCCGTCTGAGCCGACTCCACCAGATCACGGCCCCCCGCGCCCTGCACTTCCACCGGACCTACCGCGACTTCTACCGCAGCCTGCGCACCCCCCGGAGCCGGGCGCCGCTCGCCGGTCCCCAGGCGGAGTACGACACTCCGCAGTGACAGCCCCGGGCACCTCCGTACCCGGTACCGCTCAGCGCTCGGCGCTCACCGCAGCGGTGGGCGGCCGAGGGTGCGCAGCGGGTCGATGCCCGGGAACTCGGCGCGCCACAGCCGGTAGAACGCGGCCTCCTCCTCGGCGTCCCGGGACGACGCCGGAGCCTGTACGGCCGTCAGCACGTCCTTGGCTCCGGTTCCGTGGCCGAACTGGAGCTTGCCGCGTTCCAGGATCTGCGTCGGCAGCCAGCCGGCGAAGGCCTCCCGCAGGAGCTGCTTCTCCTTGACGCCCGAATGGATCATCTTGTACTCGGGCGGGACCGACAGCGCCAGGTTGATCACGTCCCGGTCCATGAAGGGCACCCGTGCCTCCAGACCGAAGGCCATCGTCGTACGGTCACACCGCTGCAGGTTCTCCCAGTGCAGTCCCTCCACCGTCTCCACGAGCCTGCCCTGCAGGGCTTCCCCGGCGGAGTAGCGCTCCTGGTGGCAGTCCGGGTATCCGGCGAACAGCTCGTCGGCGCCCTCTCCGGTCAGCACCACGCGAACGTGCCGGGAGGCGTATTCGGCCAGCAGCACGTTCGGCACCGCGCTGCGCACCAGGTGCACATCGAAGTGCTCGATCGCCCGGATGGCCCGCGGGAGTGTGTCCACCGCCTCCTGGGGCGACATCACCACCTCGTGGTGATCGGTGCCGAGGTGGTCGGCGACCACCCGTGCGGCCAGCAGGTCCGGGCTGTCCGGGGTGCCGACGGCGAAGGTCGGAAGCGGCCGGCGATGTCCGTGGCGCCGTGCGTACTCGGCCGCCACCGCGGTGACGATCGACGAGTCGAGACCGCCGGAGAGGAACACCCCGATGCCGACGTCGCTCATCATCCGGTCCTCGACCGCGGTGACGACCGTCTCGCGGACCGCCTTCAGCAGGGACTCGTCCCACCGCCCCTCCGCCGACGCCCGTCTCGCCGGGCGCACCCGGGCGGGGACCGCGTCCGCGAAGCGCACCAGGCCGCCCCGGGGGCTCCAGCAACAGCCGGGCGGGAAGCTCTCCACCAGGGGCCGGTCGGCCTCGTCGAAGGCCCGCAGCTCACTGGCGAACAGCACGCAGCCGTCCCTGCGGACCCAGTAGAGCGGCTTCACCCCGAGGGCGTCCCGGGCGGCGAGGAACGCACCCTCCTCGTCGAGATACGCGAGCGCGAACATGCCGCGCAGCCGGGTGAGCCCGACGGGGCCGTCCACCAGCAGCACCTGCAGAGCCGCCTCGCTGTCCGAACCCGTCGAGAACCGCTCGACCCCCAACTCCTCCCTGAGCCGGAGGTGGTTGTAGATCTCGCCGTTGACCACGACGAAGGACGTGCCCCCTGGCCCCGCAAGCGGCTGATGACCGCCCGGGACATCCACGACCGACAGCCGCTGATGCCCCAGCCACACGTCGCCCCGCTGTAGCTCGCCGCTGTCATCGGGCCCGCGGTGGGCAAGCCGGTCCAGCATGGCGCGGCAGAGCCGCGCATCGACGTTCCCGACCGCGGCGACGATGCCACACATGAAATGTCCTCCACCTGCTGCCCGTGAGCTGGGGCCGTCCCACCTCGTCCGCCGCCAGAGTCGCAGGTCAAACCCCCGATTCCGCGGCAGCCCGAAGCAGCCCGGGCGCTGAACCACACGCCCGGTCGAACCCGTGGCCCGTCACTTCGGGCAGGGCGTCCGTGCGCGGTACGGCCCTTCGAGGAGACGCCTCCCCGCCGGTCAGTTCGCGCGGCCGGTCGTCGCGAAGCGTCTGCGGTAGTGGGTCGGGGTGGTGCCCAGGTGGCGGGCGAAGGCGCGGCGGAGGGTCTCGTCGGTGCCCAGGCCGCTGTGCCGGGCCGCCGCGGTCACGCTGTGGCCGTCCAGGAGCAGCTGCTGGGCCCGGTCCAGGCGGACCCGCTCCACCCAGCGCGCGGGCGTGATGCCCAGCTCGGCGGTGAACAGCCGGGTCAGGTGCCGGGGGCTGACGGCGGCGGACGCGGCCATGGCGGGCACGCTGTGGTCGGCGGTCGGATCGGCGAGGACGGACGCGATCAGGGTGCGGAGCAGGTCGCTGCGGGCGGGCGGCGTGGTGATGGCCGTGGAGAACTGCGACTGGCCGCCCGGGCGTTGCAGGAACACGACCAGTTCGCGGGCGACGTCCCGCGCCACGTCCGCGCCGTGGTCGTCCTCCACCACGGCCAGGGCGAGGTCGATGCCCGCGCTGATGCCGGCCGAGGTGACGTACCGCCCGTCGCGGATGTGGATGGCGTCCGGCTCGACCCGCACCCGGGGGTAACGGCGCGCGAGGGCCGCCGCGTGCCGCCAGTGCGTGGTGGCACGCCGGCCGTCGAGCAGGCCCAGCTCGCCCAGCACGAACGCGCCCGTGCACACCGAGGCGACCCGGCGGGCCCGCTCGGCCAGGTCGCGGGCCGTGGCGAGCAGCGCGTCCTCGATCGGCCGCTCGGCGAGCCGGTCGCCGCCGGCCACCAGGACCGTGTCGACCGGGCCCGCGTCGGCCGCCCGGACCGTGCCGGTCAGCGCCGGCCCGGCGGACGTGGTGACCGTGCCGCCCTCCGGGGAGACCAGCACCAGCTCGTAGGGGTCGGCATGCCGGCCCGCCTGGTGCAGC
Organism: Streptomyces sp. NPDC048291; assembly: GCF_043201715.1. Lineage (NCBI taxonomy): Bacteria > Bacillati > Actinomycetota > Actinomycetes > Kitasatosporales > Streptomycetaceae > Streptomyces > Streptomyces sp. NPDC048291. The sequence goes on from NZ_JBICZC010000010.1 coordinate 29,969, forward strand.
ACCTCCGAAGGACCGCTGACGTCGAGCATGGTCACCCCCTCGAAGACCACAAAGCCCACCCGATGGGTCATGTCCGAATCCGTGGTTTTCCCGGCGGCAGAGACATGGCCCAGCCTACGTCCCCCGGAGAACCCTGGACGGAGACACATCACCCCACCGGCACGGAGGCCGAGAACGATGAGCGAAGAGATCGCAGGCGTGCGGATCCCCGACACCGCCCTGGTCCGGGAGGCCACCGAGCTGGTCCGGGACGCCGCCACCCCGCTGGTGTTCGACCACTCCCGGCGGGTCTTCCTGTGGGGCTCACTGCGCGGCCGCGCCCTCGGGCTGGGCTTCGACCCCGAGCTGCTGTACGTCGGCGCGATGTTCCACGACCTGGGCCTGACCAGGAGCCTGCGCCGCACCGACCAGCGCTTCGAGATCGACGGCGCCGACGAGGCCCGCGCCTTCCTGAACGCCCACGACGTCACCGGCGAGGCCGCCGACCGGGTCTGGACGGCCATCGCCCTGCACACCACCCCGGAGATCCCGCTGCACATGGCACCCGAGATCGCCCTGGTCACCCGCGGGGTCGAGCTGGACGTGCTGGGCATCGGCTACCACGAGGTCACCGACGGGCAGCGCGCGGCGGTCGTCGCGGCGCACCCCCGGCCCGACTTCAAGAACCGGATCCTCGCCGCCTTCACCGAGGGCATCCAGGACCGCCCCGGCACCACCTTCGGCAACGTCAAGGCCGACGTACTCGCCCACTTCGTCCCCGGCTTCCGGCGCGGCGACTTCGTCGACGTCGTCCGGGACTCCGCCTGGCCCGAGTGACCCGCCCGGGCGGGGCGGCCGGATCAGTCCGCCGGCGGTCCGAGCAGCCCCTCCACGACGTCCCGGAGGGGACCCAGGAGGTCGTCGGGTGTCGCGTCGGCCAGGGGCCGCAGGCCCACGGCGGAGCGTACGACGGCGACCCCGACGCCGAGGGCGACCAGGAGCTCCGCCCGCAGCTCGGCGTCGGGTGCCGAAGACGCGCCCGACGCTTCGAGCACCTGGCGGCCGAACTCCGCCAGGGCCCGCCGGCGCAGCTCCGCCACCTGTTCGTCCCCGGAGTCCCGCAGCAGCATCAGCACCGGGTGCTCGCCGAACTCCGCCCAGGCCCCGGCCGCCAGCTGCCGGCTGAGCGCCTCGGCCAGCGCGGCCCGGTCGCGCGGGAACTCGCCGTCACCGCCCAGGAACCGGGGCGTCGACGCCAGCGCCGCCTTGAACAGGCCCTCCTTGGAGCCGAAGTACCGCTTGATGAGCGCCAGGTTGACCCCGGCGTCCGCGGCGACGTCCCGGAGCGTCGTACGGTCGTAGCCCAGCTGTGTGAACCGGGTGCGGGCGGCCAGCAGCAGGGCCTGCCGGGTCGCCGCGGCATCCCGGCGACGGGTCCCGTCGGCGGCCTGGTCGGTCACGTCGTCCGATGACACAGCGGCTCCTCTCCTCGACGCCACCCCGGACCCTTCGGCGGACCGGGGCTCCGCGAATCCGCCACGAGGTAATCATGCGTTGACATGATCCCGCAGCGCGGTCTACGTTGCCAAGTAATCACTTGATGACTAACCGGGTCGCGTGGAACCGGGTCGCGTGGAAGGAACAGAGACGGTGCCTCAGCAAGCCCTCCTCGTCATGGATGTCCAGCAGGTCGTCGCCGACCGCTTTCCCGCCCCCGATTACCTCCCACGGCTGAGCAAGGCGATCGACGCGGCCCGCGCGGGCGGCATCCCGGTGATCTACGTGGTCGTCGGCTTCCGCCCGGGCTACCCGGAGGTCAGCGCCCGCAACAAGATGTTCCGCGGCCTCGTGGGCGCCGCGCCGCGGCCGGCCGGCGACGACCGGGCCACGCAGGTCCACCCGGACGTGGCTCCCGCGCCCGGCGAGCCGGTCGTCACCAAGCGGCGGGTCAGCGCCTTCGCCGGCAGCGACCTCGACATGGTGCTGCGGGCCGGCGGGATCGATCACCTCGTCCTCACCGGCATCGCCACCAGCGGCGTCGTGCTCTCCACCCTGCGTCAGGCCGCCGACCTCGACTTCGAGCTCACCGTCCTGTCCGACGGCTGCCTCGACGCCGACCCGGAGGTGCACCGGGTGCTCACGGAGAAGGTGTTCCCGATGCAGGCGGAGGTCACGACCGTCGACGAGTGGGCGGCGGCACTCTGACGCCGGCCGTCAGGCGAGGGTGACCTCGACCGGCAGCCTCTTGATGCCGTTGACGAAGTTGGAGCGCACCCGCGGCACCTCGCCGACCAGCCGGATGCCGGCCAGCCGGGGGATCAGCTCCTCGAACATGATCCGGATCTCGGTGCGCGCGAGCAGGTTGCCCAGGCACAGGTGCGGGCTGCCCTTGCCGAAGGTGACGTGGTCGTTGTGCTGCCGGGCCACGTCGAACTCGTACGGGTCGCCGAACACCTCCTCGTCGCGGTTGCCCGAGGCGTACCACATGACGACCTTGTCACCCGCCCCGATCCGCCTGCCGCCCAGTTCGACGTCGCGGGTCGCGGTACGGCGGAAGTGGTAGACGGGGGACGCCCAGCGCAGGAACTCCTCCACCGCCGTCGGGATCAGCGACGGGTCGTCCCTGAGCCGGGCCAGCTGGCCGGGATGCTGGAGGAGGGCCAGCATCGAGTGGGTGATGGTGTGCCGGGTGGTCTCGTTGCCGGCCACCACCAGCAGCAGGAAGTAGTTGTCGAAGTCCTGCGCGGACAGCGGGACTCCGTCGCGCGGGGTGCTGTTGACCAGTTTGGAGACCAGGTCCGTGCCCTCGCCGCCGCGCCGCTGCCGGGCCAGCTCCCGGCCGTACTCGAAGACTTCCAGCGAGGCGGGGGAGCGGAACGGCAGGTCGCGGTACTTCTCGCTCTCCGCGCTGTGCAGCAGGACGTCCGCGTAGTCGGGGTCGGTGTTGCCGATGATGCGGTTGCCCCAGTCGATCAACTGCTGGTTGTCCTCGGGCGGTACGTCGAGGAGGCGGGCCAGGACGTTGATGGGGAAGTCCGCGGAGACCTCCTTGACGAAGTCGAAGGTCCCCTTGGCCAGCGCCGCGTCCAGCGTCTTCGCCGTGAGGCCGCGCAGGAAGTCGGTGTAGCTGTTGATGACCCCCGCCCCGAACTGCCGCTGGATCACGCTGCGCAGGGCGCGGTGGCGCACGCCGTCCAGCTCCAGGATCGAGGCGCGTTTGCGGATCTGGTCCTCGTCGACCTCCTCCAGGTTCACGAAGCGGGTGGAGGTGAAGGTCTCTGCGTCCCGGTCCACCCGCGCGATGTCGGCGTGCCGGGTGACGGCCCAGAAACCGGAGTTGGGCGCCTCCTCCGGCTGCCAGTGCACCGGGTCCTCGTGGCGCAGGGTGTGGAACATCCGCCAGGGCGTGACCCCGTCGGTGAAGTTGTCGAGGTTCGCGAGGTCGACATCGGCGAGAGGCATGGGCTCGACGCCGGTGGTTGTGGTCATCGTCGGTCCTTCGAAGGTCGTCACGGGTGGCCGCGGGTGGTCACAGGTGGTAGGCGTACTCGGTGAACTCCCAGTCGGTGACGTGCCGTTGGAAGCGTTCGACCTCGTTGCGCTTGTAGCAGAGGTACGACGTGGTGAAGTCCTTGCCGAGCAGCTCGGACAGGGCGGTGTCCGCCTCCAGGGCGTCCAGGGCGGCGGGCAGGTCCATCGGGAGCACGGGCGCCTTCGCTGTGTCGTACCCGTAGCCCTCCAGCGGGGCGGGTGGCTCCTCGGCGGCCAGGACGCCGAGGAGCGCGGCGGCGGTGGTCGCGGCGATCGCCAGATACGGGTTGGCGCTCGCGTCACCCAGGCGCAGTTCGAGCCGGGCGCCGGCGCCGCGCTCGGGCGGCACCCGGACCATCGCGCTGCGGTTGTCGAGGCCCCAGTCGATCAGCCAGGGGGCGAGGGTGTCCGGCCCGAAGCGCTTGTACGAGTTGACGGTCGGGTTGAGGAGCGCGGCCAGGGCGGGCGCGTGGGCGAGGAGGCCGGCCATCGCGTGCCGGGCGGTGGCGGACAGGCCGTAGGCGCCGGACGGGTCGTCGAAGGCGTTGCGGCCCTCGGCGTCCGAACCGTCGGTACAGGAGAGGTGCAGGTGGAAGCCGGAGCCGCCCGCGTCGTTGAAGGGCTTCGCCATGAAGGTGGCGAGCCGGCCCTCGCGCCGGGCCAGTTCCTTCACCGCGGCCTTGAAGCGGAACGCCCGGTCGGCGGCGGACAGGGCGCCGGAGTGCAGCAGGTTGATCTCGAACTGCCCGCCGTCGAACTCGTGGTTCCCGCCCAACGCCCCGATGCGCAGGTCGCGCACCTGTCGCAGGGTGCGCAGCAGATGGTTGTCGGGGTCGGCGCGGAGCCCGGCCGTGTAGACGACACCGGGGACGCTGCCGTAGCGCCGCCAGCCGCCGGCCGGGTCCGGTTCGCACAGGAAGTACTCCAGCTCGGGCCCGACGACCGGGCTCAGCCCGTGCTCCCGGCACCGCTCCAGGACCGACCGCAGCAGGTCGCGCGGTGACTCGGCCGCGGGCGCCCCGGTGGCCGGGTCGGTGACGTCGGCGAGGCAGGCCGCCACGCCCGGCTCCCAGGGCAGCGCGACCAGGGTGGTGAGGTCCGGCCGTACGCAGACGTCGGGCAGCCCCGCGTCCAGGCCGCCGCCGACCGGCACCACGTCCCCCTGCGGACTCGTGTGGTACACCGCCCGGCAGAAGGCCAGCCCGTGCTCCAGGGCCCGGGGCAGCTCCTCCACCAGCACGTCACGCGCCCGGTCCGTGCCGATGAGGTCCGGATAGGTCACCCGGACGACGTCGATGCCGTCGGCGACGAGCCGGTCCAGGCGCCGGCGGACTTCTGCATGGTCTTGATCGCTCACCGTTGTCTCCTTGGGCGGACGGACGTCGGGACACCACGAAGAGCCAGGTGGTGTGGGAGGTGAGGGCGGGCGGCCGGGGTGCGGTGGCAGAGGCTCCCCGCAGCGCGACGGCCTGCTGTTTGAAGCCAAACGGTAGGCAGGGGTGCACCTTGCCGCAAGAGGGCGGCGCAAAGAATTTATCCATACGGATAGGTATTGACCAGGGGGTGGCGGCTGCCTACCTTGTTTGAAGCCAAACGAGTCCGGGCCGCGGTCCGCCGCAGTCCGTTGGCAGGGCCCGGTCGGCAGGACCGGCCGGGCCCACTTCTTCTCTCCACTCCCTTCGCTTCCGCTCCCTCAGGAGGACCGGCCATGAAGGTCGTCGTCGACATGAACAAGTGCCAGGACCACGGCCAGTGCGTCTTCGCGGCCCCCGACGTCTTCTCCCTCGACGACGCCGGCCACCTGGTCCACGTCTCCGACCCGGACGACGCGCTGCGCGACGAGGTCGAGGAAGCGGCCGACGTCTGCCCGCTCCAGGCGATCCGGATCGAGGGCTGACCGTGAACGCGCGCATCGTGGTGGCCGGCGCCTCCATGGCCGGCCTGCGCGCCGCCGAGCAACTGCGCGCGGCCGGCTGGAGCGGCGCCGTCACCCTCGTCGGCGACGAACCGCACATGCCCTACAACCGGCCGCCCCTGTCCAAGGAGGTCCTGGCCGGCAGGGCGTCCTTCGAGTCCCTCGCCTTCCGGCCGCGCGCCGGCGTGTCCGACGTGGAGTGGCGGCTCGGCAGGACGGTGGTCGCCGCGCGACTGGACGAACGGACGGTACGGCTCGACGACGGCACCGAGCTGTCGTACGACGGACTCGTCGTCGCCACCGGAATGCGCCCCCGGCGCCTGGACTGCCCGGGACCCCGGGCCGGACGCCACACGGTCCGCACCCTCGACGACGCGCGGGGGCTGCGCGCGGCGCTGACCCGGCCCGGTGCCAGAGTCGTCGTGGTCGGGGCCGGGTTCATCGGCTGCGAGGTCGCCGCGACCGCGGTGGGGCTCGGCGTCGCCGGGGTGACGGTCGTCGATCCGCTGCCACTGCCGATGGCCGGGCCGCTCGGCGAACTGCTGGGCCGGGCGCTGCTGAAGCGGCACGAGGAGCGCGGGGTGCGCTTCGCGCTGGGGTCCGGGGTGGCCGGGTTCGTGGGTGACGAGCGGGTGACCGGGGTGGAGTTGAGCGACGGTTCGGTGCTGCCCGCCGATGTGGTGGTCGAGTCGGTCGGCTCGGTCGCCAACACCGAATGGCTCGACGGCAACGGGCTCGACCTGACCGACGGGGTGCTCACCGACTCCTGCCTGCGGGCCGGCGGCAGACCGGACGTGGTCGCGGTCGGAGACGTGGCCCGGTTCCCCAACGCCCGCTACGACGGTGTGCCGCGCCGGGTCGAGCACTGGTCCATCCCCACCGACACCGCCAAGCACGCGGCGCGGACGCTGGTCGGCGACACCGCCCCGGCGCCCTTCGCGCCGTTGCCCACCTTCTGGAGCGACCAGCACGACTTCCGGCTCCAGTCCTTCGGGGCGCCCGTGCTCGGCAAGGAGGACGTCCGCGTCCTCGACGGCGATCCGGCGGGGGACGTGCTCGTCGGCTACCACCACGACGGCCGGCTCGTCGGTGTCGTCGCGCTCGGCGGGCAGGCCGTCGCCGCGTCCGCCGCCCGGTACCGCGCCGAGCTGCTGAAGCAGCCCGCCCTCACTGTGTAAGGAGCCCCAAGTGGCCAGTCTCCGCGGTTACTTCCATCCGAAGACGGCGAGCGGTGTCTCGTCGCTGATTCCCGCGCCGCCGTGGCGGTACTCCGGTGACCTGCTGACCGTCGAGTACCGGACGGATCCCGCACGGGTGCGTGAACTACTGCCCGAGCCACTGGAGTTGGCCGAGGAGGATCCTGGCGCGGTGGCGCTGATCTGGGCCGACTGGCAGTCCTGCGCGGCGTCGGGGGAGGAGCTGCTGGACCCGGTGCGCTCGCAGTACAAGGAGGCCTTCGCGGTCGTGCGCTGCACGTACCGGGGGCAGACGTACTCGCGGTGTGTCCACATCTGGGTCGACAAGGACTTCGCGATCGCGCGCGGGCTGCACCAGGGGTATCCCAAGAAGTTCGGGTCGATCCACCAGACGCGGCCGCATCCGTACGGGCCCGCTCCGCGGATCGAGGCGGGGGCGCGGTTCGGGGCGACGCTGGCGGCGGCCGACCGGCGGCTGGCCCAGGTGGTGGTGACGCTGCGGGAGCCTTCGGCGACGAACGGGTTCGTCAACGGGCATCCGATGGCTCATCACCGGTGGCTGCCGTCGATCGAGAAGGGGAAGGGGCTGGCGCTGGACGAGCTGATCGAGTCGGGGGCGGCGGACTTCGAGGGCGGTCAGGCGTGGGTGGGGGACGCGGAGTTGGAGCTGTTCGAGGCGCCTACGGAGGAGCTGGCGCGGCTGGAGGTGCGGGAGCCGATCGCCGCGTACTACCGGCAGGTGGGGGTGGTGTGGGACGGCGGGCGGCTTCTTGAGTCCGGAACGTCGGGAGCCACTGCCGAGTGAGCCCGGTGGGTCCCTGCGGGTGCGTGGGGGCTGGTCGCGCAGTTCCCCGCGCCCCTGAGTGGGTGCAGTTTCCCTCTTCTGAAAAGGAGCCCAAGTCATGAGCCACAACATCAACGTCGCCGGAGTTTCCGTCGACACCCGGCACTGGATCGGTGGTGAACGTGTCGCCTCTGCCGGGACGTTCACCGACAACTCGCCCATCGACGGAAAGTCGATCGGTGAGATCGCCCGTGGCGGCCCCGCCGAAGCTCAAGCCGCCGTCGCCGCCGCCAAGGCGGCCTTCCCGTCCTGGGCCGCCACCCCCCGTGCCGAGCGCGCACGCCTTCTCCATGCCGTCGCCGACGGGGTCGAGAAGCGGATCGAAGAGCTCGCGATCGTCGAGACCACGGACAACGGCGCGCTGCTGCGGTCCCACCGCCGGGGGGTCATGCCCCGCGTCGCGCACAACTTCCGGTTCTTCGCGGACTGGCTGCTGACGCTGGAGCACGACGACTTCGAGACCCGCGGGCACACCAACCGCGTCAGCTGGGACCCCGCCGGGCCCTGTGTGCTGATCACCCCGTGGAACGCCCCGCTCATGCTGGCCACCTGGAAGGTCGCCCCGGCCCTCGCCGCCGGGAACACGGTCGTCCTCAAGCCCGCGGAGTGGTCCCCGCTCACCGCCTCCCTGCTCGCCGACATCGCGGCCGAGGCCGGGCTGCCGGCCGGTGTCCTCAACGTCGTGCAGGGGTACGGCGCCGAGATCGGCGATGCGCTCACGTCCCATCCGGACGTGCGCCGGATCAGCTTCACCGGGTCCGTGCCGACGGCCAGGCGCATCGCCGCCTCGGCCGCCGCCAACCTGACGCCCCTGAGCCTCGAACTCGGCGGCAAGTCACCCCTGTTGGTGTTCGCAGACGCCGATCTCGACCTGGCCGTCGACCTCGCCGTGGAGCAGTACGACAACGCCGGGCAGGTCTGCCTGGCGGGTACCCGGCTGCTGGTGGAGGAGTCGGTCGTCGAGGAGTTCACCCGGCGGTTCGTGGCGAGGGCCACCGCGCTGCGGCAGGGCGATCCGCGCGACGAGGCCACCGACATCGGGCCCAACATCCACCCCCGTCAGCTGGAGAAGATCGACGGGTTCGTGCGGCGGGCGGTCGGCGCGGGGGCGCGTGCCGTGATCGGCGGGCACCGCCAGGACGGACAGTTCTACGAGCCCACGCTCCTCACCGACGTCGCACAGGACAGCGAGATCGTGCAGGAGGAGGTCTTCGGGCCCGTCCTCACCCTGCAGACCTTCGCCGGCGAGGAGGAGGGGGTCCGGCTCGCGAACGACACGAGGTTCGGGCTCGCGGCCACCCTCGTCACCGGCGACCCCGAGCGCGCCGTGCGGGTCACCGCGCGGCTGGTCGCCGGCACCGTGTGGGTCAACTGCTTCTTCGTGCGGGACCTCCAGGCGCCGTTCGGCGGCTCCCGGCTCTCCGGGGTCGGGCGCGAGGGCGGCACCTGGAGCTTCGACTTCTACTGCGACCTGAAGAACACCGTCACCGCACCGAAGGGCTGGAACGACCATGGGTGAGATCGTCGGGGCGGGCCTCCTCGCCCACGTCCCCACCATCGTGCTGCCGGAGGCCGAGCGGCTGGAGCTCAACGGGGGCAAGGAGATCACCCTCGTCACCGGCCTCCGGCAACTCCGGGCGGACGTCTTCGAGCGGGACGACTACGACACCGTCGTCGTACTCGACTCGCACTGGGCGACCACCGTCGAGTTCGTGGTCACGGCCCAGCGGCGCAGGGCGGGACTGTTCACCTCCGAGGAACTGCCGCGCGGGATGTGCCGGATGCCGTACGACTTTCCCGGCGACCCCGAACTCGCCCGCAACATCGAGAGGTTCGCCGACAAGCACGGCACCTGGATCACCGCGATCGACGACGAGTACCTGCCGGTCTACTACGCCACGATCAACCTCTGGAAGTTCCTCGGCGAGGGCCTGCCCGACAAGCGGTGGGTGAGCATCGGGGTGTGCCAGACCGGGGACATGGAGGACCATCTGCGGCTCGGGCGGGCACTCGCCGACGGCATCGCGGCCACCGAGGGGCGGCGGGTCCTGCTCATCGCCTCCGGTGCCCTCTCGCACACCTTCTGGCCGCTGCGCGAGCTGCGTGACCACGAGGCCAGTGACCCGGTGCACATCCGCACGCCCGAGGCGCGGGAGGCGGACCACGAACGCATCGGGTGGTTCAAGGAGGGCCGGCACGACAAGGTCCTCGACACCATGGACGCGTTCTGGAAGGTCAAGCCCGAGGCGAGGTTCTCGCACTACCTGATGATGGCCGGCGCCCTCGGCGAACAGGGCTGCGTGGCCGGGGCCCGCCAGTACGGCGAGTACGAGAACTCCGTCGGCACCGGCCAGGTCCACCTCTGGTTCGACCGGCCCGCGGACGGCTGGACCGGCACCGGCACACCCGCCCCGCGCACCCCGCACAGCCGCCACTAGGAGCACCCATGCCCGAGTACCGCCGCATCCTCCTCGACGGCGCCGCCGTCCAGGTCACCGTCGACGGGGACGAACTCGTCGCCGGGGACGGGCGCCGCGTCAGGACCGAGGACGCGAGGCATCTGCCGCCGGTCGTCCCCTCCAAGGTGATCGCCGTCCACCTCAACCACCGCAGCCGGGTCGAGGAGTTCCGGATCGGGCTGCCCGACACCCCGACCTACTTCCACAAGCCGACCTCCGCCCTCAACTCACACCGGGGTGCCGTCGTCCGGCCCGAGGGCTGCAAGTGGCTCAACTACGAGGGTGAGGTCGCCATCGTCATCGGGAGGACCGCGCGGAACGTCTCCCCGGCGGAGGCGGGGGAGTACATCGCCGGGTACACGGTCGCCAACGACTACGGGCTGCACGACTTCCGGGACACCGACGCCGGGTCCATGCTGCGGGTCAAGGGGTCGGACACGCTGTGCCCGCTGGGCCCCGGCCTGGTCACCGACTGGGACTTCCACGGCAAGCGGCTGCGCACGTACGTCAACGGCGAGGTCGTCCAGGACGGCTCCACCGACGAGATGAAGTGGGACATGCACTATCTCGTCGCCGACATCGCCCGCACGATCACCCTGTACCCCGGTGACGTGCTGCTCTCCGGCACCCCGGCCAACTCGCGGCCCGTGCGGCCCGGCGACGTCGTCGAGGTCGAGGTGGAGGGGCTCGGGCGGCTCACCAACCACATCGTCACCGGGCCCACCCCGATCCGCACCGACGTCGGCGCGCAACCCACCGAGTCCGAGGAGGTGCTGTCCACCGCGCTGGGCGGGGACTGGGAGTTCCGTGGCATCCGCGCGCCCCGCAGGTAGCCGCCACGGCAGGCGCCGGGAACCGGCGGGTAGGGTCGCGGCCATGACCGAATCCGCCGAGACCCCGCACCGGCCCGACGACCGGCCGCACGAGCGGCCGGAGGACCGGTCCGACGACCGGTCGCGCAGGCGGCTCGGGTACGGCGAGGGGCGCGAGGCGCTGCTGAAGGCCGCCGTCCGGGTCGTCGGCGCGCGGGGACTGCGGCACCTCACCTACCGTGCCGTGGCCGAGGAGGCCGGGGTCACCCACGGCCTGGTCGTCCACCACTTCGGCTCCCGGGACGCGCTGATCGAGGAGTCCCTCGCCTACGCCGTACGCCTCAGCCTGAGCAGCAGCCTGCTGGAGCCCGGCACCGGGGAGCCCGAGGACTTCGTGGCCGGTCTGACGGACATGGTCGAGGACGACGCGGACGGCCAGGCGTACCAGTACGAGCTGCTCCTGGAGGCCCGCCGCCGGCCCGAGCTGCTCCCGCAGGTCCGCGCCCTGTACGACGAGTACTTCGGCGCCTCCCAGCGCGAACTGGCCCGCATCCTGCCCGGCGGCGCGAGCCCCGCCTTCAACCGGCTGGTCTTCGCCGCGCTGGACGGTCTGGTGCTGCACCAGCTCACCGGCATAGGCGACCGCGCCGACACCGAGGCCGCCCTGGCCGAGCTGCGTTCCCTGCTGCGCGCCCTGGGCGAGCGGTCGCCGGACGGTCGCGCCTGAGCGTGCCCGGCCCGGAACCCCCTGTCGCGGTCGCGCCGGGGGGTTCGCCATGCCCTGGGCACGGCGGTTTCCCCGGCGTAAATTCCCCCTCCCACCCCCTTGCCAGATGGATAGTTCCGGCCCACCATGAGGCAACTCGTTTGGCTCAAAACGAAAACTCTCCCTTCCCCTCAGCAGGTGATCCGAGTGGACAGTCAGACGGTCGACGCCTCTCCGCAGGCCGGAGCGGGCGACCAGCCCGCGGCCACCCTCAAACGCAACGCCCTGGGTGTCCTGGGCATCCTCTTCTTCGTCCTGTCCGCCCAGGCACCGCTCACCGGCATCGCGGGCGCCGTCCCGATCGCGGTCGCCGTCGGCAACGGCGCCGGGGCCCCGGCCGCCTACGCCCTCGCCGGAGCGGTGATCCTGCTGTTCTCGGTGGGCTTCGTGGCCATGGGCCGGCACGTCGTCAACGCCGGCGCCTTCTACACGTACATCGGCAAGGGACTCGGCCGGACGACCGGCAGCGGCAGCGCCGCCGTCGCCCTGTTCGCCTACTGCACGGTCCAGGCCGCGATGTACGGCCTGTACGGCGCCACCGTCAGCGGGCTCGTCGAGCACTACTCCGGCGCGCACATCGCCTGGTGGGTCTGGGCCCTGGTGACCATGGCCGTGGTCCAAATGCTCGGCGCCGCCGGGATCGAACTGGGCGCCAAGGTCCTCGCCGTGTTCGTGCTCTCCGAGTTCAGCATCCTGCTCGCCTTCGCCGTGATCACCTTCGTCAAGGGCGGCGGACCCGAAGGACTCGACTTCGGCGGTACGTTCGCGCCGCACGCGGTGCTCCAGGGCGCGCCCGGCGTGGCCCTGATGTTCGCCGTCGCCTCGATGTTCGGCTTCGAGGCCACCGCCATCTACGGAGAGGAGGCCCGCGAACCGCGCAGGACCGTCCCCCGCGCCACCTACCTCTCGGTCGCCGTGGTCACCGGCTTCTTCGCCTTCGTCTCCTGGATGCTGGTCTCCTCGTACGGCCCCTCGAAGGTCACCGCCGCCGCGGGCAAGGCCCTCGCGGGCGGCGACTCCACCGTCTTCGTCTTCGCGCCCATCGCCGACCAGTTCGGCGGCTGGGTGAACGACGTCCTGCCGATCCTGCTCGCCACCTCCCTCTTCGCCGGCATCCTCGCCTTCCACAACTCCGCCAACCGCTACCTGTTCTCGCTCAGTCGCGAAGGCCTGCTGCCGGGCCGCCTGCGCACCCTCAACCACCGGCACTCGCCGCGGGCCGCGGGCCTGGTGCAGACGGCGATCGCCGTACTCCTGGTGATGCCCTTCGCCCTCGCCGGCAAGGACCCCGTCCTCACCCTCTTCTCCTGGTTCAGCGGCGTCGGGGTCCTCGCCTGCATGCTGCTGTACTTCCTGACCTCGGTCTCGGTGATCGTCTTCTTCCGCCGCGAACGCCTCGATACCCGGCTCTGGAACACACGGATCGCCCCGGCCCTCGGCGCCCTCGGCATCGCCGCCATGATCTGGGTCATCCTCGCCAACTTCACGACCCTCATCGGCGGCGCCACCACCACGGCCGTCTGGCTCGTCCTCGCCGTCCCCGCCGTCCTGCTCCTCGGGGCGGGCACCGCACGCCTCGTCCACCGCCGCTGACCCACCCCGCCGGGCCCGGCCCCGCACGGCCGGGCCCCCACCCATCGATGGGGAACCCCATGCTCGACCTCACCCCCGACGAACTGACCGGCCGGGCCAAGGCCCTCGACCTGCCCGCACACCACCACATCGACGGCATCGACGAACCCGGCGGAGGAGCAACCTTCGCCGTCGTCTCGCCCCGGGACGGACAACTCCTCGCCCAGGTCGCCGACGCGGGACAGGCCGAGGTCGACCACGCCGTGGCCGCCGCCCGCCGCGCCTTCGACGCCGGGCCCTGGCCGCGCATGGCACCCGCCGAGCGCGGCCGGATCCTGCTGCGCCTCGCCGACCTCCTCGAAGAGCGGCGGGAGGAACTCGCCCTCACCATCACCCTCGAGATGGGCAAGCCGATCACCGAGGCGTACGCCGTCGAACTGCGCGCCGCCATCAGCACCTTCCGCTGGTACGGGCAGCTGGCCGACAAGCTCACCGACGAGTCCCCGCACACCCCCTCCGACGCCCTCGCCCTGGTCACCCGCGAGCCGACCGGCGTCGTCGGGGCGGTGGTCCCCTGGAACTTCCCCCTCACCCTGGCGAGCTGGAAGGTGGCCCCGGCGCTCGCGGCCGGCTGCACGGTCGTCCTGAAGCCGTCCGAGTCCTCCCCGCTCTCCGCCCTGCTCCTCGGCCGCATCGGCACCGAGGCCGGACTCCCGCCGGGCGTGCTGAACGTCGTCACCGGCGACGGGCCGACGGCCGGACGGGCCCTCGGCCTCCACCCGGACGTCGACGTGCTGGCCTTCACCGGCTCCACCGCCGTCGGACGCCACTTCCTGCGCTACTCCGCCGACTCCAACCTCAAGCGGGTCTGGCTGGAGCTGGGCGGCAAGTCGCCCAACATCATCCTCCCGGACGCCCCCGACCTGGACCGGGCCGCCGCCACCGCCGCCTGGGGGATCTTCTTCAACCAGGGCGAGATGTGCACCGCGCCCTCCCGGCTCCTGGTCCACTCCTCGATCGCCGAACGGGTGACGGACGCCGTCGTGCGCCGCGCCGAGGAACTCCGCGTCGGCGACCCGCTCGACCCGGCGACCGAGATGGGCGCGCTGGCCGGGGAGGCGCATCTGGAGCGCGTGCAGGGGCATGTCGACGCCGGACGCGCGCAGGGGGCCCGGCTGCGCACGGGGGGCGGGCGCACCCTGGCGGACACCGGCGGCAGCTATCTGCAACCGACCGTCTTCGACCGGGTCGACCCGGGTATGCGGCTGGCCCGCGAGGAGATCTTCGGTCCGGTGCTCTCCGTCCTCGCCTTCGACGACCCGGACGAGGCGGTCCGGCTCGCCAACGCCACCGAGTACGGGCTCGCGGCCGGCCTGTGGACCTCCGACCTGTCCACCGCGCACCGGGTCTCCCGCGCCCTGAAGGCAGGCACGGTCTGGGTGAACTGCTACGAGGAGGGCGACCTCACCGTGCCCTTCGGCGGGATGAAGCAGTCCGGCAACGGGCGGGACAAGTCCGCGCACGCGATCGACAAGTACACCGAACTCAAGACCACCTGGATCCAGCTGTGACCCGTCCGCACCGCGGGCACCGCCCGCTCATCGCGGTGCCCGCCCGGTTCTCCGCCACCACCTCGGCCCTGCGCTTCGCCGCCGAGGTCAACGCCCGGGCCCTGATCGAGGCCGTCTGGCGGGCCGGCGGCGAACCCGCGAGCATCCACCCCGCCGACACCGACGTGGCAGGGCGGCTCGCCCGCTTCGACGGGGTGCTGCTGCCCGGCGGCGGCGACCTCGCCCCGTACCGCTACGGCGCCACCGACACCCACGACAGCGTCTACGACGTCGACGACCTCCAGGACAGCTTCGACCTCCAAGTCGCCCGCCACGCACTGGAGTCGGGGCTGCCGCTGCTGGCGATCTGCCGGGGACTGCAAGCCGTGAACGTGGCGCTGGGCGGAACCCTGGAACAGGACATGGGCGGCCCGGACCGCACCCACCGGCACCTGCGCCACCCGGTCACCGTCCGTCCCGGGTCGCGTGTCGAACAGGCGCTGGGGGAGGAGAAGGCGGACGCCTCCTGCTACCACCACCAGCGGGTCGACCGCCTCGGCACCGGCCTCACCGTCACGGCGACCGCGGCGGACGGCACGGTCGAGGGACTCGAACTCACCGACGGGCGGGGCTGGTTCACCGCCGTGCAGTGGCATCCCGAGGACACCGCGCACGAGGACCCGGTGCAGCAGCGGCTCTTCGACGCGCTGGTGCGAGCCGCCGCCTGATCACGCCTTCGGACGGCGCCCGCTGCGGCGCGGCGCGGGCTCGGCGCCGTCGAGCAGCTCCCGCCGCCGCTCCTCGCCGTGGTCCTCGACCTGGAGCACGACCCGCCGCAGCAGCTCCGCGAGGGTCCGGCACTCGGCGTCGCTGAGCCCGGAGGTCACGAAGGCCTCCTCCGCGTTGAACTCCGGGAACACCCGCTGCATCAGCTCCTCGCCCTGCTCGGTGAGGCTGAGCAGCACCAGGCGGCCGTCGTCCGGGTGCCCGGTACGGCCGAGCAGCCCGCGCGACTCCAGGGTGCGGGCCACACCGGTGAGGGTGCCCTTGGAGATCCCGGCCTCCTCCGCCACGTGCCGGGTCTCCGACTCGCCCCACACCCAGACGACCCACAGCACCACGAACGCGGTCCAGGTGAGGTCCGAGCCGCGCAGCACGGAGTTCTCCAGGTGCTGGCGCACGGCGGAGGCGGCCCGGTGGACGTTGGCGACGGCCGCCATCTGGTCCCGGCGGACCGGGATCCCGCCGAGCTTCGCCGAGGCGAGCTTCTCCGCTTCGGTGATGGACCGGTGACCGGGCACGGGTGGCTCCTTCTCGACTCTCGTTCGGCCTCAAATTGTACGGAACGAGGCCTGCCGTCAGCGCGTGGCCGGGTGGGGCAGGTCGTGGGCCTCCAGGCTGATCAGCTGCTCCGCCGTCGGGGCGGTGAGCTCGGCGACGCGCTGGGCCTGGCGCTCGGTCATCTCCTGGAAGATCTGGCGGGCCGAGCGGCCGTTGCCGAACCCCTCGCCCCGGGGCATCGTCTGGAAGAGCGAGAACAGTTCGGTGCGGGCCGTGGGGGTGAGTTCGTAGCGGTGCCGCCCCGCCTGGAACTCGACGATCGACACCAGTTCGCCCGGCTCGTAGTCCTCGAAGAGCAGGGTGCGGCCGAACCGGGAGGCGAGGCCGGGGTTGGAGCCGATGAAGCGGTGCATGTCGCCGGGGTAGCCGGCGGCGATGACCACCACGTCGTCGCGGTGGTCCTCCATCAGCTTCACCAGGGTCGCCACGGCCTCGGTGCCGAAGTCGTTGCCCGCGAAGGCCGGGGCCAGGGAGTAGGCCTCGTCGATGAAGAGCACACCGCCGAGCGCCCGGGTGAAGGCGGCGGTGGTCTTCGGGCCGGTGTGGCCGACGTACTCGCCGACGAGCGCGGTCCGGTCGACCTCGATCAGGTGGCCCCGGCGGAGCAGGCCGAGTGCCTTGAGGAGGCGGCCGTAGAGGCGGGCGACCGTGGTCTTGCCGGTGCCGGGGTTGCCGGCGAACACCAGGTGGCGGCTGAGCGGCGGGGCCGGCAGCCCGGCCTCCTCGCGGCGGCGGACCGTCTGCATCAGCTTGACCAGGGAGCCGACGTCCTGCTTCACGCGGTCCAGGCCGACCAGTTCGTGGAGTTCGCCGAGCAGGTCCTCCAGGTTCTCCTCCTCCGGCTCGTCGGAGTCGTCCGCGGTCCTGGCGGCGGAAGACGCGGAGGAGCCGGCCCCCGGCCTGCCGTTGGCCGGGGTCGCGGCCGGGGTGCCGAAGGTCAGCGGGGTGCCGTCGGCCGTGCAGTCCTCCAGGACCGGCTCGGCGCCCTCGTCGGTGCCCAGCGCCTCCGCGCACTCCCGGATCCGGCAGTGCCGGAAGACCGGGTCGGCGCCCTTGGCGACATGCAGGGCGGGGAAGCCCGCCCGGGTGACCTCGACCGCGGTGAACGTGCCGCCCGCGCCCTCGGCCAGGAACACCCCGTTCTTGCCCGGCCGGTCGATGTGCAGCCCGGTCACCTCGGGCCTGGCACCGGTCCACACGACGGCGCCGGAGCCCGCGCAGTCCTCCACCCGGCCGCCCGCCACCGTCGCCTGGGCGCCCTCGTCGACCACCAGACCGGCCGCCCCCGCACCGCTGATCCGGATCCCGGCGAGGGAGACGGCGGCGCCCTTGGCGACCTGCACGCCGATCTCCTTCGTCCCGGTCACCGTGGTCTCCGCGACCGTGCTGCCGGCGGGGGAGCCGATGCCGATCCCGGCCGTGGATCCCGCGACCCGGCAGCCGGTGAGCGTGGCCACCGCCCGCTCCAGGACACTGACCCCGGTCATGGCGACGTCGGTGATCCCGCAGTCGGTCAGCTCGATCCGGGCCTCACCGGTGGCGTGCACCCCGTGCTCGGAGCCGCCCCGCACCCGGCAGTCGGCGAGCCGCCCGACGGCCGTACCGGCCAGGTGCACCGCGCTGAAGGCGCTGCGGTCGATCCGGCAGTCGGCCAGGTCGGCCTCGGCCGAGCCCGTCACCAGGAGCCCGTTGGCCCCCGCGTCGGCCACCGAACACCCCGAGGCGCTCAGCCGCGCGGTCTCCTGCACGACCAGCCCGCTGGCGGCGGCGCCCCGGATCCGGCAGTCGGTCAGCTCGGCCCGCGCCGAACCGGTCAGATGCACCCCCGCCGCCCCGGCCGTCTCGATCCGCGACTCCCCGGCCGTGGCCTCCGTCGAGTCCTCCAGGAGCAGCCCCGCCCGGCCGCTGCCGGCCAGCACCGAGTCGGTCAGCCGCAGCCGGGACCGGCCGCGCAGCCGCATCCCGGACCCGGTCGTCCGCTCCAGCCGCAGCCGTACCGCGTCCAGGCTCGCGGTGCCGGACAGCACCACACCCGTGCCGTCGACGCCGGTCACCGCCGTGTCCTCCAGGCGGGCCCGGACACCGCCCGCCAGGTGCAGACCGGCCAGCCTGGCCCCCTCCAGACGGCAGCGGCGCAGCACGACGGCGGTCGTGCCGCCCTCCTCGTCCTCCGGGCCCTTCACCTGGACCCGGCCGCCTTCCACCGAGCACTCCTCCAGGACCAGCCCGGCGCCCGACGACACACTCACCGCGGGCAGACCCGCGTCCGAGCCCCACACCGTGATGTTGTGCAGGGCGCAGTCCGGCCCGTCCACGGTCACCGCGGCCGCCTCACCGGGCGGCGCCGCGATCACCACGCTGCCCCGGCCGTGCTCCGCCGTGAGCACGACCGCGCGGTCCAGGACCAGGCTCTCGGTCCAGGTGCCGGGGGCGATCACCACCAGATCGCCGGGCGACGCGGCGCGTATCGCCTCGCCGATGGTCCGGTAGGCGCCCCGGCCGCCCTGCCCCTTGGGCGCCACGGTGTGACGGGTGGTCATCTGCGTTCCTCAGTCCTCGGTGCTCGCCGCTGCCCGGTCACGGTGCCTGGTAGTACGTCGGGTTGATGCTCGCACGATACGTACTGGTCAGGTACAGCGACTGGATCGTCTTCTCGAAGATCTTGAAGGGTAGCTGGATCCAGAAGTCGGCGAAGCCCTGGCGGTGGAAGAGCCGGCTGCCCGCGCTCATCACGAACACGTTCTTGACCAGGCCGGTGGTGGCCGCCGTGGTGACCGAGGCGGCGGCGTTGATCCCGCCCTCCCAGACCGCGTCGCCGCCGTGCAGCTTCACCGTCTGCCCGTCCGCGTTGGTCACGCCCCACACGGCCGCGTTCATGCTGCCGTTGACCCAGCCGGACAGCGCACTGCTCAGGACACCGAACGAGAAGTCGTACGTACCGCCCCGCCAGCGGGTCGGCGTCTCGTTGCCCGCCCACTCGTTGACCCAGGTCTTGTCGTGGTTGAGCGGACGGCGGGTCCACGGCTTGCCGCCGTCGACGTTGGCGATGCCCGCCTTGAACTGGCCGAGCTTCTCGAACCCGAGGGCCCGGTTCTCGTGCACCGCCGTGCTCAGACCGGTCTTGACGGTCGCGCCGACCGCCGCGTTGGCGAACGACTTCAGCGCGTCCTTGCCGGTGAACGGCTTGTTCTGGACGGCGGCCACGATCCCGTTGACGGCCAGGTTCGCGCCGAACTCCAGGATGAACTCCTGGCCGAACTCCAGCGCCGCCTTCTTCGCCACCGACTGCCAGTACGGCTCGTAACGCGCCTCGCGCAGCGCCGCGTCGCCGTCCGGCAGCAGTGTGCCGGACCACGGCATGCGCTGGGCCTCACGGGTGGTACGGCCCCAGCCGCGGATCTCGGTCAGCGCGCCGCGGAAGTCGTACTCGTTGCCGGTCAGCCGCATCCGGCCGAAGCTGTCCCGCTCGAACACCAGGCCGTTGTCGGTGCGCTGGCCGATCAGATCGCCGTTCCTGCTGTAGCGGTTCCACTGGCCGCGCCAGGCGTCGGTCTCCAGGAACCCGCCCCCGTCGGCCTTGCGCTCCCGCACCACACTGCCGTGGTCGAACTCCTTCCAGACCGAACCGGCCGGGGTGTTCTGCGTGACGGTCGTGCTGTACGCCCGCACCCGCAGCGGACCGCCGTTGTGCAGTGGGGTCTCGCGCAGCACGGTCGGCGCCGCCTGACCCGGCACGCGCAGCTCGTCACGGAAGTGGCGGGCGCCGTCCGTCCACCGGTCCTGCCAGGCACGGCCGTCCCACCAGCGGCGGACCTGCTCGCCGTTGCCCACGGCGACGGGCGTGCCGTTGCGTTCGTGGGCACTGACGCGCCAGTCGCCCTGGTTGTCCCGCCAGGCGTCGACGTACCGGCCGGAGTCCAGCATCCGGCGCTCGCGGACCAGGTTCCCGTTGCCGTCGTAGTCCCGGTAGGAGTCGTCCCAGGGCAGCCGCGAGTCGTTCGAGCCACGGAAGAACTCCCGCCGCCCGCTGCCGAGTTCGGCGCCCTGGGCGTCCAGCTCACGCCAGGTCCAGCGGCCCGAGTCGGCGCGGCCGGAGCCCTCGACCACCCGCCCGGCGGTGCCGTCCGGGTTGGCGTGGCTCTGCCCGACGAGGTTGCCGTGCGGATCCCGGTCCACCCACGTGCGGTCACCGGTGAACTCCCGCACGACCCCGTTCGGGCGGCCCTCGCGGGCGGTCCGGGTGACACCGCCCGCGTCCTGGTAGACGTCCTGCCAGAGCCTGCCCTCCGCGTCGTTCGCGAGCGGTTGGCGATAACCCCTCAGGTCACCGGCCTGCCACGGGTGGTCGCCCGGGTCGGCCGGAGGGTGACCGGGGCGCGCCGCGTGATCGCCGACCTTCAGGGACGTGCCGTCGTACAGCTTGCCGCTGAAGCGCGCGAACGTGCCGTCGGCCGCCAGGTCCAGGGCGCTGCCGTCCATCCCGACGTACCGCACCCCGGAGGTGGTGGCACCGTCGCCCGCCTCCTTCGTCCAGGTGAACAACTGGTAGGTGTCGTCGGCCCGGACATGGGCGTACGGCGGCCGGACGTGCTCCGCGCCGGCCAGCCAGCGGGTGCGGACCAGAGTGGGCGGGCGCTGCTCGCGCCAGCGGTCGGTGGTCAGGAAGCCGTCGCCGAAGGCCTCGTGCTTGCCGACCTCCTTGCCGTGCGGGGAGTGCCGCTCCCAGGTGGCCCGGAGGGAGCCGTCGGCCGGGTTCAAGGCGTGTTCCTGGTACTGGCCGGCCCGCTCGGGCCATTCGGCCATGCCCCACTGCCGCTGGGCGATCCGGCCGTCCGCGGTGCGGTCGGTCCAGCCGCTCCCGACGTGCTCCCGGGTCCGCGGGCCCGAGGCGATCACCCTGCCGTCGCCGTCGTAACGGTGCCAGGTCCAGGCGCCGTTGCCGTCGTCGACGCCCAGGGTGTGGCCGGTGCGGCCGTTGAACTTCTGCAGCCCGTCGCGGTACTCGCGCACCGTGCGGCCCCAGCCGTCGGTGTCGCGCCAGCCGGTACCCGCCGTGTCGTAGCGCCGGCTGCCCGTGCCGACCGGAGTGCCGGTGTCGTCCCAGCGCACCCAGTGGGTACGGGGGTTGGTGCGGGCGAAGTCGATCGTGTCGGTCCGCCGGAAGGAGTCGACCACACCTCCCGGGGCACCGGGCAGCACCCGGCGCTCGAAGACCGGCACCTGCTTCTTGGTCGAACTGAGCAGCTTGACGTGGCCGCCCGCCGCGCCGGACAGGTCGGCGGTGCCGTGCTGGAAGGACCCGGTCGCCACCGGCGCACCGGACCTGGTGGTCCGCTCCCAGGTGTTCGTGGTGTGGTCGACGACGTACCGGTAGTCCGTCCGCCGCCCGTTGTCCAGCACGTTGAAGCCCTGCCGGGCCACGCTGCCGTCGGCGGCCAGGTGCACGAACTCGCCGTGCCGCGGGCTGGTCAGGTCGTTGAACCCGATCCGCGTGGTGCCGTCGGGCCGCCGGACGGCGTCCCAGTGCGCGAGCCGGCCGCCCGCCGCGTCCTCCAGCCAGGCGCCGGGGTGCTGCGCGGTCGGCGGCTCCACGACGAGGCGGCGTCCGCCGTGGCCCACGGGCAGCGGGGTGCCGGTGGCCGCGACGGCGCCCTGGCCGTCGTACCGGGTGAACGTCCCGTCGGCCAGGGTGGTTTGATGTCCACCCCCGGGCAGCTGGACCGTCTCCTGGACGAACCGCCCGGTGTTCTGGTCGAAGACCTGCCGGCCGCCACCCGGGCGGGCGATCTCGATGCGGCCGGCCGGGTCGAGGGTGACCGCCCGCGCCGGGTCCGCCGCGAAGGCGTCGTCCAGCCAGCGCGGAGCCGCGCCGACCGGCCGGTCGAGATGGCCGGCCGGTACACCGTCCCGTCCGGTCAGCCGCAGCCCGTCGCCCGCGAGGTCGCCGTTGGGCGCGAAGGTGCGGTGACCGGTGTCGTGGACCGTGCGGAAACCGCCGTCGTCCGGGAGCGCCGTGACGGTGTCGGGCAGCCGGTTGCCGTCGGCGTCGGTGAGACGGTGGCCGCCGACGCCGTCGGGCTCCGCGAACCGGGCGCCGCGCGGCCCGCCGGCCGGGTCCGCCAGCGCGGTCGAGGTGCTCACCGGACGGCCCTGGACGTCGTACAGCACGGATTCCCCGGTGACGTCGTGGATCGTGCGCGGCCGGTTGCCGCCGACCGCGACGACCCGCTCGGGCAGCGGCTGCCCCGCCGCGTCGGTGAGACGGTGACCGCCCGTGCCGTCCGGTACGACGACCCGGCCGCCGCGCGCGTTCGCCGCCGGGTCGAACAGCGCGAGGCCGGTGTCCCGGTAGCGGCCGTCGGCCGTGAACCTGCTGGTGGCGCCGCTCGTCCCGTCGGTCACCCGGAAGCCGGCGCCGTCGGGCAGCGCGGTGACCGTCTGGGGCTGCCGGGCACCGGACGGGTCGGTCAGCGTGAAGCGGCCCGGGCCGTCGTCGGCCAGGAACCGCTCCCCGCGCGCGCCCCGCGGATCGGCCAGCGAGACACCGGTCTCCTGGAGGCGGCCCCGGCCGTCGTGGCGTACGGACACCCCGGTCGTCTCGTCCGTGACCCTGACGCCGTTCCCGTCGCCCAGGTCCTGCACCCGCAGGTCGAGACGGTCGCCCGCGAGGTCGGTGACATGGACGTCGGCGCCGTCGGTGACCCGCACCCGGTCGGTCCCGGCGGGGACGCCGTCCCGGCCGGTGAGCTGGACGCCCTCGTCGAGCCGCAGGCCCAGGGCGTCCACGCGCCGGGTGACGCCGGTGTCGAGATGGGTGATCCGCGCGGCGTCGCCGGGCAGCGGGAACGCGGTCAGCCGATCCGCTCCGGGGCCGTTCACGGTCAGGGCCTGGCGCGTACCGTGGCCGTTGATGTCCGTGTGCAGGCGCAGCCCGGTCGGCCGGCCGTCGGCCCCGCGCAGCGGCATCTCGTAGGCCGTCCGGTCGCCGTTCGCGGTGTAGGTCTCGACGGTGTCCGACTGTGTGTTCCGGACGTCGAAACCGCCGTCCGGCCGGGCGACGACCGTGCGCGTCGGGTCCGGGTGCGACTGCTGGTCGACCACCCGCAGCGTCACCGTGCCGTCCTGGCCCACGCTCCGCTCTACGGTCAGGCCGTTCGGCCCGCTCACACCCGAGTTGTTCAGATCGACCCGATGGACCGCGGGCGGGGCGGTGTCGGGCAGCGTGTCGTGCGTGCCCGCGCCGAGCGTCGCGCCCCGGCGGGTGGCGTCCCTCTCGATCTCGCCGATCCGGGCCTCGATCTCGGTCGGCCGGACACCGAGGTCCTCAAGGTTCGTGTAGGCGGTACGGAACCGCTCCCGGGCGGAGACCAGTTCGTGGTTCAGCTGCACGTCGAATTCGCTGACACCCCGCGAGGTACTGGCTCCGCCCGGGGCGCCGCGCAACTCCTCGACCCGGTTCAGTTCGACCCGGGCGGACGACAGCTCGACCCAGGCCTCGCGGAACGGCCGGCC
This sequence comes from Streptomyces sp. NPDC048291, assembly GCF_043201715.1. Lineage (NCBI taxonomy): Bacteria > Bacillati > Actinomycetota > Actinomycetes > Kitasatosporales > Streptomycetaceae > Streptomyces > Streptomyces sp. NPDC048291. The sequence goes on from NZ_JBICZC010000010.1 coordinate 53,446, forward strand.
GTCACCGCCCAGCAGCGCGTCGAACCGCGCCGAATCCTGCGCCCACGGGGTCTCCCCGGGCCGGTGGGTGGGCGCGGTGAGGGTGGTGTCACCGGTGCTCCGGAACGGCGGCGGGGTGCCGTCCAGCAGGCTCAGGGCGTCGTTCTGCCGCTGGGCCTGCGCGGACCGGTCCATGCCGTCGAGCATCGTCTGGAGCCTGGTCTGCGTGTGCGGGGTCGTGCCGCCGGCGGCGAGCGCGGTACGGACGTGGCCGGCCAGCCCGTCCCCGTCGCCGCCGAGCCGCCGGAAGTCGTCGAGCAGCCGGTAGGCGTCCGCCTCGGCCCGCACCTGGTGCAGCAGCTGTGCGACGCCGTCCCTGCGGACCGAGTCCGGGCGGTCCCGCAGGAAGCGCTGGGCGGCTTCGGCCAGGTTATCGAGGGCCTCGGCCCGCCCAGCCAACCGGTCGGCGGGGACGCGGTGGAAGGCGTCGAGAGCACCGTCGACGTAACGGATCTGCGAGCGGGCGCGGATGCCGTTCTCGCGGTACGTGCTACGGCGGAAGGCGGCCCGGTCGAGGAGGTCGGCCGCGGCCGGGTGAGCGGTGCCGGGCGCGGTCGTTCCGGTGGTGTCGCCGGTCCGCCGGGGCGGCCCGAGCATGTCGTCCAGGACGGAGTCACCGAGCCGGGTGCCGTCCCGCGGGGGCACCGGGGAGAAGTCGCCGCCGTCGCCGTGGTGGGGCCCGGCCGGGTGGACGTCGTCGAGGTGCGTCGCGGCCTTGTCGGTTTCGGTGGGGTGGGGCGGGGTGGTGTCGGTGTCCGCGAGGCGGGGTGTGCGCGTGTCGGTGTCCGCGAGGTGCGCTGTCGTGGTGTCGGAGAGGTGCTGCGGCGCGCTCTTCGCGTCGAGGGGATGCGCGGCGGCGGCGTGGTCCGAGGAGTGCGAGACGGTGGTGTCGCCCTCCTTGACCGGCGGCGGGGCCGCCTCAGCGTCGACGGGATGCGGTGCCGGCGATTGCGTGTCGGTGCCGTGCGGCGCCGGGGACTTGACGTCCAGGTCGTGGGGTGCCGGGGACAGGGTGTCCGTGCCGGTGTGGTGCGGCGCCGGCGAGCCGGTGTCGAGGTCGTGCGGCGCCGGGAGGGTGGTGTCCGGGCTGTGGGTCGGGAAGCCGTCGTCGGTGAGGGCGGGGGCCTTGGTGTCGGGGCCCGACCGGCTGTGGGGAAGCTGGGGTCGGGCGTGGGCCGGGGCCGAGTGGACGTCGGTCGCAGCGGACACGGACGGCGCCGACGTCCTGGTCTCCGCGCCCGGCGGCAGGAACAGCGCGCGGCCCTTGTCCGTGAGGTGGAGGCCGTCGGCGTCACCGCGGACCAGCCCTTCGCCGGCGAGGTTCTTGAACGCCTTGCCGAAGGCGGTCCTGCCCAGGTCCACGGCCGCCGTGGTCTGCGCGCCGACCCTGGAGTCCGGGAGGGCCCGGAAGCCGTCCGAGTTGGCGAGTGCGCGGACCATCTTCTTCATATGGTCGGTGATTCCCGTTACCGCGTTCAGCGCGTTCTCGGCCGCCTGCGGCAGCGCGTTGAGGTTGGGGCCGTTCATCGGGGCGGCCGACGAGGAGGCCGCGGCGCCCTGGCTCCGGCCAGGCCTCGGCTGTGTCTTCACCGCGTCGGTGTCGGGCTGGCCCTTGAGGGCGCCGATACGACCGTTGATGTCGTCGAGGAGTTTCGTCCGCTCGTCGAGCAGCCCCTTCGCCATGTCCTTGCGGGCGCCCTGGGCGATGTCGTGGAACTCCTGGGTCAGTTTGACCGCCTGTTCGGCCAGGGGCTGCGCCTTGTTGAGGTTGTAGCGCTGCGCCTTCCTGTTGCCGCTGGAGACGGCGTTGTCGGCCTGGCGCACCTTGTCGGACGCCTCGTCGAACGCCTTGCCCGCGGCCCGCGCGGCCGGGTCCACCGTGCCGTCGGCGAGATAGCGACCGTCTCCCTCCGCGTCGTGGACCTGGAGCGGCTTCGGCCACCGGGACTCGACCTGGCTGGAGAACGGGTTGATCGGCAGCCCGGAGCCGAACTTGGCCTCGGGCCGGTACAGCTTGGAGACGACCGCGCCCATCTTCTCCACGTCGACCGGACCCTGGACGAGTTTGAGGACGTCGTCCTTGAATCCGCCGCCGATCCGGTGCACCTCACGCACCACGGACAGGGCCAGCGCCTCCTGGACGTGCGCGCCGTGGAAGACCTCCTGTTCGAAGGAGACCGTGCTGGACTCGGCGCCGCCCGGATACTCGTACGTCCAGCGGGCCCGCTTGCCCATCTCCTCGAAACCGTCGTCGTACTTGGCGCTGCGGACGGTGTCCTCGCCGAACTTCAGGTCACGCATCGCCTCGCGGTCCAGCGGGTGCAGCTGGTCGTGCAGCGACACCCAACCGCCCCGCTCCTCAAGGACCTTGGCGTCGAAGACGAGGGTGGTCGGCCCGTACCGGGTCGCCATCGGCTTGTCGCCGGCCTCCATCCGGAAGAAGACGAAGTCGTCGTTGCCGAGGTTGGAGGTGTTCTTCCCCGAACTCTTGCCGGAGGCCATGAACCTGATGCCCCGTCGGGTCAGGTCGCCCTGCGAGGACATCACACCGCTGTTGGCGATGGCGTGGTAGGCGGGCGTCGCGTGCTTGACGCGGTAGGGCAGGTTCTCCAGGCTGGTCAGCAGCTTCTCGAACTGTGCGCGCTCCGCCGGCGGCAGGCTGTCCAGCACCTCGCGGACGTCCTGGCGGAGCTGCGTGATGTTGCGTTCGGACAGCTCCTGCACGAAGTGCGTCTTCTGCGCGTCGGAGAGCTTCTCGAAGTCCTCGAACTCGGGGAAGACCTTCTTCCACTGCTCCTGCGAGCCGGGCAGTTCGGCCCTCCACTGGTTCCCGGTGTGCACCTCGGCGTACGCCTTGTTGCTGCGAAGGTGGCGGGCGACCTCCGGCATGTCGCGCTGGAGGCGGGAGATCGAGAACTCCGTGCCGTGGAAGCCCTTCAGGGCGATGGAGTCGCCGGGCCTCGCGGCCTTGACGGCGTCGTCGACCTTCCTGGCGAGCTCGTGGGCCACGGTGGAGACGGGGGAGTGTTCGTTGCGGAGGGTGTAGACACCGCCCAGCCCGGCGGCGTCCTTGACGAAACCCTTGAGGGAGGCGTCGAGGTCGTCGGCCGCCTTGTCGAGGGTCCGGGCGAGGCCCTGGAGCTCCAGCGGGGCCTTCTTGCCCGACGTGACCAGGTTCTCCAGCCGCTGGGTGAGCCCGCGCAGTTCGAGCGACTGCTGCTCGATCTCCTTGCCGGTCTTGATGAAATGGTCCGCGCCGGCGGTCTCGGGCGCGTGCCGGGCCTGGGCGTCCAGACTCAGGGCGTGCCGCTGGAACCGCAGGGCCCGCTGGATGTCACCGGCGCCGGCGAACTGGTCGACCAGCAGGTTGAGGTCACGCTGGGAGAGCCGGCCGTCGGTCAGCGCCTGCGTCATGTCCTCGTCCAGGCGGACCGCGATCCGGGACGCCTCGTCGTTCGCCTTGTCCAGGGCCGCCTGCATGGCCGGGCGCTGGTTGGCACCGGCGTTGGCGAGGTTGTTCTCGGCCTGCTGCACGCCGCGCTGGGCCTCGGTGTGCTCGCCGAGGGACTTGGACAGCTGCTGCGGAGGCGTCAGCGGGGCGGCGGCCTCCGTCTCACTGTGGAGGCCCGGAGCGGAGTGCGCGGGCGGGGGAGTCGCGTCGTCGGCGGGCAGGGACGTGCCGCCGAGCGCGCGGGGCCGCTCGTTCAGGCTGAGCTGACGCAGGTCGGAGAGCTGGGCCTCCATCCGCACCGGATCGATGCCGAGCTCGGCCAGCCGCCCGTGGGTGGCGTCGTACTGCTGCCGGGCGGTGTCGACGTTCTCGCGGGCGTGGATCTCGGCGGCGGTCGGGCCCTTGGAGCTGCCCGCGTGGCCGTTGTGCGGCAGCAGGTCCTCGGCCCGGCCCAGGTCGTAGCGCGCCTGGACGTGGTCCCGCCAGGCCTCGCGACGGGCCTGCCGCAGCGGGTCGTCCGCGTGGCCGAACAACGCGTCGACGCGCTGCCCGTCCCGGAACCAGGCCTCCTCGATCTGGGCCGGCGTGAGCCGCGGTCCCCGCCCCGGCAGCTCCTTGCCCCAGGACGTCGGGGTCGGCAGGGAACTGACCGTGCCCCCGTGGAGTTCGGGCGTGCCGCCGTGCGGGGCCTGGACCGCCGGCGGGTGGTCGCCGGGCACCCGGACGATGTCGGGGTCCTTCAGGAGCTGGTCGAGGCCGTCGGAGTGGGCGGCGGCCGGCGCGGCGTCGAAGGCGTCGCCGCCGTGGCCGGCGGAGCCGGACGGCATGTCGATCGTGAAGCCCTGTTTCTCGACCGTGTCCGCGAAGTCGACGCTCGCCCCGCTCAGGTAGGGGGCGCTCGTCCTGTCGGTGACGACCTTGACCCCGTCGAAGTCGTTCCCGACGTGGCCGAGGACGGACTCGTCGAACTGCAGCTTGTACTTGCCCGCCGAGGACGAGGACGAGGCGGAGGTGGAGGGCGGGGCCGAGGATCCGGCGCCCCGCTCCGGCAGGTGCTCCGGAGCGTGCCCGGACGTGCCGGTGGCCGAGCCGGCCAGGCCCTTGTCGGCGTCGGTGTGGGCGGGCGTGCCCGCGAAGGCGGGGCTGTCGGTGGCGCGGGCGCTGCGGCCGGTGTCGACGAGGTCGAGGGCCGAGCGGCTGTGGTCGCCGCCGGTGCCCGGGCGCCCGGAGCCGCCGACGGGCCCGGGAGCCGGCTGGTGGGGGCCGGCGGTGACGGTGAGCCGGTCGGAGGTGATCGGGTTCGCCGGGCTCGTCGTCAGCCGGTCCGGGGAGACCGGGGGGATCGTGAGCCGGTCCGGCGTCCCCGGCGCCGGGGACGGCGAGCCGTGCGGCAGCCGCTCCGCCGGGCTGCCGGGGCGTGGGGAGCCCGGCTGGTGGACGAGTTCGTCGAGGTGGAGGCGGGTCTGGTTGGCGTTGAGGGCGCTGGTGGTGCGGTCGGCGAGGGCGTCGCCGGTGCCGGGCGACACCGGGGAGTGCGGGGTGTTGTGGCGGGTGCCGGCGAGCAGGTCGAAGGCCGAGACCCCGGTGTCGACATGGCCCGGCCCGCCGTGCCCGAGGCCGGCCGGCGAGGGGTGGGCGACGGTCGTGGGGCCGGTGAGCAGGCTGTGCGGCGCCGTCACGTCGTGCGGGGCGCCGGGCGCCGGGGCCGAGTCGAGCGCCCTGTGGGCGATGTTCGTGCCCGGCGTGCCGGTCAGCGTGGTGGGGGCGGCGCCGATGCCCGGGGTGCCCGGCGCGTGCACGGTGCCCACGCCCGGGGTGCCGGTGAACGCGGAGTGCAGGGTGCCCGCGGTCGGGTTGGCGGTCGACAGGTCGCCGAGTGTGGCCGCGACCGGCGGCGGCGCGGAGTGGGTGCCGGTGAGGACGGTGCTGCCCGGCACATGGGTGGCGTTGTGCGCGCCGCCCGGCAGCAGCACGTCCGCGTGCGAGGTGAGGTTCGCGGGCGCCGGGGGCAGCCCGGTGAGCGTGGTGTGGGCGCCCCCGGAGACGGCGGTGACCGGGCTGTTGGTGATGCCGTGGGTGGCGCCCGGGACACCGGCGGAGGCGGGTACGTGCAGGCCGGACGCGGTGGTGACGGTCGGTGTGGCGCCGGCGCTCACCCCGAGCTCCGAATGGCCGCCCAGCGCCCCGAAGTTCTCCACGCGCACGGTGCCCAGCTGCACATGCGGCATGTCGACCAGCGCGTCCACCGTGCGCGCCGCGTGGACGCCGAAGTTGCCGCGGTGGGCGATCGCGCCCACGTCACCCAGGTTCAGCGACGGCGGACGCAGCGTCGAGGTGACGTCCAGATGCGTGCTCGGGATGTTCAGGTCGAGGTTGCGGATGCCGCCCGGCCCCGAACCCGCCCCGAACCGCACCTCGTTCAGCTGGATGCGGGGCATGTCGACCAGGGCGTCGACGGTGCGCGGGTCGACCGGGACCGAGCTGATCGTACGGCCGATGCCGCTGGTGATCGGGGCGCCGAAGACGTGCCGGCCGAGCACACCGCGGTCGAAGAGGCTGATCCGCAGGGCGCGCGCGAAGCCGTACTCGCCGATCTCCGCCGCGTCCACCGGCAGGAGGATCCGCAGCCACTTGGTGCCGCCGAACTCCTGGCCCACCCAGGTCTTGGTCGCCTGCCAGCCCCGGGAGAGCGTCTCCGGCAGCCCGCGCACGAACCCGGGGATCGCCTTGAAGCCCTGCACGACCGTCAGGCCGAGGGAGTTGACCCCGTGGCTGATGACGTTGGGCAGGTTGTGGATGCCGTCCAGCACCCACAGGCCGCCCTTGAAGACCCAGGTGCTGCCGAGCCGCACCAGGTCCTTGAGGCCGAGCAGCAGGGTGGTGGGGCGGAAGCCGTTGGTGAACAGGTTGCGCAGGGCCTGGAAGGTGCCCCGGGCGATGTTGGCGAAGCCCTTCGCGAAGGCCGTCGTACCGACGCTCTTGATGATCTGGAAGATCGGCAGCGCCTTGGTGGTGGGCGCCAGGATGCCCAGTCCGGCGAGGAAGAGGTCGAGGAAGCTGGCGTTGCCGTTGGCGAAGTCGACGATCGTCTTGATGAACAGGGTCAGGTTGACGCCGAGGGCGAGCAGCGCGATCGGGCCGCCGAAGATCAGCGCCGGCACGATCAGGATGATCGCCAGCCACTGGAACGCCTCCCAGAAGATCTGGCACTCCGAGATCGGCAGCTGGATGTTGGAGACGCCCGAGATGCTGCCCGCCGCGGCGGAGGCACCCTCGCCGTGCTCGGTGCCGGCCTGCCGGGCCGTGGCGGCGTAGGTCTCCCGGTCCGGGTCGTCCTCGGAGAGACCGCGGCCCGAGTTGAGCGCGCCGTCGGCCCGGGACTGGAGGTCGACCAGCTTGTCCGCCCAGGTGCTCAGCGCCGTCGCCGCGCTCTCGAAGGACTGCGCCACGTCCTCGATGTGCCCGCGCAGCCGGTCGTTGACCTTGCCGCGCAGGGCGTCCGCGGCCTCGCCGACGAAGACGCTGTCACCGGCGGTGTTCATCACCGCGTCGATCGCCGTGCTGATGCGCCGGGCCTCGGAACCCAGGTGGTTGAGCTCGGTGGACAGCGTCCGGATCTGGTCCGGCTCACCCGGAGTGGGGTCGCTGTCCAGCCCGATCGCGTTCCAGTCGGTCGGGCGTGGCATACGGGTTCCTCCCGGAAGCTGCGGGGCTCGGGGCGGTCGACTCCCCAACTGACCACGCCACAGCCATCCATGCGGTTCACGTGACCTGGGTTACAGCCGCCGTACCGGGTGAACCGGCGGGGCGCGTGCGGCGTGGTCCAACTGACCGGAGTCACGACTGGGAGGCCCACGCATGGCCGATGGCCTGAAAATCGAATACAACGTGCTCAACGACGCCAAACGGGACCTGGAGAACCTGGCCGGCGACATCGGTCCGCTTCTCGACAACAGCACGTTCTCCCGGCTGGGCCAGACGGACTACGACGGATACACCTCCGGCGAGGCCCTGACGGTCCTCGGCGACCAGTCCCTGGCCGACGCGCTCTCGGGCTTCTACTCCAACGCCAGCAGCACCATGTCCCACGCGGACAAGGGCCTCAAGGAACTGGCGGGCGCCTTCGGCTCGGTGGGCGAGGCGTTCCTGTCGTTCGACTCCGAACTCGCCCAGGGCATGGGCATCACAGGCAGCAACCTCGGCCTGCAGAACTACTTCCGGGACAAGGAACTGTGGGACTACAAGCAGTCCCACCTCGACCAGTGCGTGCCGGGCCCTGACGGCACGATGCCGGACTTCTGCTCCGCCACCGACCCCGGCGACCCGCCGCTGGACCAGACGATCACCACCGACCGCGGCAGCGTCCACACGCATCTCACGCTCGACGACCAGCACCACGTGATCAAGGAGGAGTCGACCGTCACCTACGACGGCAAGACGTACACCTCGGTCACCAACTACTCCAGCGACGGCAACCACTACACCACGGACACCTCGTACCCGGACGGCAGCACCGTGCACTCGGAGACCAACCTCAACTCCGACGGCAGCGGCACGATGGTGACCACCGGCAGTGACGGCGACACCACCCAGTACACCCGTGGTCCCAAGGACGCCAACGGCAACCAGCCGGACTGGCAGCAGGTGGGTGGCACCACCGATGACGACGACTGACGACTGACGACCCAACAGGAACGGACAGGAACCCCATGGCCAGCTACAACGGCATCAACCTCGACTACCACAAGATCGAGGAGGTCGTGAGCCTGCTGCACGACGCCCACGAGAACCTGCTGCCGGTGCTCAGCAACCTGCGCAACCGGGTCAACACCCTCGTCGACGACGGCATGGTCTTCCAGCAGTCCAGCGAGGTCATCCGCACGACCTACAACAACTTCGACACCAGCCTGCTGGCCGCCGTGAAGGGCATCAACGACTTCTCCGAGATGTTCAACGGCATCAAGGAGAACGCCATCCAGTTCGACCAGGGCATCAGCAGCAGCCTGCAGAACAACTCGTAACACCCGTAATACCCGTAATACCCGTACGCCAGAAGGGGCCTTCCCGGGAAGTCCGGGAAGGCCCCTTCTCGTGCCGTGCGGCGGGGGTCAGGCCCGCAGCGGGGTGAGCGGCACCTGGAGGGCGAGCAGCCCACCACCCGGACCGGCCGTCCACGCCCGGCCCGGGTGCGTCGTCGCCCGGACCACGCTCGGCATCAGCCGTACGCCGACCAGGTCGCCCTCGGTGAGGTTCTTCGGCGCCAGCAGCAGCCCGCGCCGGGCCCGCCGGGCCGCGAGCGTCCAGCCGCTCATCCCGCTCTGGAAGCCCTCCGCCGAAGCCGCGTAGACCAGACCCAGGCCCCGGTCGCGGCCCGAGACGGCGATCTCCTTGAGGAGCTTGTCCGCCGCCGAGCCGGTGAGCAGGTCGGCGTCGTCGATCACCACCGCCTTCGGCCCCGGCAGCGCGTCGAGCGCCGCCTGCACGGTGTCCGCCGACGGGTCGTTCTCGGTGAGCACGGTGGCCGTGGCATGCCGCTCCAGGGCACGCAGCGGCGACTCGCGCGGGGTGAGCACGACCAGCGAGGTACCGCCGGCCAGCAGGGACACCGCGATCGACGCGAGGGCGTTGCTGCGCCCCGACCCGGCCGGGCCGAACACGCCGAACGCCGAGGCGGAACCCGCCAGGTCCGTGCCGACGGGGCCGCCCTCGTCGCCGCCGACGCCGAGCAGTCCCCACATCGGCCGCCGGTCGCTCCGCGCGACCTTCTCGTAGGCCTCGGCGAACTCCACCGAGCGCGGCAGCACCGCGACCTGGAACGGCCGCCGGGCGTCCGGGACCTGCGCGTCCCGCTTGCGGGCGGCCTCGCCGATCGCGCGCAGCGCCTCCGCCTGCTCGGTGCCGCCGCCGGCCGCCAGCTGCGCCACCTGGGTCTCGGTGCCGCTGAGGACGTGCCAGCCCCGGCCCGGCGGGATGTCGGCGGGGATCTTGTTCGGCATCATGCCGACCGCCTGGTAGTCGCTGCGGTCGCCCTGCCGCAGCAGCAGCTTGTGGTCGTTGTGCGCGGCCATCCGCCCGCCCAGCAGGGAGCGTTCGGAGGTCGCGACGACATGGATGCCGGCGGCGGCACCCTCGCGGATGAGCCGGGTCACCTCCTGCACCAGCTGGCCGTGGTCATGCTCGTCGATGATGACCGAGAGCGAGTCCCAGCCGTCGATGAACAGCATGATGTGCGCGGGCCGCTGGGCCTTCGGCAGCAGCTTGCGCAGCTCGGCGATGCCGGTCGCGCTGTGCGTCTGCGCCAGGTCCTGCCGCTCGGTCAGTTCCCGGTTCAGGCGGTGCAGCATCCGGCCCAGCCGCTCCAGGTCGTGCCGGGAGACCACGCCACCGCAGTGCGGCAGCGCACCGAGCGCGGTGAGCCCGCCGCCGCCCGCGTCGATGCCGTAGATGTGCACGTCGGCGGTGCTCGCCGCGCGCGCCGCCGACCCGGCGATGGTCCGCAGCACCTGGGTACGGCCCGAGCGCGGGGCGCCGATCACGTACAGGTGCCCGAAGGTGGCCAGGTCGGCCACGGCGACGCGGCGCTGCTGGAGCTGCGGCACGTCCTCCAGGGCGTACGGGATCACCAGCCGGCCCTCGCGGGTGGCGCCGAGCTCGTCCAGGTCGTCCAGGGTCAGCTCGCGCCGGAGCGGGGGCAGCCAGGGGCTGGGCTGCGGGGTGAAGTCGTCCAGCAGGTCGGCCGCGGTGCGGATCTCCTCGACGAGCACCTGGAGGTCGGTCGGGGCCGGGCCCTGCGCGGCGGCGGTGGTCACCGTCCGCGTGTCGGCGGGGAGTTCGGCGGGGCGGCCGAGCGCGTCCCAGCCCACGTCCACCGCGCGCACCGGCTTGCGGGGACCTGCCTCCGGCTCGGCCGCGGCGGCGGGGGTCTCCCGGGGCCGCTCGGCGCCCACCCAGGCGGTCTGGAACGGGTCGGCCCGCTTCGGCCCGCGCCGGACCAGGGCCCGCCCGGGGGTGCCGGAGGAGATGTCGACGGCGTCCTTGACGTCGATGATGTCCTGGCTCTCGGTCATGTCGGTGACCCGCAGCGCGATCCGCAGGTTGGTGTTGGCGCGGATGTCACCGGTGACCACACCGGCCGGGCGCTGCGTGGCCAGGATCAGGTGGATGCCGAGCGAACGGCCGCGCTGCGCGATGCTGATCAACCCGGGCACGAAGTCCGGGACTTCACGGACCAGGGTGGCGAACTCGTCGATCACCAGCAGCAGTCGGGGCAGCGGGGCCAGCGACGGATCGGCGGCCCGCTTGGCCCGGTACTCCGGGTGGTCCTTGGCGTCGGCTGCGGCCAGCACCTGCTCCCGGCGCCGCAGTTCGGCACCGAGCGACTCCAGGGCCCGCTCCACGAGGTGGGCGTCGAGGTCGGTGACCATGCCGAGGGTGTGCGGCAGGCCGGCGCACTCCTTGAACGCGCTGCCGCCCTTGTAGTCGACCAGCACGAAGGTGAGTTCGTCGGGCCGGTTGGCGGCGGCCAGGGAGGCCACGAACGTCTGCAGCAGCTCCGACTTGCCGGAACCCGTCGTACCGGCGACCAGGCCGTGCGGGCCGTCCTGCACCAGGTCCAGGGAGAGCGGCCCGTCGAAGCCGGTGCCGATGAGGAAGGACGTGGAGGCGGGGTCGGCCTGCCAGCGGTTCAGCAGGGCCTGCGCGTTGGGCGGCTCCTGGTCGAGGAGGTCCAACAGCCGCACCCGCTGCGGCAGTCCGGCGTCGTGCTCGGGGCTGACGTCCCGGATCGGGGCCAGCGCGCGGGCCAGCTGCTCGCACCACTCGGGGGAGACCCGGTCGGCGCGCACCGCGGGCAGGTCCGGCGCACCGGGCCGCCGTACGGTCAGCCGGCCGTCGGCGGCGAGCACGACACCCGTGCTCTCCTCGGGCAGCAGCCGCTCCTGCTCGTCCAGGCAGATGCTGAAGATCCGCACCTGTGGCCCTTCCTTCAGCACCTGCACCATGCCGGGCACGTCCCGCAGCCGCCGTGCCCCGTCCGCGATCACCAGCACGTCGGGATCGGCGAAGACCACGTCCCGTTCGTTGCCGGCCTGCCGGCGGCGCGACTGCACCTGGGAGACCAGCTCGCTGATCCGGGCGGACGTGGACTCCGGGTCGTTGCCGATCAGCACCACGGGACCACCGGCCGTACCGGGCCGCAGATGCGGCAGCCAGCGCGTCCACGCCCAGTCCGCGACCCGGTCCGGCTCGGTCAGCACGACGATCCGCAGGTCGCGCGGGCTGTGCAGGACACCGGCCTGCGCCACCAGCCAGCGGGCCAGCGGCTGCACCTCGGCGGCCGGACCCGCGACGCCCACCACGCCGTGCGCGGTGATGTCGACGCCGATCGGCGTGTCGGGGATGTTCCAGCGGATCGAGCGGTGGTTCTCGTCCCGCGCCGGATCCTCCAGCTCCCGCACCGACGGCTGGTCCACCGTGCCCAGGCGCAGCACCAGATGGTCCGGGTCACGGCGCCGCCGCTCCCAGAGCCGGCCGCCGGGACCGGTCGCGATCAGGGCCACCGACGCCGGGTCAGGGCCGGTCTTGTCCCGGACCCGCCGCTCGCCCACCACCGCGTCCCGGACCTGCTCCTCCAGGACGTCACGGCGCCGCTCGTAGGCCGCCTCCGACTCCAGGAACTGCTTGCGGGCGGCCCGCCGGCCGGTCGCCCAGTTCGACAGCATCATCATCGGGCTGAGGAACAGGAACACCAGGAAGTAGTACGACTTGAAGATGCTGACCATGAACAGGCCGAGGACGATCGGGGAGATCATCATCACGGTCGGGAACGGCCGCTTCTGCGGCGGCGACGGCGGCTGCGGCAGCCGGACCCGCTCGGCGTCCAGGTGCGGGGCGATCCGCGGCGGCCGGTTGTAGTCCACGCCGTAGCCGTCGGCGGATTCTGTGACGGCGGCGTCCGGCTCCACCGGCCCGGTCATCCGCAGCAGTACCGGACCCACCGTCAGGTCCTCACCGGCCGGCCACGGCACCGGGCCGGGACCCGCCGGGCGTTCGCGGGGCGGCTGCGGGCGGGGGCGGCGCAGCTGGGTGATGGCGTCGTCGGGCGGCGGCGAGGCGAGCCGGGCCCGCACGGCGGCCTCGGGGTCGCTGTCGATGCGCTGCCAGGCCGCGGTGCCGTCCGCGCCGACGGTCACCCACAGCCCGTTCTCCGGCACGCCGTCGGCGGCGTCCAGGCGCAGGGCGCACAGCGGGTCGGTGCCGATCTCGTGGCTGCCGGGGCCGAGCCGCCAGGTGCGCCCGGCGCCGGGCCCGGAGACGAGGTGTACCTCGGCGAGGACCCCGTCCCGCCCGTCGTGGTCCTGGATCCGGACCAGGTCGGCCGGGCGGGCCGGGCCGCCGAGCCCGACAAGACCGCCGTCCCGGATCCCGCTGCCGGACACCGGCGCGCCGGGATCGAGCCGGTGGTCACCGGCGTAGAGGTTCCGGGCCCGCGGCGCACCGGCCGCCGCCCAGTCCGCGCCGCCGGTCGCGGCGGCCTCGTCCTGGCTCAGGGCGGCGGCGAGATCGCCGACGGTGGCGTTCGAGGGCAGCCGGACCTGGTGGTCGCGGCGCTGTCCGTCCGTGGCGTCCACGGTGGTGATGGTGAGGTTCACGGCTCCCAGCCGGGCATTCGTTCGTACGGGAAGGGGACGGGTACGGCGGTCGGGGGGCACACCCGCCGACGGGTACGGCGGCTACGGGACACGACCGCCGACGGTTAAGGCGGCTCCGGGACGCGCCCGCCGACGGATTCGGCGGTCACGGCGTCATGGCGTCACGGCGCCTGGGGCGAGGTCGCGGAGACCCCGGCCGCCTCGGAGGTGCTCGGTTCCGCGAAGTCGTCGTCGCTCTCGGAGGCCGCGGCCCGAACGGGCACCGGCACGGCGGCCGGCTCGGGCACGGCGGCCGGCCGGGTCGCGGAGACCCCGGTCGGCCCGGCGGCGGGGGCCGCGCCCGCGTCGAGGTCCGGCTCGTGCGGCAGCAGGTCGGGGTCGGCCGCGGACACGGCGTCCGCCGGACCCGCGGGCTCGTCGTGCGGGAGTTCCGGGCCCGGCGGCAGCGCGGCCAGCGTCCGGGCCACGGCCCGCGACAGCGGCAGCACGTCGACCCGGGCCGCGGCGGGGGCGCCGTGCACCGTGAGCACCGCGTCCGGGGCGATCTCCAGCAGCCGGGCCCGGCCCCGGGCCACGCCCAGGCTCAGCAGCCGGACACCGGACGGCAGCGGGTGTTCCAAGGGGTCGGCGCAGACCGCGACCTCGATGCCGGGCTGCCCGACGGCCGCCGCGGCCGGCATCCCCGGGTGCCGCGGGTGCACCCCGGCGGCGATGGCGACCCGGCCCTCCGGCAGCCGGGCGTCCAGCTGCGCGGCGAGTGCCTGGAGCACCGCGCGGGCCGAACGGGCGGCGCGCGACGGGCCGTACACGGACAGCGCGGGCGGTCCGGAACGCACGTCGAGCAGCACGGCGTGGCCCATGTCGTGGCCCACGCACACCAGCAGTGGCACGGCGGACTCCACGCCGTCGTCCGTCAGGTCGGCACGGTCGATCCACCACAGCCGCGGGTCGCTCTCGTCCGCCGCCCAGGGCTCCGGCGGCTCGCGCAGCGCGTCGCCGTCCGCCGCGACCAGCACGGCCATCCACTCCGGGCCCGCCAGCACGCCGTAGGGCCGGACCCCGGGCCGGACGGCCGCGGCCAGCGCCGTGGCGCGCTCGGCGTCGGCCCAGACGGCCGGGTCGCGCAGCAGCCGCACCAGCAGGCGCAGACCGCGCCGGTAGCGCAGCTCCGTGCGGACCGGGCCGGTGAACGCCTTCACGGTCAGGCCGATCTCGCGCCCGAGCCGGCGCCACAGGGCCTTCCAGCCGCCGCCGCGCCGGACCAGCCAGTGTGTGACGGCGAGGACCAGCACCAGGACGCCGACGAGGCCGAGCAGGGTGGTGATGGTGTCGGAGGTCATGAGGTCGTCTCTCCCCGGAGATGCTCGGTCCCGGCCGGGCGGCAGCCGTGTGCGTCGAGGGTGGCGCGCAGCGCGCGGATGCCGTGATGGGTACGGGACTTGACCGTGCCCGGGGGCAGCCCGAGCTGGCGGGCCACTTCGGCGCCGGGCTGGCCCAGCAGATGGACGCGGGCGACGGCCTCCCGGTGCGCGGGAGCGAGCGTGCGCAGGGCGGAGACCAGCACCCGCCGGTCACCGACCTGTTCGGCGTGGTCGGGCACCGGTGCGGGGGCGGCGCCGCCGAAGTCCGCCGCCGTGATCCCCACCGGGATGCTCCGGTCCCGGCGCCGGCCGTCGACCACGAGGTTGCGGGCCACCCGGAACAGCCACATCCGGATGGGCCGGTCCCGCCAGTCCAGCCGGCCGGCCGACTGCCAGGCCCGCAACAGGGTCTCCTGGACGACGTCCTCCGCGCCGTGGGGATCGCGCCCCATCATGCCGGTCACGAAGCGGCGCAGGCTGTCGCGCTCCGCGAGGAGGAGGCCGAGCGTCCGGTCCGCGCTGTCGGCGTGGTCATGGTCGAGGCTCACGGCCTCCGCCTTCCGGTGTCGGTGGTGCTGTTGTGCTGTCCTGCCGTGTTGCTCTGTGTCACTGCGCATCGTGTCAGGCACGAACGCTAGCGCGAATAAGCCCAGTTCCCGAAGTCGCACCCGTCCGCTACTTAACAGATTTGTCACAGACAACTCCGCTTAGGTGTACGGAAGGTGACGTTCGGCCGGATCTTCGTCAACGGGTGGGCGGATCAGTGCCGTGCCGTGGTTACTGTTCCTGTGCCCCACCTGTTCCGGGCGTTCCGAGACCCTCGCCAGACCTTCAGGAGACGACGTGCCGCCCCTTCGCAAACCCCGGCCCCCGGCGGAACGGCCCGGTACCCCGGCGGGACGTTTCAGCGACACCTTCGCCCGCCGTCCCGCCATGCCCCGCCGCGGGCTGGTGCCGGGCGCGCGGGTGTGGGCGACCGTCGGCGCTGCGGCCGGGCTCACCGTCGTCGTGGCCCTCGCCGTACCGCTGCTGAGCCGGGTGGACCTCTTCCCCGACCCGGACACCACCCCGGCCTCCGTGGTGGCGGCGGGGGAGCCGACGCCGCTGTCCGCCACCGGGGAGTCCGGGTCCCCGTCGCCGTCCTCGTCCCCGACGCCCTCGCACACCCCCTCCCACAAGACCGGCAAGACCACCTCCGGCGGTTCCGGGGCGGCCGGCGGCACGGGCACCGGTTCGACCGGTCAGCAGTCGGGAGGCGGCTCCGCCGGCTCCGGTTCGGACTCGGGCTCGGGCTCGGGTTCGGACTCGGGTTCGGACTCGAACTCCGGCTCCACGTCGTCCGGTTCGAAGTCCGGCGGCTCCAAGTCCTCCTCGTCGGGCACGTCCTCGTCCGGCGGCTCCGCGTCGGGAAGCAGCGGTACGAAGGCCCCCACCGTCCCCGGCGTGAAGCTCGTCGGCACCGGATCCGGCCGGTGCATAGACGTCACCGGCGCGGGCGGGGACGGCACCCGGCTGGAGATCCTGGACTGCTCGGGCGCCGCCAAGCAGAAGTGGGTCTTCCAGTCCGACGGCACCATCCGCTCGCTCGGCCTGTGCATGGACCTGGCCTGGGGCAACACCGCCAACGGCACCGCGATCCAGGTCGCCCGGTGCAGCGGCAACCGCGCCCAGCTGTTCTACCTCAGCGCGCAGGGCGACCTGGTCAGCGCCCTGGCCGACAAGTGCGTCGACGCCACCGACAACGCCACGGCCAACGGCACCAAGCTCCAGCTGTGGACCTGCTCCGGCACACCCAACCAGAAGTGGCACAAGAGCTGACCTCGGCCGGTCATCTGGTCCAGTAGCGGAGGTTGCGGAAGCGGGCCTCCGCACGGCCTGAACCGTGGTTGTAGACGCCGTTCTTGAAGTAGCGGGTCGCCGGGCCCCGGTCGTCGACGGTCAGGGCGAGGGAGTCGTCCAGGTAGACCTTGACGGTCCCGGTCCCGGTGCTCGCCTGATGGGCGATCTTGACGTTGAACCAGGTGTCGTACGCGTCCGTCCTGAGCACCGTGCCGTCGTAGCGCCGCACGGTGCCGCCGCCGGTGTCGTAGACGTCGAGCATGATGTCCGTGGCCGGGGTGCCCGAGGGGTGGACGCTCCGCAGGATCTGCACGAAGGTCGCGCCGTCGGTGCCGGACGGCAGATAGACGTCGGCGTCCCACATGTGGTCGCCCGTGCTGTAGTCGACCTTCCAGCGCATCTCCGTGCGCGGGTCGGTGTCGCTGCCCTCCTCGAACGGCTCGTCGGTGGCGTACACCCACATCCGCTCGACGCCACCGCTGGAGCTGTGCCGGTCGCTCAGATCGAGGTTCCAGGGCTTCTGCCAGCCGTAGGTGAACGAGGTCTGGGTCCACCCGTCGGTCGGGGCCGTGGCCGCGGCGGCCACGGCATCGGTCAGCGGAAGGGCGACCAAGGCTCCGGTGCCGGCTCGTAAGAAGGATCTCCGGTTCATCGACTGTCCTTTCCCGTGGAGGAGTCGCGAGAGAGTGACGCGACCGCAGGCAACTCCAATACATCGGAGGAGTCAAGGACCTGGGTAAAGGTTATTGATGTGAACGCTGAGCTCAAGCCCATCTGACGACCCAACTCGGCGTGATCGTTGCCGTGTTGGGGATATTGACAGGTGCAAGCCGGGTCCCTAGGTTCCGCGATACACCCGATGTATCGATGATCCGTCAGGCCTGGAGGACGATGATGACCTCGCACCCGGAGCAACGTTCGCAGGTACCCCGCAGAGCCGTGCTCGGCACCGCCCTCGGCGGAGCGGCGGCCGTGACCCTGCCCGGAACCGCCCACGCGACGTCTGCGGAACCGGCCGCCCAGGGAGCCCGCCACCCCTGGAAGCTGCGCGACACCATGACCACCGACGGCGCATGGGACCGATTCCTGCGCGGCCAGGACCTGCTGTGGAGCAGGCTGCCGACCCTCTGGTACGAGGGGCCGTTCCTCGGCGACGGGCTGCTCGGCAGCATGATCTACCAGGAGCCGGGCGCCAACCAGATCCGGCTGACCGTCCAGCACGGCCGGGTCCAGGACCACCGCCCGGAGTTCGGCAGCGGCTGGGGCACCGCCCGGCTGCCCGTCGGACACCTCACCCTCGAACCGGCCGGCACCATCACCGCCGTCGACTGGCGCCTCAGCCTGTGGAACGCCGAACTCACCGGCACCGTCACCACCACCGCCGGCACCCTCACCCTCGCCGCCCTCATCCACGACGAGGTCCTCGCCGTCCGCGCCACCGCCGCCGGCGGCGAGCGCGTCACCTGGACCTTCCACCCCGAGGAGGCCATCAGCCCCCGCAAGATCCAGGAGGCACCGCCGGCCGGCTACACCGCCAACCCGCCCTGGACCACCGGGACCACGGCCGACGGCACCGAGCAGGTCCTCCAACCTCTCACCGGCGGCGGCCAGACGGCCACCTCCTACCGCCGCAGCGGCGACGACCTGCTGCTGAGCGTCGGGCACAGCTTCCCCTCGGACAGCGCCGCCGAGGCGGACTCCCGGCGGCACCTGCGGAGTGCTATGTCATACAGCACACTCAGGCGCCGCCACACCCGCTGGTGGCACGCCTTCTACCGCAAGAGCTTCGTCTCGTTCCCCGACCAGCGCCTGCAGAGCTTCCACTGGATCCAGCTCTACAAGGTCGCCTCCGCCAGCCGCGCCGACGGCCCGGTCATGGCCACCTCCGGGCCCTGGCTGGAACCCACCCCCTGGCCCGCCGTCTGGTGGAACCTCAACGTCCAGCTCGAGTACTGGCTGATCCACGCCTTCAACCACCCGGAACTGGACTCCCTCGCGACCACCCTGCGCCAGAACCAGGAACAGCTCACCGCCAACGTGCCCGCCGCCTACCGCACGGACAGCTCCGGCATCGGCCGCAGCTCCGACATGTTCACCAACCGCGAGGTGGGACGCCCCGGCACCGGCGCCGAGACCGGCGACCTCACCTGGGCCCTGCACAACGTGTGGCTGTCCTACCGCCACTCCATGGACAGGTCCCTGCTGCGCGACACGATCTACCCGCTGCTGCGCCGCACGATCAACTACTACTGGCACTTCCTCACCCCGGGCAGCGACGGCAGACTGCACCTGCCGAGCACGCTCTCGCCCGAGTACCCGGTCGTCCCGCCGCAGGACACCAACTACGACCTCGCCCTGATCCGCTGGGGCTGCCAGACCCTCCTCGACTCCGCCGAACTGCTCGGCGTCGACGACGAGTTGAAGCCACGCTGGCAGGAGATACTGACCCGCCTCACCCCGTACCCGGTCGATGCCAACGGCTTCATGATCGGCGGCGACACCCCGTACGACCAGTCCCACCGCCACTACTCGCACCTGCTGATGGTGTACCCGCTGTACCTCGTCAACTGGGACCAGCCCGAGAACCGCGACCTGATCACGAAGTCCGTGGTCCGCTGGCACGCGCTGACCGGAGCCCACCGCGGCTACAGCTACACCGGGGCCGCCTCGATGTATGCGATGACCGGCGACGGCGACACCGCCATCGGCTACCTGCGGAAGTTCTTCGACCCCACGACCCGCTACCCCTGCCGGGCCAACACCCACTACACCGAGGCCGGTCCGGTCATCGAGACCCCGCTGTCCGCCTCGCAGTCCCTGCACGACATGTTCTGCCAGAGCTGGGGCGGGATCATCCGCGTCTTCCCCGCCGTCCCGACCGCCTGGGCCGACCTCACCCTGCACGACTTCCGCACCCAGGGCGCCTTCCTGGTCAGCGCGGTACGGAAGGCCGGCAGCACCCGCTTCATCCGGATCCGCAGCCTGGCCGGCGAGCCGCTCAGGCTCCGGCACGGCCTGACCGGCCGGCTCACCGTCCTGCTCGACGACGGCACCCCGGCCCGCACCCACGACCTCGGCGACGGCACCCTCGCCATCGACCTGCCCCGCGACCGCGAGGTCCTCGTGTACTCCGGCTCCCGCCCCGACCTCGTCATCGCCCCCGTCGCCGTCAGCGAACCGGGCGCGGCGTGGGGACTGCCGTAACCACCGACCCCACCGACCGGAAGGCAGCGTTCTCATGGCCGTTCCCCGCACCAGAACCATGGCCGCCGCGCTCTGTACCGGGCTGGCGGCCACCCTCCTCGCCACCGCGACCGGGCCCGCACGGGCCGAGCAGCCGAAGCCGCACACCTGGACCGTGACCGAGGCGGCGCACGCGCCCCGCGCCCGGATAGCCCTCGACGACACCACCGGCACCCTCAGCCTCTCGGTCACCCGCGAAGGCCGTACGGTCATCGAGCCGTCGCCCGTCGGCATCCTCACCCAACAGGCCGACCTCTCCCAGGGGTTGCGCTTCCTGCACCGCAAGGACCGCACGGTCGAGGAGCACTACCGGGCGAAGTCCGGCAAGCGCCTGGACCGCCGGGTACGCATGAACGAGACCCGGCTGTCCTTCGCCACCGCCGCCGGCGCCCGCCTCGACCTCGTGGTGCGCGCCGCCGCCGACGGCATCGCCTACCGGTACGTCCTGCCCGCCGGGTACGGCGACGTCCTCGGCGAGACCTCCGCGTTCAACCTGCCGGCGGACGCGGGCGCCTGGCTCAGCACCTACCGGGTCGACAACGAGGGCCAGTTCAACCAGTACACCGCCGCGACCGCCCCCACCGGCGAGTACTCGGACCAGGCCCTCTTCGCCACCGACGGCGGGTACACACTGCTCGCCGAGTCCGACCTCACCAGCGGCTACTCCGGCGCCCGGCTCGCCCACACCCAGGGCACCGGCACCTACCGCGTCCGGCTCGCCGACAGCCAGGTGCACACCGACGGGTCCCTGACCACCCCCTGGCGGGCGATGATCACCGGCGACCTCGCCACCGTCACCCGGTCCACCTTCACCGACGACCTCGCCCCCGCCTCCAAGGTCGCCGACACCTCCTGGATCCGCCCCGGCACCGTGCTCTGGACCTGGCTGGCCGGCGGCCGCACCGCGGGCCAGAGCCTCGACGCGCAGAAGGCGTACGTCGACTACGCGGCCGAGCGGCACTGGCCCTACGAGGCCGTCGACGCAGGCTGGTACTTCAAGACCGACGCCTGGGACACCACCGACCCCGACTGGCAGACCGACAGCTGGATGCCTCAACTCGTCGACTACGCACGGGCCAAGGGCGTCGGGATCGTCGTCTGGATCCACCAGCGCGACCTCGACACACCCGAGGAACGCGCCCAGTGGCTGCCCACCCTGGAACGCTGGGGCGTCAAGGGCGTCAAGATCGACTTCATGAACTCCGAGGCCCAGTCCATGCTCCAGTGGTACGACGCCATCCTCCCGGAGACCGCCGCGCACCACCTCATGGTCGACTTCCACGGCGCCACGCTGCCCAAGGGCATCCAGCGCACCTGGCCCCAGGTGATGAGCATGGAGGCCGTCGGCGGCGAGGAGAAGCGCACCAACACCGCCGCCCACCTCACGACCCTGCCCTTCACCCGCAACGTCATCGGCTCCATGGACTTCACCCCCGGCGGCTTCCAGCGCGTCGGGATGCGCCCGAACTCGGACGCGGCCGAGGTCGGGCTCACCGTCGCCTACGAGTCGGGGCTCCAGATGTTCGCGGGCACCCCCGAGTCGTACGACCAACGGCCCCTGGCCCGGGCCTTCCTCGACCAGGAGCCCGCCGCCTGGGACGACACCCGGCTGCTGGCCGGCAGCCCCGGACAGGAGGCCGTGCTCGCCCGCCGCAGCGGGGACCGCTGGTTCCTCGGCGGGGTCTACGCCGGTGCCGCCCACACCGCCACCGTGCCCCTGACCGTCGGCCCGGGCCGGTGGCTGGTGCAGACGATCAAGGATGGCACCGATGGCGCCGACGGCGCCGACGGCCTCGTCCAGGACAGTCAAGTCGTGCGCGCCGGTGCCGAGTTGAGCATCGACGTCGTCGACAACGGCGGCTTCGCCGGGATCGCCTGCCGCTGGCACCCGGGCATCACCACCTGCTACCGCTGAGCGCGCACCGCCGCCCGGCGGGCACCGAGCAACAGCCTGAGGGTGCCCGCCGTGGACGGTGACGCCGAACCCCGCAGCACGCCCGTGCCGCGGGCCAGTACCGCCTCGGCGGTCATCAGCTCGATCTCGACGAGGGCGCTCACCATCGGCCGGTGCGGCGCCGGCATGAGGGGCAGCACCTCCCGCCCCGACCGCAGATCGGTCCGGGCCGTCTCGACCTCGTGCTCCACCAGGGAGCGCAGCCCGGCGGAGGCCCGGCCCGCTTCCAGGTCCTCCACCGTGACCGAGAAACGCTTCAAGGTCTCCGCCGGGATGCCCAGATGCCCCTCCCGCAGGTCCTCGGCGAGGTCGTTGACGAAGTCCAGCCGCTGGCTGCCGTCGATGAGGGTGCGGCAACCCGCCCGGAACCGCCCGTCGGTGTCGCTCTCGGGCCCCAGCGGCCCGGCGATCGGCAGGAAGGCGGGCAGCGAGTAGGCGTCCACATAGGCCTGGTAGTCGGTCTCGGTGGCGAAGCCCTCGAACGCCAACTCCGCGGCGGCGGTGGCCAGATACGACTCCACGGCCGCCCGGTGCCGCGGGTACGCGGAGACGGTGTGCAGCAGGGTGCGGATCAGCGGATCGTCACTGGTCCCGGTCTCCAGCGCGGCGCGCACCCGCCGTTCCCAGGCGGCCCAGGCCACCGCCCGCTCCGGCTTCGGGCCGCTGTCCAGGAGAGTGTCCCCGTGGTGCATCACGGCGGTCGCGGCCACCACATGGGGCAGCACGGCGGGCGGCAGCAGCACCCGGCAGGCCAGGTAGGCGCTGCGCCGGTACTGCCGCACCGCCCGCCGCTGGACGCCGTAGTCCAGGCGCAGTTCCGGGTCCGTGATGCCCGCCGCGGTCAGGGTCTTGTTCCACGCGCTCACGAGAAGATCGTAGAGGTACGTCCGGACCGCCGGGCCCGGCCCCCGAGGGGCTCAGGAAAGGGACTTGAGGAAGTCCAGCAGCGCCGCGTTCACCTCGTCCGGCCGCTCCTGCTGGGTCCAGTGCCCGCAACCCGCCAGCTCCAGCGGCTCGCGCACCAGGTTGGGCATCAACTCGGGCAGCCGGGCGATGAGTTCGGGTGTGCCGGGGAACGCCGGGACCAGGTCGCGGTCGCCGTAGACGTACAGCGCGGGCGGGGTGACGACGGCGCCCTGCCAGGGGGCGGTCAGTTCCCAGTTGCGATCGAGGTTGCGATACCAGTTGAGGGCCCCGGTGAAGCCGTGGGCGAAACTCTCGGTGAGCGCGTCGAGGTCCGCATCGGTGAACCACCGCGGCAGGATCTCCGGATCCGGCATGTCCGCGAGCCAGCCGCGCTCGGGGTCGACCAGGGGCTGCCGGATCTCACCGGTGCCCGCGCCCTCCCCGGACGCCATGGTGAAGAACTTCCGCAGCGTGGTGCGCGGGTCGCGGCCGAACTCGGCGTCGGCGACACCCGGGCGGTCGAAGTAGTTCCAGTAGAAGCGCCCGCCGAACCTCCGGTCCATCGTCTCCAGCGGCGGCTGCGCACCGCGGAACGGCGGCGGCACGCTCAGCCCGGCCACCCCGCGCACCAGGTCGGGGCGGAACAGCGCGGTGTGCCAGGCGACCGGCGCGCCCCAGTCGTGCCCGACGACGAACGCCCGCTCCTCACCCAGCTCCCGGATCAGCCCGACGACGTCACCGACCAGGTGGAAGATGCTGTACGCCTCGACGTCCGCCGGATGGTCACTGCTGCCGTACCCGCGCTGGTCGGGGGCGACCACGTGGTAGCCGGCCGCGGCCAGCGGGCCGAACTGGTGCTGCCAGGAGTGCCAGGACTCGGGGAAGCCGTGCAGCAGCACGACCAGCGGGCCGGAACCCTCCTCGGCGATGTGCAGCCGGATCCCGTTCACGTCGACCATTCGATGCTGAACCATGTGCACGAGCGTACGCGCAACGATCTTCGGCTACCCGTCCTGACCGGCTCCGGCTCCGGCTCCGGAGGCGGGGGAACCGGAGGCCGGGGAGACGTCCGGAGCCGGCGGACGCGCGGGAGGCCGGTGGCCCCGCCCGGCGGCGACGGCGGCGTCGAAGGCGTGCGTCGCTTCGGGCGTGGTGCCCGGCAGCAGGAACGACCGGGCCCGCTCCTCGAAGCGCCGGTCGGTCACGGTCTGGCGGGTGTGGTGCTGGGCGAGGTGCTCCGCCCAGGACCCGACGAGGTAGTTCTCGATGAACCGGCCGGGCTCGGTGGCGTCCTCGTAAAGCCCCCAGGTGAGCGCCCCGGTACGGCGCCGGGAGCGGGCCACGTTCTCCATCGCCCCGGCGAAGGCCACCCGGTCGTCGGGGGAGACGTGGTAGACGACCGAGACGAGGACCGGACCGTCGGCCGGTCCCGGCTCGTAGACCAGGGGCGGGGTCGGCCAGTGGTCGGACGGCGTCGGGTCTATCCGCGCGGCGTCGTACAGCGGCCACAGCGGGACGGTGGCGGCGGTGACCACGAGCAGCCCCGCCGCCACGAGCAGGGCCGTGCCGAGCCCCGCGCCCTGGGCCAGCCCGCCCCAGAGCGGGGCCGCGAGGGCCTGGCCGCCCTGGAAGACCAGCAGGTAGACGGCGAGCCCGCGGGCCCGCACCCAGCCGGGCAGCCGGGTCTGGGTCGCGGCGTTCAGCGTGGACAGGACCGCGATCCAGGCCACCCCGGCGGGCAGCAGCGCGACCACGACCACCCACGTGACGTGGACCGTGGCAAGGACGGCCAGGACCGCGCCGAAGACGACGGCACCGGCGGCCAGGACACCGTTGGCGCCGAGCAGCCGCTGCAGCCGGGGCAGCAGGAACGCGCCGCCCACCGCACCGAACCCGACGGCGGCCAGCAGCAGACCGTATCCGCCGGAGCCCAGGTGCAGCGAGTCGCCGGCGACCAGCGGCAGCAGCGACCACACGGCGGCGGCCCCCGGGATGAACAGCGCGGTGCGCAGCAGCACGCGCCGGACCCCGGGCGCGTTCCACACGTAACGGCGGGCCGCGTACAGGGCGGTGAAGAAGCCCTCGCCCTCGGCGGCCGGGACGGACGCGCCCGCCGGACGCTTCCACAGCAGCAGTACGGCCGCGATGCCCAGGTAGGACAGCGCGTTGAAGGCGAACGTCCACCCCGCGCCGGCCGCCGCGACCAGCACACCGCCGACGGCCGGTCCGATGGCGCGGGCCAGGTTCATGTTGACCGCGCCCAGCGCGGAGGCCTGGCCGAGCTGGGCGCGCCCCACGAGTTCGGGCTGGATCGCCTGCCAGGCCGGGCCCATCAGGGCGGTGCCGCAGCCCAGCAGGAACGTCAGCGCGAGCAGCGCACCCGGGGCCAGCGCGCCGGCGAAGGCCAGCACGGCGAGGACCGCCGCCACCGCGCACATGGCGACCTGGGCGACGACGAGCAGGCCGCGCCGGTCGAACCGGTCGGCGAGCACTCCCGACGGCAGCGCCAGCAGCACGACCGGCAGGCTGGACGCGGTCTGCACGAGCGTGACCAGAGTCGCCCCGTGGCCGAGCAGCAGCCACTGCGCGCCGACCGTCTGCATCCAGGTGCCGGTGTTCGAGACGAACTGCGCGATCCACAGGGCCCGGAACACCGGCAGCGCCAGCGGCGCCCAGGCCGAACCGGGCGTCGGGGAACCACCGCCGACGTCGTCCTTCGTGGTGACTGCCATGCCGCCGCTCCCCGAGAGGTGGATGCCGGGCCGGACACCCCGGTCCCCGCCTTCCCCGCTGTTCCCAAGCGGCTTTCTTACGCGCCGGACCCGCACCCCCGCAAGCCGAGGCCGCGCCCCGGGACGGATCTGCCGGCCGGGATCTGCCAGGCTGGATCTGCCAGGCTGGATCTGTCGGCCTGGATCTGCCAGGCGGATCGATTGACCGGAATCCAGCGGCGGGAGAGATTGACGCCATGGAGCTGCGGCATCTGAAGTACTTCCTGGCGGTCGCGGAGACCCGCAACTTCACCCAGGCCGCGGCCCGCTGCTACGTGGCCCAGTCCGCGCTGAGCCAGCAGATCGCCCGGCTGGAGAACGACGTCGGCGCCCCGCTGTTCCACCGCACGAGCCGGTCGGTACGGCTGACCGCCGCCGGTGAGCTGCTGGAACCGCTGGCCCGGCGCATCCTGGCGGACGTCGACAACGCCCGGGCCGCCCTCGACGCCCTCGCCGGGCTGCGCCGGGGCCGGCTGCGGCTGGGCCTGGTGCAGTCGACGGTCGTGTCCGTCGACATGGTCGAGGTGGTGGCCGAGTACCGCGCCCGCCACCCCGGCATCGACCTGCGGGTGTCCAACGCGCCCAGCATCCGGATGGCCGCCGCGGTCCTCGCCGGCACCCTCGATGTCGCGGTGGTCAGCATGGCCGCCCGGGAGGTGCCGGAGGGCCTGGACCACCGGGTGCTCGGCAGCGCCCCGCTGGTCGCCGTCGTGCCCCGGGAGCACGCCCTCGCCGACCGGGAGGCCGTCGACCTCGCCGACCTGCGGGACAGCCACCCGCTGATCCAGTTCTCCCGCGGCAGCGGGCTGCGCCGGCAGGTCGAGGCGGCCTTCGCCCGGGCCGGCGTGGAGGCGGGCCAGGACTTCGAGGTCGGACTGATCCACGACATGATCCGGCTCGCCGTACGCGGAGTGGGCGTCACCGTCGTCCCCCGCTCCTCCGTCGTCGGCCCCGGTTCCCTGCTCGGCCTCGACACCGCCGACGAACTGCCCCGCGGCGCCCGGATGCTGCGTCTCGTGGACGAGGAGGCCATGCACCACAGCTGCGTGGTCTACGACGGCACCCGCCTGACGCCGGCCGCCGCGGCCTTCCTCGACGTGATCGACCTGCAGTTCGGCGGCCGATCGGGCTGAGCGATCGGTGCGAGCGATCGGTGCGACCGGATCCATATGTTGGACTGCACGACCGGACCGGCCGGACGCTGGACGGGACGCACCCCACCGGGCGCGTCGCCGCTCCCGACCCGAAGGGACCACCATGCCGATCATGGACGCGGTCCGGCCCCTGGCAAGAGACGTGCGGGCCACCGTGCTGCCCGACCCGGCCGACCGCCACGGCCCGCTGCCGCCGGTGATGCTCGCCCTCACCGTGGTCACCGGCCTCGTGGACTCCTTCAGCTACCTGACGCTCGGCCATGTCTTCGTCGCCAACATGACCGGCAACGTCGTCTTCTCCGGCTTCGCGCTGGCGGGCGCCGCCGGCTTCTCCCTGGCCGCCTCGCTGGCCGCGCTCGCCGCCTTCGCGGCGGGCGCCCTGCTGGGCGGCCGGACCGCCCACCGGCGCCGGGCCCACCGGGGCCGCGTCCTGCACCTGGCGCTCGTCCTGGAGACCGTCCTGGTCCTGGCGGCCTACGCCGTCGCCCGGTACCAGGCCCCGCTGCACGCGGCCGGAACCCGCTACCCGCTGATCGCCCTCCTCGGCCTCGCCATGGGCATCCAGAACGCGACCGCCCGCGCACTCGCCGTGCCGGACCTGACCACCACCGTCCTGACCATGACCATCACCGGCCTCGCCGCCGACAGCAGGGCCGCCGGCGGCCCCGGAGGGAAGAGCGGCCGCCGCGCCCTGTCGGTCCTGGCGATGTTCGCCGGAGCCCTCGTCGGCACCTTCGCCGTCCGCCACGGCGACCCCTCCCTGCCGCTGCTGCTCGCCACCGTCCTCCTTGTCGGCTGCACCCTGAACGCGTTCACCCTGACCCGCTCGGACGCGAGCTGGACCGACCCGCTGTGACCCGGGCCGGCCGGCTCCCGCCGTGCTCAGAACGGGTAGTGCGCCCGCTGGGTCGCGAGGGTCACCCAGCGCGTGTTGGAGAACGCCTCGATGCCCCACCGGCCGCCGAACCGGCCGTACCCGGAGGCCTTGATCCCGCCGAAGGGGGCATGCGGCTCGTCGGCCACGGACTGGTCGTTGATGTGGACGATCCCGGTACGGACCCGGCGCGCGACCGCCAGCCCGTGCGTCGCGTTCTCGGTGATGATGCCGCAGGTCAGCCCGTTGTCCGTGTCGTTGGCGAGGGCGATCGCGGTGGCGTCGTCGGTGAACGTCTCGACGACGCCGAGCGGTCCGAAGGCCTCCGCGTAGTACAGCTCGGCGTCCTTGGGGACGTCGGCGAGGACGGTCGCCGGATGCACCGCGCCCTCCGGCCGTCCGCCCCCGGTGAGCACGGTGGCGCCCTTTGCGACGGCGTCTGCCACCAGCCCGGCCACGCGCTCCGCGGCGGAGGCGGTGACCAGCGGGCCCACCACTGTGCGCGGGTCGCCCGGATCACCGGCCGGGAGGGCGGCGACCTTGGCGCTGAGCTTGCGGGTGAACTCCTCGGCGAGCGAGTCGTGGACGAGGATGCGGTCGCCGGACATGCAGATCTGCCCGGAGTTCATGAACATGCTGAAGGTGACGGCGTCCACCGCGTAGTCCACGTCGGCGTCCGCGAGGACGAGTACCGCGTTCTTGCCGCCCAGCTCCAGCACCGCCGGCTTGAGGTGCCGTGCCGCGTGGGTGCCGATGATCCGCCCGACGCCGGTGGAGCCGGTGAAGTTCACCGCCCGTACCCGCGGGTCGGCGATCAGCGCCTCCGCGATGCCGGCCGCGTCCTCGGGGGCGTTGGTGACCACGTTCAGCACCCCGTCGGGCAGGCCGGCCTCGCGGAGCACGTCCGCGACCAGCAGCCCGCAGGCGATCGGCGCGTCCTCGCTGGGCTTGACGACGACCGTGTTGCCGGCCGCGAGCGGCGCCGCCACCGCCCGGACGCCGAGGATGACCGGGGCGTTCCACGGGGCGAACGCCGCCACCACCCCGAGCGGCTCCCGTACCGCGAGCCCCAGCGCGCCCTCCTCCTGGGCGCTGAGCACCTCACCCCGCGGCGCGGTGATCGCGGCCGCGGCCTCGCGCAGGATGTTCGCCGCGAGACCCACGTTGAAGCCGGCCCACGGCCGGGTGCCGCCGACCTCCTGGGCCATCAGGTCGGCGACCTGCTCCGCGCGTGACTCCAGCAGGTCGGCGGCCTTCAGAAAGATCGCGCGGCGGGCGAAGGGAGCGAGCGCGGCCCAGGCCTCGAAGGCCGCGTCGGCGGCGTCCACGGCGCGGGTCACGTCCTCGGGCCCGGCCGCGGCGACCGTGGCGTAGACCTCGCCGGTGTAGGGGGCGATGTCCTCGGTGGTACGGCCGGACAGTGCGGGGACGTCCTTGCCGCCGATCAGAAGTTCGCGAATGAGGGGCATGGGCGCAACCGTAGGCACCGCATGTTTATGGTTCAAGCATTCGCGCTCTACTTCTCGACGGCCGCCACCCGGGTGGGCCGCCCCAGCGCCCAGAACAGGACACCGAGGAGCATGAACCCGACGAGCGGGATCAGCTCCGTCAGCAGGTACTTCCCGCGCTCGGCGTGGGTCCAGCCGTCCGGCGCGTACTCGGCGCCGAACCAGTGGTCGCCGGCCCCGGGCGCGACCAGCTGCACGCTGGCGAAGAGGATCAGCAGGGTGAGGACCCCGCTGATGACCCAGGGGAACGGGGCCCGGTAGGGGCGGGGCGTGTCCGGGTACTTGCGGCGCAGGAACGGCAGCGCCGGGAAGATGCCCAGGTAGCTGACGAGGGTGGTCGACACGGCGAGGCCGAGGACCGCGCCGAAGAGCTTGGCCGCGCTGCCGTTGGTCAGCTGGTGGGCCAGGATCAGGACGCCGGTGGAGACCAGGCCGCTGAGGATGTTCACCCGGACCGGGGTGCCGAACCGGCTGGAGATCACGCCGAGGAAGCGGGGCGCGGCGCCGTCGTAGCCGGAGACGGCCAGGGCGCGGTCCGAGCCCATGATCCAGGTGACGCCGGAGGACAGCACCGTGAGGATGAACATGATCGCGGCGAGGTCGCCGAGCACGGTGCCGAAGCCGCTGAGCGTGGGCGTGCCGTCGGCGGCGACGTGCCCGCCGTACACCGTGAAGACCTGCCGGATCGCGTCCACGAAACCGCCGAGGCCGGTGATCGCCTTCACCGGCAGGACGAGCAGGATGCCGAGGATCGGCAGCGCGTAGAGGAGGACGGAGAGGACGGCGCTGCGGAAGATGCCGTAGGGGACGTCCTTCTGCGCGTTCGTCATCTCGTCGCCCGCCGTGTTGGGCAGCTCGAAACCGACGTAGTTGAACATCAGGACCGGTACCAGGCCGACGAATCCGGCGTAGGTCGGCGAGAAGTCGCCGATGCCGAAGCCGTGCAGACCGTGCTGGATCCCGTACACCACGACCGTGACGGTGAACAGGCCGAGCAGCACGAACCGGCTCCAGGCGCCGATGGTCGGGATCCACTTGCCGACGTCGAAGGAGAGGATCGCGGCGAGCACGCCCACCCAGACGAAGACGACGGTGAAGACGTAGAAGGCGGGGGTGCTCAGCTCCTTCCCGTCGTTGAAGAAGGTGGTGTACGCCGTGACGGCGGAGACCGCGAGGGTGCCGCCCAGCCACACCGGGTTGGTGATCCAGTACAGGAAGTTGTTGACGGCACCGGCCAGCCGCCCGAAGGCCCGGCTGGTCCAGATGTAGGGGCCGCCCTCGTCGGGGAAGGCCGCCCCGAGCTCGGCGATCAGCAGCGCGGACGGCACGAAGAACACCACGGCGAGCACGATCAGCCAGGTGAACGCCTCCGCCCCGGACGAGGCCACGGCACCGATGGTGTCCACCCCGACGATGGTGCACAGCAGGAAGAACAGGATGTCGAAGCGGCCGAAGTGCTTGCGCAGCTTCTGCCGCTCCGCCTGGGCGGCGGCCGGTGCGTCGACCGGTTCGGGTGCGAGTGGGGCAGCGGTCACCGGGAGCTCCAGCGTGCTCGGGAGGGGCGCGATTCGGCCATGGTCCACGGCCCCGCACAACCGCACAAGCGCTCGGACCCAAGTCGTGACCATCGCTCCCGGCACTCACAGCCGCCGGAAATCTCCCGGAAACCGAGGCCCGGGTCACCTGCTCCCGATATCTTGCCGCCTTCGCAGCCTGCCGACGGACCCGGGCGAGCCGGGGGGCGCCGGGCCGGATAGGACCGCGCGAGGTGCCGCTCCGGGTACCGCGCTGCCCGGACGGCTCGACGTTCGTTGAGGGGACTAGGGGACTAGGGGTCTAGGGGTCTAGGGGACTAGGGGACTAGGGGACTAGGGGCGGATTCCCGCGGTCAGGCGGCGGTCATTCAGTTCTACGGTCTGCCAGTGCCGGGCCTGCTGCCGGGCGAGGTCCGCACGCCAGAGGTCCGGCCCTCCGTCACAGGGGTGGCGGGCCGGACCTCCGGGCGGGGCGTCAGTTGGTGTACACGGCCGGGGAGCCGCTGACGCTGCTGTCGACGACCGGTGCGTAGGCGGCCGTGAAGTATCCGCTTGCCGCGCACAGGGACGAACCGGACGCCTTGGTGAAGGCCTGGTTGGTGAAGGTCAGGCTGTTGGCGGTGTTGGAGCTCACCGCGGAGAGAGTGGACGCCCGGTAGACGCAGTTGACGGTGCCCAGCAGGGTCGAGAGGACCACCGTGGTCTGGATGGTGCTGCCCGAGGCCGGGGTCACGGTCACGGTGCCGCCCGAGGCGGCGGACGTGGTGTAGGGCAGGTTGTTGACGGTGACGCTCTGCACGCCGGTGACGCCGAGGACGTTGCTGGTGCAGCCGCTGAAGGTCTGGGCGGTCGCGGACTCGGTCGCGGTGCCCGGGGCGGCGGGGTTCGACGTCACCGTGGCGGACAGCGACGAGCCGGTGCAGGTGATGCCGCTGGAGCCGCCGCTGGCCGTGGCGAGGGTGGCCTTGGTGCCGCTCGCCAGCGACGCGGTGAGTACGTCGCCCACGGAGACCGCGTTGCCGCCGGCGCTGCCGTAGGTGAGCACGGAGCCGGCCGCCGATACCGAGGCGGCCGGAAGGAGGGTCAGGGCGGACAGAGCGGCGCTGACGGCTAAGGCGGAGACACCGATTCTGCGCATGCGGGATTCCTCTTTCGGGCGTGCGGGTGGTATGAGGGAAGGGCGCCCGTCCCGGACATGTAGAAGGACGGGCGCCCGGGCATGGCGGTCCCTGGTAACGGACTGCCGGACCGGTGCGCGTTGCTGATGGCTGATCCGGCGTCAGGGACGCCGGTGCACTTGTTGGCGCCTTGCGGGTGCGTGACACTGACGGCTCCAGCAGGTCGTCCACCGCAGGTCCGCGTGAGAAGAAAACCTGTGAAGGTTGTAAACCTGACGAGTATTCAACGTCAAGGCATGACACGTGACGTCGTGAGAAGGGGCCTGGAATGGCAGCAGGTTCGCCGGTGCCGCCGCCGCTGGTGTTGCCCGGTACCCGCAGGGCGCGCGACCCGGAGCGCTCGCTGCGGCGGGGTCCGCGCCGCACCTCGCCGGAGGCCGTCGCCGCCAACCAACGGGACCGGCTGCTCGACGGGTTCGTCCGCACCGTCGCCCAGGTCGGCTACGCCGGAACCCGGGTCAGCGACATCTGCCAGGCCGCCGGCGTGACCAGGCCGGTCTTCTACGAGCTCTTCAAGGGCAAGGAGGACGTCTTCCTCGCCGCTCACCACCACGGCACCTCGCTGGTTTTCGCCGCGATGGAGGAAGCCCGTGCGCAGGCCCGCGACTGGCCGGGGCAGATGCGCGCCGGCCTCGGCGCACTGCTGGTGATCCTCGCCGAGGCACCCGCGTTCGCGGCGATGGCGATCGTCGAGATCGACGCGGTGGGCCCCGCCGGACGAGAGGCCCGCGAACACCTGCTGACCCGCTTCCGGGACTACTTCACCGACCTGCCCGACCTCGAACTGCCCATTCCCGAGGAGGAGTTGGTGGACACGGTGGTCGGCGGCGTGTACTCCGCGATCTACCGCCGCATAGCCACCGGCCGGACCGCCGAACTGCCCGCACTCCTGCCGGGCCTGGCCTTCTCCGTACTCGCCCCGTTCCTGGGCCCGGAACGTGCCGCCGCCTGCCTGGCCGCCCCGCCCCCTGCCACGGGCCCCCTGCCGTCCTGCCTGAACCCGGAGCCCTGAGCCGGACACACCCACGCCGACCGAGCCGCCGAGGCGGCCCGTGCCCGGACCTAGAGGAACGGCGTCCCGGCGTCGAGCCCGGCCAGCACCCTGCCGTACAACTCCAGGTTGGCGGCGGGATTGACGAACGAATGCAGGTTCAGGGCGTTGAGGTCCCGCACGATCCGCTGGATCGGCACCTCCCGGTGCAGGGAAGAGGCACCCGAAGCGGACCCGACCAGGTCGGCGGCCTCCTTGCACAACCGCGCCAGATACCCGCACTGCGCCCTGATCCGGGACCGCTCCTGGGCCGTGTAGGGCTCTCCGTCGGCCACCCGGGATTCGATCAGCCCCACGAAGTCGGCGGCGAGCAGTTCCGCGGAGGAGACCTTCATCGCGGCCTCGGCGAGCTGGAGATGGGTCACCGGGGCCTCGTGCTGGCGCTCGTAGAAGGTGTACGTGATCCCGCGCCGATGGATGCGTTCGCCGAACTCCGTCAGAGCGGCCCGTGCCAGACCGAGGGCGTTCGCGGCCGTCCAGGCGCAGAACAGCATCAGCACCGGCATGTGGTAGAAGGGGTCCGCGCTCGCGCGCTGCGACGGAAACGTGCCCGCCAGCAGCGGCCCGACCGGCAGTACGCGATGGGCGGGTACGTGAACCTCCTGCGCGACGACGGTGTTGCTGCCGCTCCCGGCCAGGCCGGAGGCGTCCCAGTCGTCCAGGACCTTGAGATCGGTCATGGGGATCGCCAGCCACAGCATCTCCGGCGGCCCCTGTCCGGTGTCGGCCGACGCGGTCAGCAGATGCCAGTCGGCGTCCTGACAGCCGGTCGCGAACGGAGAGGTCCCGCTCACCACGTAACCGCCGTCCACCGCGACGGCCTTCGAGCCGGGGATGAGCGTGCCACCCACCCGTACATCGGGACGGGTGAAGATCTCGTCCTGTGCCCTGTCGGGGAACAGGGCCGCGATGAACGCGCACCCGGCCTGGATCAACGCCATGAACCCGGCCGACCCGCACGCGGCGGAGACCTCGCTCAGCGCGTCGACCTGCGTCCGCAGCGGGCTCTGGTAACCCCCGTGGCGGCGGGGGACGTTCATACGGAGAATCCCGGCGTCCGTGAGAGCCTCGACGACCTCCTCGGCGACTCGCCCCTGCCGCTCCGCGTGCAAGGCGTTTGAGCGGATGAGGGGTTGGAGCGCACGTACGCGTTCGACGAGATCGGTGTCCGAGCGAGGTGCTGACGAACCGGTCAAGTGACGACCTCCGCTCTCGGGGCCCAACAGGAACCCTCACCGTCGCGCCGATCCCGTCCACTGTCAACGCACCCTCGGAGCAACGTAGTTGAGCCGCCCCGCAGCCCCGCGACACCGCGAGCCGCCGCCGACCGGTGGGTGGCGGGAACCCTGTGCCCTGCGGTACATGGCGTCAGGTCGCGGCGGGCGGCAGGGGTGGGAGGCGGGTGTCGTAGAGCCAGGCGCGCAGCAGGGGCTCCGCTGTCGCGGGCATCGAGCGTGCGGCGTGGGCGATGAAGGTCGCGGTGTCGGCGCTGCTGCCGCGGTGGGCACGGTGCCAGCCGCGCAGCATCGAGAAGAACCGTTCGTCGCCCGCCGTCAGACGCAGAGCGTGCAGGGTGCACGCGCCGCCGGAGTAGACGCGGTCGTCGAAGAGACGGTCCGGTCCGGGGTCGGCGATCCGCAGGCCGTCGTGCCTCCTGTCCATGGTGTGCCAGGCCGCCCTGGCGATGGTGTCGGCGGAGTCCTCGCCGATGTGCTCCGACCACAGCCACTCCCCGTAGGTGGCGAAGCCCTCGTTGAGCCAGATGTCCCGCCAGTCCCGCAGGCTCACGCTGTTTCCGTACCACTGGTGGACGAGTTCGTGTGCGACGAGCGTCTCCCACGTCCGGTCGCCGTCTATGTGGTTGCGGCCGAAGACGGACGCCGTCTGGTTCTCGACGGGCTCGTCCAGATCGGCGTCCACCACGACCGCGCCGTACGTCTCGAAGGGGTACGGACCGAACCAGCCGGTGAAGGTCTCCACCATCTCGGGCTGACGGGCCAGGTCGTACGCGGCCTCCCGGGAGATGCGCGCGGGGTAGGCGTCGCGGCCGGTGACCCGGCGGCCGGTCGCCGTGTCGCGGGCCTGCCAGGTCCGCCGGGCGAACCGGCCGGTGTACAGCGCGGCGAGATAGGGGGCCATGGGACCGGGGTGATGGTACGTCCAGCACTCGCTCGAACCCGTGCCCCCGCGGTGCAGGAGCGTGCCGTTGGCGATGACCTGGTGGCCGCGGGGCACGGTCACCCGCAAGGTGAACTCGGCCTTGTCGTCCGGCCGGTCGTTGCACGGGAACCACGACGGGGCGCCGAGCGGCTGCGCGGCCACCAGAGTGCCGTCGTACGGGTCGCCGGTGCGGTCCCAGCCGATGAGGCCGAACGGCGTGCGCACCGGGCCCGGCCGGCCGCCGTAGCCGATCTCCAGGGTGAACGGCGTGCCCGCCCTGATCGGCCGCGGTGCGGGCAGCACCAGCTTGCGCCCCTTGCGGTACGGGCGCGTGGGGATCCCGTCGACCAGGGCGTCGTGCACGCTCAGCCCGGCGAGGTCGAGGTGGACCTGCCGCAGCGTCCGCGCGGCCACCGCGCGGATGTGCGCCCGGCCGTCGAGCGTGGCGGCGGCCGGGTCGTACGTCAGGCGCAGGTCGTAGGCGAGAGTGCGGTGGCCGTCGGTGCCGTGGCCGGCGAAGTAGCGCTCGGCCTCGCGGGACGGGCTGTCCATGGCCGTCGCCGCCAGGGGAGCGAGCGCCGCACCGCGCAGCAGCGCACGCCGGCTGCACCACGTCATGCCGCATCCCCTTCGCCGAAACCGGTCATGGTGCCGGTCGTGGTGCCCGTCATGGTGCCGGTCGCGGGGACCCCGGCGATGGGGTTGCCCGTCCAGCGTGTGCCCTCGGGCACCGTCTCACCGCGCATCACGAGGGAGGCCGCGCCGATGGACGCGCCGGCGCCGACCGTGGTGCCGGGCAGGGCGATGCTGTGCGGGCCGAGTGAGGCCCCGGCGCCCAGGCGCACGGTGTCCATCCGCATGATCCGGTCGTGGAACAGATGGGTCTGCAGAACACATCCGCGGTTGACGCTGACCCCGTCGCCGAGGCTGACCAGATCGGTCTCCGGCAGCCAGTACGTCTCGCACCACACCCCGCGGCCGACACGCGCCCCCAGCGAGCGCAGCCACCAGTTCAGCGCGGGCGTGCCGAGGTGCGCACCCGCTCCCCACGGCACGGCCAGCGTCTCCACGAACGTGTCGAACAACTCGTTGCGCCACACGAAAGACGACCACAGGGGCCGCTCGACC
Source organism: Streptomyces sp. NPDC048291 (assembly GCF_043201715.1). Lineage (NCBI taxonomy): Bacteria > Bacillati > Actinomycetota > Actinomycetes > Kitasatosporales > Streptomycetaceae > Streptomyces > Streptomyces sp. NPDC048291. The sequence continues at coordinate 89,248 of NZ_JBICZC010000010.1, forward strand.
GCCTGGAAGCGCCCCACGAGCAGCCACTTGACGCCGGTCGTGATCAGGCAGGCCAGCACCGACGCGGCGAGCAGCAAGGGAACGCCGGCCACCGCGGCCAGGAGAAGTCCGCCCCGGTCCAGGGCCTCCTGCCCGGTCAGGAACAGGCACTCGGCCAGGAGCGTGCCCACCATCATCGGGAGCAGTCGGCACACCTCCACGGCCGCGCGGGCCGCCACCAGCCGACGGGGCGGAGCGAACGTCAGTGCGGGGTCGGCGCTGTCCGGAACGCGCGGCAACGGCATCACCGGCCGGCCGATCCAGGACATGCCCGGCCTGCCGTCGGCCGGCGCGTCGGACAGCACACCCACCAGCGCCCGGTCGGGGACGTCGCGGCCGGGCGCGACGATGCCCGAGTTCCCCGCGAACGCCCGCGCCCCGATGCGCACCGGGCCCAACAGCAGCCATCCGTCGCGCAGTTCGAACGGCGCGACGAGTGTGTCGTCGGCGAGGAAGGCCCCGTCGTCCACGCGGAGCAGGGACGGCAGCGGCAGGACGGTGGAGATCTCGGTGCCGCGGCCGACGCGTGCGCCGAGCAGCCGCAGCCAGTACGGCGTGGCCAGACTCGCGTAGAGGGGGAACAGGCTGCCGCGAGCGCCGTCGAGCATCCGGGTCACCAGCCACGCCCGCCAGGCTACGCCCCCGTCCGCGGGGTACAGGCCGGGCCTGATCGAGCGGCTCAGCAGCCGCACCGCGACCGCGGTGACGAGTATCCCGCACACCGTGGTCAGGACCGTGAACAGCGGCGCGGCGACGAGCAGATGCCCGGCCGCCTCCGGCAGCGTCGGCGTGTCCCGCACCAGCAGCCAGGCGGCGAACAGCGCGGGGGCCGCCGCGAGCAGGGACAGCAGGGGAAGCAGGGCGAGGGAGAGCGCGTAGGCCGACCGCCAGGCACGCGAGCGGTGCGCAGGCCGCGCGGGCCGGCCGACGCCCGCGAGGTGTTGCGCGGGCTCGGCCGGCCGGGCCGGCGAGCCGGTCCATACCCGGCCGTCGGGGATCCGGCCGTCGAGGCAGCTGCCGGCGGCCAGTTCCGCACCGCGTCCCACCACGGCGCCCGGCAGCAGGGTGCTGCGGTGGCCCACCCGGGCGCCCGCGCCGACGGTGACGGCGCCGATGTGCAGCGTGTCGCCGTCGAGCCACCACCCTGCGATGTCCGCCCCGGGCTCGATGCCGCATCCGTCGCCCAGTTCGGCCAGGCCCGTCACCGGGGGCATGGCGTGCAGTCGTACGTCCCGTCCGGTCCGGCAGCCGAGGATCCGGGCGTAGCGAACGGCCCACGGGGTGCCGAGCAGGGCGGGGACACCGAACGCGGCCACTGCCCGTTCCGCGGTCCACAGCCGCAGGTGGACCCGTCCGCCGCGCGGATGGTCCCCCGGGCTGATCGAGCCGGTCAGCGTACGGGCGAGGCCGGCGCCGATGAGGCAGCGCAGCGGCGCGCTGAAGAGCACCGCCCAGCCCACCAGGACCAGCCACCACGACGTGTGCGGGGCCCAGCGGTGCGGTGCGACCCAGCCGAGCACGTCGTCCGCCACCGCCAGGCCGACCAGCCCGCGCAGCGCGGTGATTCCGTAACCGGCCTGGACGACGGCGAACTGGACGACAGCGGTCCGCCGGGGCAGCGGCCTGACGGGGCGTACCTCCCGTACGGACCCGGCCAGCGAGTCGAGATGGTCCGCCATGTTCCGCAGCACGGGGTGCCGGTAGAGGTCGGCGACGGAGAGACCCGGATAGCCCCCGCGCAGCATCGAGGCCATCCGGGCGGCGGTCAGGCTGCTCCCGCCGAGTTCCACGAAGTGGCTGTCGGGGCCGGGCCGCAGGCCCAGCAACTGCTCCCAGACGTCCGCCAGCCGAGCGGCCGTGCCGTGCACCGGCTCCGTGGTGTCACCGTGGCCGGCGTCGGCCAGGGGCACCGGCCAGGGCAGCGCCTCGCGGTCGACCTTGCCCGACGCACGCGTGGGCAGGGCCGTCACCTCGGCCAGGACCGGTACCAGGGGCGCGGGCAGCCGTTCGCCGAGCAGCGCCCTGGCCTTGGCAGCCTCGAAGGCGCGGCCGCCGTCGGCCGCCTGCTGCGGAACGACGTAACCGACCAGCACCTGGGCACCGGCCGCGGTCGACCGAACGGCCGCGGCCGCTCCCCGCACGCCCGGCAGGGCAAGGAGGGCCGCGTCGATCTCGCCGAGTTCGACACGGCGCCCGCCGAGCTTGACCTGGTCGTCGATGCGCCCGAGGAAGACCAGTCCCTCGGCGTCGGCGCGCACCAGGTCGCCCGAGCGGTAGGCGCGCGGCGTGTCCAGCGCGGAGCATGGCCGGAAGCGCTCCGCGTCCTTGAGGGGGTCCAGGTAGCGCGCTGTTCCGGCGCCGCCGATGACCAGTTCGCCCCGCTCGCCGTGGACCACCGGCTGCCCGGCCTCGTTCACCACGGCTAACTCCCAGCCTGCCAGCGGCAGTCCGATGCGCACGGGTTGCCCAGGCCGCAGCGGGGCGGCACAGGCCACGACGGTGGTCTCCGTGGGGCCGTAGGTGTTCCACATCTCCGGGCCGTGACCGGCGAACCGTTCGACTAGGCCGGGAGGGCACGCCTCGCCGCCGAGGATCAGCAACCGGACCCGGTCCAGGGCCTCCTGGGGCCACATGGCCAGCAGGGTGGGGACGGTGGAGACGACGGTGATCCCGTGTTCCACGAGCCAGGGGGCCAACTCGTGGCCGGCCCGTACCAGGGCACGGTCGGCCGGCACGAGGCACGCACCGGAACGCCACGCGAGCCACATCTCCTCGCAGGAGGCGTCGAAGGCGACGGACAGCCCCGCCAGTACCCGGTCGCCGGGGCCGAGCGGACGGTCACGCAGGAACAACACCGCCTCGGCGTCCACGAAGGCGGCGGCGGAACGGTGGGTGACGGCCACGCCCTTCGGCGCGCCGGTCGAGCCGGACGTGAAGATGATCCACGCGTCGTCGCCGGGAGCGGGCACGGCTCCGGTCACCAGTCCCGCCACTGCTCCGGACGGCGGCACGAGGCCGACGGGCGGCAGGTGCGGACCCATCACGTGGCACACTCCGGCCTCGCGGAACACCGTGACGGCACGCTCTTCGGGGTCGTCGGCGTCGACCGGGACGTAGGCCGCCCCGCAGAACAGCACGGCGAGGATCGACAGATAGAGCTCGGCGCCGCCCGACGGCACCCGGATGCCGACCCGGTCGCCGGGGCCGATTCCCCGCTCCGTGAGGTGCCGGCCGCGTCGGCTGATCTCGGCGCACAGTGCGAGGTACGACAGCACCTCGGTGCCGGTGTCCAGGGCGGGTGCGTCCGGGTGCAGGGCGGCGGTGGCCCGCAGGACGTCGACGAGGGTACGGGGTGACGCGGCCGGGGAGGAGCGGAAGAGGGCCCGCTCCCCGGCGGGCTCGGGGGACGGTTCCGGGGTATCGAGTGCGGTCGATGTCAAGGTCGTGCCTCGTGCTTCCTGTACCGCGGGCTGCAAGCCCATTACAGGCTGTCAGAGGGCTGTGTGCGGCGAGGCGTTCGCCAACTCCGGGCAATTGATTGACTGCCCGTCCATGGGACGAAAATGACGAACCGTAGACCCTGAAGGTTCGATTCGCTCACCTTGCCCACGCTCTTTTCGAGTTCGGGAAGAACCGGACGAGAAAATGGTTCGTTTTCCCGTGGGAGTTCTTTCGGGACCGCAAAGGAAAAGGGATGGGGTGCGGTCACTTGGCCCCCCACGGGCCACCTGTGACCGGCATCCGGGCAGCCGTCGGGCCTTCCCCGGGCCTTCCCCGGGCCTTCCCCGGGCCTTCCCCAGGCTTTCCCCGGTCTTCCCGGGGACTTCTCCGGCGTGGCTCTTCTCGTACTGTTCGATTAATGAGGTGCGCTCATGATGTCGAGCCCGGAACCCGCCTTCGTCGATCACGGCGAAAAAGGCATTTCGCAAGCTCGCTCGCCGCGCCCGACCGAGACTGCGGCTACCGGCGTAAGAGGCGAACGCAATGTCGACGGGTCCGACGGTCGGCCGCGACTCCGTGCCCGCCTCGTGGGTGTGCTCGGCGGAGTCGGCACCGGTCCGGCGTACCGGCGTACGACGCCCGCGACGCCGGTGCGGGGTGTTACCGGTGCGTGTCCCGAGGTTAATTTCTGCGCCCGACGGGTTGGCTGGAAGTCGTCTCCTGGTTATCGTTCACGAACTCCACTCAATCGTTCCGTTGAACGAATAGCGAGAGAGACGGTCGGTCCATGCCCGACATCCACCTCCCGGGGCGCCTCCCGGGGCGCCGCTCGGTGCTCGCCGCGGGCGCGGCCGCGACGGCCTCGCTCGGCGCGTCCTGGCTGCTCACCGGCTGTACGGGGGCAGCCGCCGCCCCCGACCTGACGGCTGCCGCCCTGAAGGGCACCCCCGACCCCGGCGGCACCCTGCGCATCGCCCGGCCGCCGGCCTCCGACGCCGAGACCCTCGATCCGGCGAGCTCCCTGTCGGCGTACGAATACCTCGGCGCCCTCTACAACCGGCTGGTCCGCGTCGGCGCGGACGGCGAACTCGCCCCGGACCTCGCCGAGTCCTGGGAGTCCGACGCCAAGGCCCGCGCCTGGACCTTCCGGCTCCGCAAGGACGTCACCTTCCACGACGGCCGGGCCTTCACCGCCGCCGACGCCGCTTACACACTGCGGCACATCCTCGACAAGGCCACGGCCTCACCCCAGGCCGCCGTCCTCGCCCCGCTCGTCGACCCGAGCACCCTGCGCACTCCGGACGCCCACACCCTCGTCGTCCCCCTGAAGACCCCGAACGCCGAGTTCCCGAGCCTGCTCACGCACTACAACTGCTACGTCATCCCCGACGGCAGCGCCAAGGGCATCGGCCGCACCGGCATCGGCACCGGCCCCTTCAAGCTGGAGTCCTTCGCTCCGGCGGGCCCCGGCCGGGTCACCGCGAACAAGGACCACTGGGCAGGCCGCCCGGTCCTGGACGCCATCGCCTTCTACTCGGTCGCCGACATGTCCGCCCGCTCCAACGCCCTGCTCGCCGGACAGGTGGACCTGCTCTCCCAGACCAACCTCGACTTCGCCACCGCCCGGGTGGTCGCCGCCTCCGACCGGGCCACCGTCGCCCGGGTGAAGGACGCGCAGTGGTACGTGCTGCCGATGCTCACCACCGAGAAGCCCTTCACGGACGTCCGCGTCCGGCAGGCGATGAAGCTCGCCTACGACCCCGAGCACGTCGTGAAGGTGGCGTTGCAGGGCGCGGGCACCGCCGGGTGGGACAACCCCGTACCGCCGAGCGACCCCGCCCACATCTCCGCCCACCCCGCGCACGACCCCGAGAAGGCCCGCCACCTCCTCAAGCAGGCCGGACAGGAGGGGCTGAGCATCGACCTCTACACCTCTTCCTACGACCCCCTGTTCACGCCGATGGCCCTCGCCTACCAGGACTCCGCCAAGCGGGCCGGTATCCGGATCCGGGTGAAGACGGCCGCCGCGGACTCGTACTACACGCAGATCTGGATGAAGAAGCCGCTGATGGCCACCTACTGGTTCACCGGCAGGCCCGTCGACCAGCTGTTCACCCAGATCTTCCGCAGCGGCTCCTCCTATAACGAGACCGCCTGGTCCGACAAGGAGTTCGATGCCGTCCTGGACCGCGCCCGCGCCGAGACCGACGACGCGTTGCGCCGTGAACTGTACGGCGAGGCGCAGACGTTGGTGATCGAGCGGGGCGGGTCGATGACCCCGATGTTCGCGGACCGGCTCGTCGGCATCTCCCGGAAGGTCCGCGGCTACGCCGAGCACGGCTTCGAGTTCGACTACCTCGGCATCGGCGTGAAGGGGGCCTGAGCATGCTGTCGTTCACCCTGCGCCGGCTGGCCTCGGCCGTCGGCACGCTGTTCCTCTCCTCCGTCCTCGTCTTCCTCGCGGTGCAGGCCCTCCCCGGTGACGTGGCCACCCAGATCCTCGGCAAGGACGCCACCCCCGACGCCGTGGCCGCCCTGCGCGAGCAGCTCGGTCTCGACCGGCCCGCCTGGGAACGCTACTTCGACTGGATCAAGGGCGCCCTGCACGGCGACTTCGGCACCTCCCTCGTCTCCGGCAAGGGCGTCGGCGGCCAAGTCGCCCTGTACCTCGGCAATTCGGCGCTCATCGCCGTCGTCACCGTGCTGTTCGCGGTGACCGGGTCGATCGTCCTCGGCGTCCTCGCAGGGCTGTACCGGGACCGCTGGCCCGACCACCTCATCTCCACCGTCAGCCTGGTCGGCATGAGTGTCCCCGAGTTCGTGGTCGCCACCGTCCTGGTGCTGGTCTTCTCGGTCGCGCTGCCCTGGTTCCCGGCCGTCGTCCTTTACGGCCCCGAGGCGAGCGTCGGCCAACTCCTGCCCGCTGTATGGCTGCCCGCGCTCGCGCTCGCCGTGGTGATGGCCGCCTACATCGTGCGGATGGCCCGCACCTCCGTCATCGACGTGATGGCCGGCGAGTACGTCACCACCGCCCGCCTCAAGGGCCTGTCCACCTGGCGGATCGTCACCCGGCACGCGCTGCCCAGCGCCCTGCTGCCCACCCTGCACGTGATCGCCCTCAACGTCGCCTGGCTCGCGGGCGGGGTCGCGGTCGTCGAGAACGTCTTCAACTACCCCGGCATCGGAAAGCTGATGCTCTCCTCCGTACAGAACCGGGACCTGCCCGTCATCCAGGCCATCGCCCTCGTCAGCGCCGTGATCTACGTCGTCTGCAACCTCGCCGCCGACCTCGGCGCCATGGCCCTCAACCCCAGGCTCCGCACCCGAGGGAGGACCCGGTGACCGCACTCGACACCGCCCCGGCCACCGCCGGCGGGGCCCCGGCGGCCCCGCACGCGGCCGTCCGCGCCTGGCGCGGCCTGCGCTCGTCCCGCACCGCCCTCGTCGGCCTCGCCGTCGTCGCCGTGCACATCCTCGTGGCGCTGCTCGCCCCGCTGCTCACCTCCTACGACCCGATCGCCAACGACGCCTCGCACGCCCTGCTCGGCCCGAGCTGGGAGCACTGGGCCGGCACCGACCAGTACGGCCGCGACGTACTCGCCCGGGTGCTCTACGGCGGCCGGTACGGGCTCGGCGTCTCGGTCGCCGCCACCCTGATCACCGTCGCCCTCGGCACGGTCGTCGGCTGTGCCGCCGCCCTGCGCGGCGGCTGGTTCGACGACCTGCTCGGCCGGGTGCTCGACGCGATCCTGTCCGTGCCGTCGATCCTGGCCCTGCTCGTCATCGTCACCGCGCTCGGCACCGGGCCCGCGGTGATCGTCCTGGCCATCGCCGTCGTCTACGTCCCGCAGGTCGTCCGCGTGGTGCGCGGCGCCGCGCTGGCCGTGGTCCCCATGGACTACGTGACCGCCGCCCGGGCCCGGGGCGAGAGCACCTGGGCGATCCTGCGCCGGGAGGTGCTGCCGAACATCACCGACGTGGTCTGCGTGGAGTTCGCGATGCGCGCCTCCTGGGTGGTGCTGCTGATCTCCTCGCTGTCCTTCCTCGGCTTCGGCGCCGACCCGCCCACCCCCGACTGGGGGTTGATGGTCGCCGAGAACCGCACCGCCATCACCGTCGTCCCGATGGCGAGCCTTGCTCCGATCATCGCCCTGGCCACTCTCGTGGTCGGGCTCAACCTCGCGGCCGACGGCCTCTCCAAGGCGTGGGGCGTGGACCGGATCAGGGAGGGTTCCTGATGACCTCTGTCGTTTCCGTCGACTCCCTCTCCGTCGCCTACCGTTCCGGTGGCCGCGAGGTGCCGGTCGTGCACGAGGTGTCCCTGGAGGTGGAGCCGGGCCGTACCCTCGCCCTCGTCGGCGAGTCCGGCAGCGGCAAGTCCACCGTCGCCGCCACCCTGCTGGGCCATCTGCGGCACGGGTCCCGCGTCACCGGCGGCACCGTCCACGTGGACGGGCGGGACGTGTTCGCGCTGCCCGCACGGGAGTTGCGGCTGCTGCGCGGCGGGACCGTCGCCATGGTCGGCCAGAACGCCGGACGGGCGCTGACCCCGACCATGCGCATCGGGCGGCAGATCGAGGAGGCGGGCGGCGAGGTCCCGGTCGTCGACCTGCTCGACCAGGTCCGGCTGCCCCGCCCCGCCGAACTCGCCCGCCGCTACCCGCACGAACTCTCCGGCGGCCAGCAGCAGCGTGTCGCCATCGCCATGGCCATCGCCGCCCGCCCCAAGGTCCTCGTCCTCGACGAACCCACCACCGGCCTGGACGTCATCACCCAGCGCAGCGTCCTCGACCTGATCGCCGCCCTGCGCGACGAACTCGGCCTGGCCGCCGTCCTGGTGAGCCACGACCTCGGCGTCGTCGCGCACATGGCCGACGAGGTGTGCGTCCTGAACACGGGCCGGGTGGTGGAGTCGGCGGCCACCCGCCGGCTGTTCACCGCACCCCAGGACCCCTACACCAAGCGGCTGTTGGCGAGCGTGCCGCGCCTGGACGACGCCGGGCTCGCGGTCGTGGACGAGGCGGGGGAGCGGACGGTCCGCGCCAAGGTCGCCGTCGCCGACGGCGCGCCGGTCGCCGTCGCCGCGCACGACGTGACCATCGACTACGGCAGCACCCGTGCCGTGCACGGCGTGTCCTTCGACGTCCGCCGGGGCGAAGTCCTCGCCCTCGTCGGGGAGTCGGGCAGCGGGAAGTCCACGCTGGCCTGGACGCTGGCCGGGCTGCGCGCCCCCTCCGGCGGCACCATGACCCACGAGGACGGTGACCTGGCCCGCCCGGCGCCGAAGCGCCCGCTCTCGCTGCGGCGCCGGGTCCAGCTGGTCTTCCAGAACGCCGACACCTCCCTCAACCCCCGCCGCTCCGTCGGTGACGCGGTCCGCCGCCCGCTGCGCTTCTTCGGCACCGCGACCGGCCGTACCGAGGCCGCCGAGCAGGCCCGCCGGCTCATCGCCGACGTACGCCTGGACCCGGCCCTCGCCGACCGGCTGCCTGCCCAGCTCTCCGGCGGCCAGCGCCAACGCATCGGCATCGCACGGGCGTTGGCCGGAGAACCGGACGTCCTGATCGCCGACGAGATCACCACCGCCCTGGACGTCTCCGTCCAGGCCGAGGTGCTCCGCCTCCTGGACGACCTGCGCCGGGAACGCGACCTGGCCTGCCTGTTCATCAGCCACGACCTCGCCGTGGTGCGCGGCATCGCCGACCGGGTCGTCGTCCTGCGGCACGGGGTCGTGGTGGAGGAGGGGCCCACCGAGGCCGTCTTCGGCGCGCCCGGCCATCCCTACACCCGCCGGCTGATGGCCGCCGCCCTCGAACCCGACCCCGACGCACCGCCCCTCACCGACGACGCCCCCGACTGGGCGGACGCGACCGACGCGGACGCCGTCTGGACCGACCTCGGCGACGGTCACCGCGTCCGCCGCTGGACGCCCCTCAACACCCCCGTGGCCGAAGGAGTTTCGTGAAGTACCGCGAACAGTTCGAGCGCCAGGTCGTCCGCGAGGACGTCTGGATCCCCACCCGGGACGGCGCCACCCGGCTGCACGCACGGATCTGGCGGCCCGTGGACGCCGAGACCGACCCCGTACCCGCGCTGCTCGAATACCTCCCGTACCGCAAGAGCGACTGGACCGCGCCCCGCGACGCCCAGCGCCACCCCTGGTACGCCGGACACGGCTACGCCTCCGTCCGCGTCGACATCCGCGGCCACGGCGACAGCGAGGGCACCCCCGGCGACGAGTACGACGCGCGGGAACTCGCCGACGGCGTCGACGTCGTCAACTGGCTGGCCGCGCAGCCCTGGTGCACCGGCAAGGTCGGCATGTTCGGCATCTCCTGGGGCGGCTTCAACTCCCTCCAGATAGCCGCCCTCGCCCCCGAACCGCTCAAGGCCATCGTCACCGTCTGCTCCACCGACGACCGCTACGACAACGACGTCCACTACACCGGCGGCGCCGTCCTCGGCATCGACATGCTCGCCTGGGCCGGCACCATGCTCGCCTTCGCCTCCCGCCCGCCGGACCCGGCGAGCGTCGGCGCCGACCGCTGGCTGCCCATGTGGCAGGAACGCCTCGCTGCCCTCGCACCCTTCCTGCACACCTGGCTCGACCACCAGGAACGAGACGCCTACTGGAAGCACGGCAGCGTCTGCGAGGACTACGGTGCCATCGACGCCGCCGTCCTCGCGGTCGGCGGCTGGCACGACCCGTACCGCGACACCGTGCTCCGCCTCGTCGAGCACCTCCCGGCCGACCGCGTCCGCGGCCTCATCGGTCCCTGGTCCCACCAGTACCCCGACCGGGGGCTGCCGCCCGGCCCGGCGATCGGCTTCCTCCAGGAGACCCTGCGCTGGTGGGACCAGCACCTCAAGGGCGCCGACACCGGGGTGATGCGCGAACCGCTGCTCCGCGCCTGGATCAACGACCCGGTCCCGCCCGCCACTTCGTACGACGTGATGCCCGGCCGCTGGGTGGGCGACGACAACTGGCCCTCCCCGAGGACCACCTGGAGCGAGCGCGCCCTCGCCCCCGGAAGCGAGCCGGTCCTCGTCCGCTCTCCGCTCCACACCGGTCTCGACGCCGGCCGTTTCTTCCCCTTCGGCAACGCCAGCGACCTGCCGCCCGACCAGCGCGAGGAGGACGGCCGTTCGGTCTGCTTCGACTCCGGACCCCTCGCCGAACGCGTCGAGATCCTCGGCAGGCCCCGCGTCCGACTGCGCCTGGACAGCGCCACCCCGCGCGCCAACGTGATCGTCCGGCTCTGCGACGTCGCTCCCGACGGCTCCTCGACGCTGGTCACCCGAGGGGTGCTCAACCTCCTCAGCCGGCACGGCCGGGACCGGACGGTGGAGTGGACCCCGGGCACGTACGAGGACGTCGAGATCGAACTCACCGGCATCGGCTACGCCTTCCCGCCCGGCCACCGCGTCCGGGTCGCCGTCTCCGACGCCTACTGGCCGTGGGTGTGGCCGCACGGCGAGCGCGGCGAACTGCGGGTCGTACCCGCCGACAGCGCCGTACTCCTGCCCGTACGGGCGGCCGGAGAGGAACCGCCGATCGCCTTCGAGGAGCCGGAACAGGCGCCACCGCTCCCGGTGACCTACGACCGGCCCGCCGAGCCCCGTCCCGAACGGCTGGTCACGCACGACGTCGCGGCGGGGGAGTGGACCCTGGAGGTCGACCCCAACTACGGGGGATCACGGACGTACCCGGACGGGCTCCGCTACGAGGAGAGCGCCCGGGAGACGTACCGTGTCCGCGGCGACGACCCGCTGTCGGCGAGCGCCGTGTCCGAGTGGCGGATCCGGTTGCGGCGCGGCGACGAGTACGACGCTGAGATCATGGCGCGTACGGAGCTGCGCGCCTCGGCGGCGGACTTCGTCATGGACAGCCGCATCGAGGCACGGGCGAACGGAGAGACAGTGGTCAAGCGGTCCTGGCACCACACCAGCGCGAGGACGTCGGGATGACCGCCGGCAAGCCGCAGCGCGCCGCGAAGCCGCCGCGCCGGGCCGTCGCCGCCGCCGACCGCACCCGCCAGCCCACCGAGGTACGCCGACGGCTGATCGTCGAGGCGGCCATCCCGCTGATCGCCGAGCGCGGCTACGCCTCGGTGGGCGTCCGGGACGTGGCCGCCGCGGCCGGGGTCTCCGTCGGCACGGTCACCTATCACTTCGGCAGTGTCCAGGAGATCCTGTCCGAGGCGATGGTGCTGCACATCGAGCGCTACTACGCGGAGCTCAGCGAGGCCGCCGAGCAGGCGGGCAGCGGCGCCGAGGCGCTGCGGCTGCTCGTCGACGCCCTCTTCACCGAGGACACCGACCGGCACTGGCGGATGTGGTTCGACTACTGGCACGCCGGCGAACCGGCCACCGACGAGGCCTTCGCCCGCGGCCAGGCCGACCGCTACTCCGCCTGGCACCGGCAGATCCGCGCCCTGGCCCAACGGGGCGTCACGGACGGCGAGTTCGACGGCGACGACCTCGACGGCTTCACCGTCCGCTTCGCCGCCCTCGCCGACGGCCTCGCCCTCCAACGCCTGCGCCAGTCACCGCCGCTCAGCACCGAGGACGCCCGCCGCCACCTGAACCGGCTGGTGGAGACGGAACTCGCGGTGCGGACGGACCGCGGCTGACCGCAACGCTGACGGCAGACGGCCGGTGCGCTGCCGACGGGGCAGCGGCCGATGGCCGGGGCCCCGCGCGCCGTGCCGCCCGGGGCCCGCCCGCCGATCCGCCGTACCGCTCAGGCCACCGTGCGGATCAGCTTCTTGTTGGTGAACTCCTCGATGCCGAGACGGCCGAGCTCCCGGCCGAAGCCGGAGCGCTTCACGCCGCCGAAGGGCAGCTCGGCGCCCTCCGCGCCGACACCGTTCACGAAGACCATGCCGGCCTCGATGCGGTCGGCGACCCGCGTGGCCTGCTCCGGGTCGGTGGTGAAGACATAGGAACCGAGGCCGTAGGGGGTGTCGTTGGCGATCCGTACGGCGTCGGTCTCGTCGGCGGCCGGGAAGACCATGGCGACCGGTCCGAACAGCTCCTGGCGGGCCGCCGTGTGCTCGGTGGTGAGGCCGGTGAGGACGCCCGCCGGGAAGTAGGCGCCCTGCCGCTCAGTGGAGCCGTGGAGGGTGGCGCCCTCCGCGACCGCCTGGCCGACCTGCCGGGCGAGGGTCTCGGCGGCGGCCGCCGAGGAGAGCGGGGCGCCGGTGGCGGAGTCGAGGAGCCGGGCCGTGAACTTCTCCACGAACGCGTCGTACAGGTCCGCCACGACCACGAACCGCTTGGCGGCGTTGCAGGCCTGGCCGGTGTTGTCGAGGCGGGCGGCGACCGCGGCCTCGACGACGGAGTCCAGGTCGTCCGTGGACAGCACCACGAACGGGTCCGAGCCGCCGAGCTCCAGCACGACCTTCTTCAGGTGCCGGCCGGCGATCTCGGCGACGGCGGCCCCGGCCCGCTCGGAGCCGGTGAGCGAGACACCGTGCACCCGGGGGTCGGCGATCACGTCGGCGATCTGCTCGTTGGTGGCGTACACGTTGACGTACGCGCCCGCCGGGAAGCCGGCCTCGGCGAACAGCCGCTCCAGCAGCGCCGCCGTGGCGGGACACTGCGGGGCGTGCTTGAGGACGATGGTGTTGCCCACGGCCAGGTTGGGGGCCGCGAACCGGGCGACCTGGTAGGCCGGGAAGTTCCACGGCATGATGCCGAGCAGGACACCGACCGGACCGCGCCGCACCACGGCGGTGCCGGGGCCGGAGGTGACGTCGAGCACCTCGTCGGCGAGGAACTCCTCGGCGTGGTCGGCGTAGTAGTGGTAGATGTCGACGCAGAAGCCGACCTCGCCCTCCGCCTCGGCGAGCGGCTTGCCCATCTCCCGCACGATGCTCGCGGCGAGTTCGCCGCTGTGCTCGGCGTGCAGGTCGCCCAGGCGGCGCAGCAGCGCGGCACGTTCGGCCACGGAGCTGGACCGGCCCCAGGCGCCGGCGGCGTGCGCGGCGTCGAGGGCCGCGGCGATCTCGGCGTCGGTGGCGGTCGGGTAGGTCTCGACGATCTCGCCGGTGGCCGGGTCGGTGACCGCGTACATGGTGCCTCCAAGTGGCAGGGGATGAGAGGGGGGAAGGAAGCTGGTCAGGGTTGGAGGACGGTCTGCCGGAGGCGACGATCACCGCCCGCATCCACGTGGGGCCCGCGGAGACGGCCCAGCTCACCGGCACCGGTGGGGGAGTCGTTCACGTGGGTCTCCTGACGGTGCTGCGCCGGCCGGGGTCCGCGGCGAGCGGTGGTCTCGGGCGGACATCGGCGCCGCTGTGAGCGTCGGTTTCCGGTCGATCCCACTTATTGGGCATGCGACCAATTGCTTTATTGGTCGCCCACTCAATAACATTAGTCGTATGACGTCAAGAGCCCCCGGCAAGCGTGTCCGCAAGGCGCCCGCCGAACGCCGCGGCGAGATCGTCGCCACGGCGTCGCGGATCGGGCTCACCGAAGGCCTGGAGTGCGTCACCCTGCGCCGGGTCGCCGACGAGCTCGGAGTCCAGCCCGGACTCGTCGGCCACTACTTCCCCGCGGCGGACGAGCTGGTGGCCGAGGCGTTCACCCACGCCACGATGAAGGAACTCGACAGCCTGCTGCCGCCCGAGCCGGGCGACCCCCTACCGGCCTTCCGGAGGTTCTTCGGCCTCACGTCGAGCACCGATTTCGACGACGTGAGCAAGCTCTGGCTCAACGCACGGCACCTGTCGCGCTACCGTCCGGTACTGTGCGAGCACGTGACGAAGCAGGAACTGCTGTGGTGCCGGCGCCTGGAGGAGCTCATCGCCGCCGGGGCCGCGGCCGGGGTCTTCGTCTGCGCGGATCCCTGGGGAGCCGCCACCCGCGTCCTTGTCGCGATCGACGGCGCCAGCGCGTACATCAACACCAGCGCCGACCACCGCAGGGCCCCCACGGAGGACATGCCGCGCACCGTGGCCGAGTCCGAACTCGGCCTGCGACGCGGCCTGCTGCTCACCGACTGAGCTCTCCCGCCGGCGAAAGCCGCTCGGCGCAGAGCCCGTTCAGGGGTCGGGGGCGGGCGGGCCCCGCTCAGCAGTCGGGTGCCGATCGGCGGCGCGGTCGTTTCACGCCTGGAACTCCGTCAGGTCGATGGAGTGAACGCGGAGGGGGTGGCCGTACACCGGGTGCACCGTCTCTCGCTCGGGAGCCATGCCGAGCTTGCGGATGACGTTCTCGGAGGCGCTGTCCCCCACCCGGGTGATGCTGATGACGCGGTCGAGGCCGCGGTCCTGGAGGGCGAACTCCAGCGTGGCGTGGGCGGCTTCGGACGCGTATCCCTGGCCCCAGAACTGTGAGCCGAACCGCCAGCCGACCGCTACGGCGGGCATCACCTCCGGCAGGAAGCCGGGCACGGACAGACCGGTGAATCCCGCGAGCTCACCCGAGGCCAGCAGTTCGACGGCGAAGAGTCCGAAGCCTTCCTCGTCCCACTCCTCCTCCCACTCTTCGATGGCCGTGGCCGTGTCCTCCAGGTCGCGCACCGAGCCGTCGTCGACCCACCGCATGACGCGCGGGTCCGCGTTGATGTCGGCCATCGGCGCGAGGTCGTCGTCGTACCAGCGACGAAGGAGCAGGCGGGGGGTGCGGATCTCGGTCATGGCGCCCATCCTGCCGAAGAAGAGGGCCGGGCCGGAAATCCGGTGCCCCGCAGTCGACCGGCTCGCCTCCGCGCCTGGTCCGCGAGGGTATGGACCGTTTGACGTGCTTATTGTGTTTTGTGTCCCGTTCTTGCGCAGGTGTGTGGGCTCGCAGGTGAGGAGGGGCCGTGAACGCGGTCGTGAAGAGCGTGCGGATACCCGTGGCAGAGGTGTGGCTCGATGCCGACGTGACCGTTCCCGAGGGGGCCGAGGGGGTCGTGCTGTTCGCGCACGGCAGTGGCAGCAGCCGGCACAGCCCCCGCAACCGCTTCGTCGCCGGTGAACTGCAGGCGGCCGGGATCGGCACCGTCCTCGCCGACCTGCTCACCCCCGAGGAGGAGCGGGCCGACGCGGCCACAGGGGCGCTGCGCTTCGACATCGGGCTGCTCGCCGCCCGCCTGACCGGCCTCACCGACTGGCTCCGGGAGTACCGGCCCGCCGCGGGCCTCGGGTGCGGGCTGTTCGGCGCCAGCACGGGTGCGGCCGCCGCGCTCGTCGCCGCCGCCGCGCGCCCGGAGACGGTCCGCGCGGTCGTCGGCCGGGGCGGACGGCCGGATCTGGCCGCGGACGCGCTGGCGTCCGTCCGTGCGCCGACGCTCCTGATCGTCGGCGGACGAGACCGCGAGGTCCTGCGGCTCAACCGGGCGGCGGCGCGGCGGATCCCCGGCGAGACCCGCCTCGAAGTCGTCCCCGGCGCGACCCACCTGTTCGAGGAGCCCGGCACCCTGGAACGCGTCGCCAGCCTGGCCCGCGACTGGTTCACCCGCCGGCTGCCGGTCTGACGCCGCTCAGGGCGTCGAGGGGCGGATCCTGAGGAGGGCAGGCGTGCGGACATGCGTCGATCCGTCTATTGGACAGGTGTATAAAAGAGCTGTCCGGAGTGACCGCGCACCGGCGAGACGCAGGAGGGCAGTGCGCTGAACGAGCGGATCGATCCGCGTGTCACCCGCACGGTCCACGCCTTCGAGGAGGCCGTCGTGGCACTGGCCTCGGCGCGTCCCGTCTCGCAGATCACCGTCGCCGAGCTCGCGGACCGGGCCGGCGTCACCCGGGCGACCTTCTACAACCGCTACAGCACCCCGCTGGACCCGCTCATCCAGGTGCTCCACGACGACCTGGAACGCGGCCACCGCCGGGAGGAGGAGCTGCGGGCCCGGGGCGGGCACTCCGACCGGGAACTGCTCCGCCTCGCCACGGCAGAGGTCGCCGACCACGTCGAACGGTTCCTGGACATCTACCGCAACTCCCTCGCCGACCCCGCGGACAGCGGTGTCTACGAGGCACTCGTACGGCACTTCGGCGACTACACCCTGGCGTTCCTGGCCCGCGGCGAGCAGCCCGGCCGCCCCGGCGCCGACCGCAAGGTCGTCGCCCGGTTCATGGCCCACGGGTTCGCCGGGGCCGTCAAGGCCTGGCTCGACGACCCGTCCGTGACCAAGGACGACCTGGTCGACGCGGCCGTGGCCTGCGCCCCCGCCTGGTGGACGTCCGGCCCCGCGCCGGACGCCGCCTCCCAGCAACGGAGATCCTCGTGAACGTCGTCGTGTTCGGTGCGTCCGGCATGGTCGGACAGGGCGTCCTGCGCGCCTGCCTCCTGGACCCCACGGTCGGCAGCGTCCTGGTGGTGGGCCGCCGCCCGCTCGGCATCACCCACCCGAAGCTGACCGAGGTCCTCCACGACGACTTCACCGACCTGTCCGCCCTCGCCGACCGGCTGACCGGCCTGGACGCCTGCTTCTACTGCCTCGGTGTGTCCTCCGCGGGCATGAGCGAGGCCGAATACACCCGCGTGACCCACGACTTCACGCTCGCCGCGGCCCGCGCGGTGCTCGCCGCGAGTCCCGGCCCGACCTTCGTCTACGTCTCAGGCGAGGGCACCGACAGCACCGAACAGGGCCGCACCATGTGGGCCCGGGTGAAGGGCCGCACGGAGAACGCGCTGCTCGCCCTCCCGGTGAACGCGTACATGTTCCGTCCCGGCTACATCCAGCCCCGGCACGGCGCGGTCTCCCGGACCCGCTCCTACCGCGTCATGTACACCCTCACCTCCTGGCTCTACCCCCTGCTGCACCGCCTCGTCCCCGCCCACAGCACGACCACCGAACACCTGGGCCGCGCCATGCTGGCGGTGACCCGCCCGGGCGTGACCGAGAGCCGGGTGCTGTACAGCAAGGACATCAACCGCCTGGGCGCCTGACGGCCACCTCAAACGCCGCGTCCCGCGGACGACACGGCTCCGCGCGCGGCGACGACCATGACCACCAGCGCCGCGAGGGTGAGAGCGGCGCCGGTGTACAGCGGCGCCGCGTAGCCGAGGCCCGCGGTGATGGCCAGGCCGCCGAGCCAGGCGCCGAGGGCGTTGCCGACGTTGGACGCGGACACGTTGGCGCTCGCGGCCAGCGCCGCGCCCCCGGCCGCGTCGGTCACCCGGGTGATCATGCCGGGTACGGCGGCGAACCCGGTCACCCCCAGCAGGAACACCAGCAGCACGGAAGCGGGGGCGCTGCCGGCCAGCAGACCGAACACGGCCAGGGTGACGGTCAGTCCGAGCAGTGCGAGAACCAGCGCGCGGTCCCGGTCGCGGTCCGCCGCCCGCCCGCCGATCACGTTCCCGACGACCAGGCCGACGCCGTACACCATCAGCAGCCAGGCGACGTCGGCCGAGGAGAACCCGGCGACCTCGGTGAAGGTGTAGGCGAGGTAGCTGAACGCGCCGAACATCCCGCCGTAGCCGAGCGCGGTGGCGGTGAGGGTGAGCCACACCTGCGCGGACCGGAACGCCCGCAGCTGCTCCCGCAGGCCGCCGCCCGCCGCGTCCCCCGGCACCGCACCGGCTCCGGCGGGCACGAGGGCGATGATGCCGGCCAGCGCGAGCACGCCGATCGCGGTGACGGCCCAGAACGCCGCCCGCCATCCCCAGCGTTCGCCGACCAGCGCGCCGAACGGCACACCCAGCACGTTCGCGAGCGTCAGCCCGGCGAACATGACGGCCACCGCGCGGGACTTCCGCTCCGGCGCGACCAGGCTCCGGGCGACGAGGGAGCCGACGCCGAAGAACGAGCCGTGGCAGAGGGCGGCGACGATCCGCCCGAGCAGCAGCACGCCGTACGTGGGCGCGACCGCGGACAGCAGGTTGCCGGCGACGAACAGCACCACCAGGCCGACCAGGACCCGCTTGCGCGGCAGCCGTGCCGTCGCCGCGGTGAGCGCGATCGCGCCGACGGCGACACTCAGCGCGTACCCGGAGACCAGCCGCCCCGCGGTCGCCTCCGACACCGCGAAACCCGACGCCACCTGCGGCAGCAGCCCGGCTATCAGGAACTCGGTCAGCCCGATGCCGAACCCGCCCAGTGCCAGCGCGACAAGCCCGCCCGGCATCCGCCCCCGCACCGGCACGCGCCTCTCCTCGACCACGGATTCACCCATGCACCGACCCTTGCCGCCGACGGATGCGCCGTCCATGGACAAAGACCGGCGCCCCTTGGACACAGCGTGAGCGACGTCGTGTGCCGCACCCGCGACGGCGGCTGCGTCACCGTTCTCGGCAACGGCAACGGCACCCACAGCAGGGTCCGGGTCACCGTCGGCGGTCGGAGCTTCGTCACGACCGTACCGGCGGGCTCCTACGCCACCCACCGCCGGCAGGGCCGGGCGTAGGGCTGACCCCCGGGGTGACGGCAGGCCTGCCGGATGGTGACGGCCCGGTCCGACCGCAAAGCTGAACGGAGCCGCGGAACACGCGCAGTCGGCGTGGTCGGCCCGGTCCGCGCAGCCAAGGAGGCCTGTCTTGCTCACCCGCCGTACCGCTCTGCTGTCGGCCGTCGCCGCCACCGCCCTGTCCGCCGTCTCCGCGCGCACCGCCTCCACCGAGCCGCGCGCGGCAGGCCCGGTGCGGCTGACCCTGCCCGAACCCGGCGGACCGTATCCGGTCGGGACGACTGCCCTGCGCCTCGTCGACACCGCACGCGCCGATCCCTGGATCACCGCACAGCCGTACCGGGAGCTGATGATCAGCATCCGGTACCCGGCCCGGGACACCGGCGGCCACCCCCGGGCACCGCAGATGCTGCCGGGGGAGGCCGCCGGCTTCGCCGCCGTCAACAACCTCACCGGCGTGCCCGCCGACCAGGTCGACTGGGCCGCCACCCGCACCCACGCGCACGCAGACGCCCCCGTCGACCGGGACCGCGGCCCCCACCCGGTCGTCTGCTACTCACCCGGCACCGGCGACCCGCGCTCCCTCGGCACCACCCTCTGCGACGACCTCGCCTCCCGCGGCTACGTCGTGGTGATGCTCGACCACACCTACGACGCCACGGCCGTCCAGTTCCCCGACGGCAGGGTCGAACGCACGGTGCTGCCCGCCGAGTTCGACAAGGCCTACCCGGACAAGAGGCGCATCGCGGCGCTCCTGAAGAAGACGGTCGACGTACGGGTGGCCGACACCCGCTTCCTGCTCGACGAGCTGCCGCGCGCGCTGCCCCGTGACCTGCACGGCGTGCTCGACCTGGACCGCGTCGGCATGTTCGGCCACTCGGCAGGAGGCTTCACCGCACTCCAGACCATGCACGACGACCGGCGCATCGCGGCCGGCGCCAACCTGGACGGCGTCGTCGCGTACGTCCAGAACGACGACGAGTCCGGCCACCTCTCCACCGTCGCCGCCGACGGCCTCGACCGGCCCTTCCTGCTGATCGGCAAGGACGGCAACGACCTGAGCACGGTCCCGTCCTGGAACGCCCTGTGGCGGCACAGCCGGGGCCCGCGCGAGGGCCTGACCCTGTGCGGCGCCGAACACGCCACGTTCACCGACGAGGAGGCGATGATCCCGCAGCTCGCCCGCCGGCTGGGCCTGCCCCGCGAGACGGTCGAGCTGAACATCGGCACCATCGCCCCGGCCCGCGCGATCCCCGCCGAACGACTCTGCCTCGCCTCCTTCTTCGACCGCCGGCTGCGCGGCCGGAAGGCAGCGGACCCGTCGGCCTCCGTGCCCGAGGTGCGTCCCTTCGGCCGGTGATCGGCGCTCCGCCCGGGGCCGCCGGTGTCACCCCGGGAGCCAGGACAGACCGTCCTCGGTGACCCCGAGCCTGCCGGCGCCGGACGGCGACGGGACCGGGCCGTCCAGCGGGGCGCCGTACAGGGCCTGCTCCTGGAGGTCGTTGCCGGTGCGGAAGGTCTCCGCGACGACCCGGGTGGCCAGCAGCGGGTTCGTGCGGTCGCCGGTCCCGGCCAACCGGCCCACCGCGCCTTCCAGTTCGGCCGCCGACCCGCTCCACCGGACACCGAGGCCGCCGGCGCCCGGAATCCCGGTGTCACCCGACGCCACACCCCCGGCCAGCTCGGCGAAGGCGGCGGCCTCGCCGACGTCCACCCGGGTGATCTTCTTCGCCGACCAGAAGTACGAGTCCTCGTCCCGCTCCATGTCGTAGAACGCGACGAGGAACTCGTAGAACACCCCGTACTCCCGGCGGTAACGCGCCTCGAACTCGGCGAAACCGCGTCCCTCCGGCACGGTGCCCTCCAGGGCCGCGTTCACCGCGCGGGCCGCCAGCAGGGCGCCGTAGGTGGCCAGATGGACGCCCGAGGAGAGCACCGGGTCCACGAAGCAGGCGGCGTCGCCGACCAGCGCCATGCCCGGGACCCACAGGGACGTCTTCCAGTACGAGTAGTCCTTGCGCACCCGGACCCGGTCGTACGGCGGCTCCGTCGCGACCGGTACGTCCGTGAGCAGCCGGCCGACCTCGGGGCAGGCCTTGATCATGTCCTGCCACGCGGCACGCGGGTCGTTCTGGACCGCCGCGTAGTGCTCGGGCGAGACGACGGCACCGACACCGGTCAGGTCGTCGCGCAGCGGGATGTACCAGAGCCAGCCGGCGTCGAACGCGGCGCAGAGGATGTTGCCCTCGTTCGGCGCCGGCAGGCGCCGGCCGCCCGCGTAGTAGCCGAACACGGCGAGGTTGCGGAAGAAGTCCGAGTACACCCGTGCCCCGCCCACCC
This sequence comes from Streptomyces sp. NPDC048291, assembly GCF_043201715.1. Lineage (NCBI taxonomy): Bacteria > Bacillati > Actinomycetota > Actinomycetes > Kitasatosporales > Streptomycetaceae > Streptomyces > Streptomyces sp. NPDC048291. The sequence goes on from NZ_JBICZC010000010.1 coordinate 110,409, forward strand.
GGCCGTGGATCCGGCTGGTGTTGCCGGACGCGTCGACGACGAACCGGGCGTGCGCGGTGCGCGGGGTGCCGTCGGGGTCGCTGTACTCGACACCGCGCACCCGCTCGCCCACGGTCAGCACCCGGCGCACCGGACTGCGCTCCCGTACCTCGGCGCCGGCCCGTTCGGCGTTGCGCAGCAGGATCTCGTCGAACCGGGAGCGCTCCACCTGGAAGGCGGTCGCGGTGGGCTCCGGCAGCCGTGGTGTCGTCGCGAAGGAGAACTGCCAGGGCTCCGGATCCCGGCCCCAGCGCAGGGTCCCGCCCCGCTTGAGGGTGAACCCGGCCGCCGCGACCTCGTCGGCGACACCGAGGAGGCGGCACAGGCCGTGGACGGTGGCGGGCAGCAGCGACTCGCCGATCTGGTACCGCGGGAAGGCCTCCCGCTCCAGCACGAGTACCCGGTGCCCGCGCCGGGCCACGGCCGTCGCGGCGGTCGCCCCGGCCGGCCCGCCGCCGACGACGATCAGGTCGTACTCCCCGCACGCCCCGTACGCGTTGTCCCGGTGCCGCTCGTCTCGCGAAGTCATCAGGGAACCCCTTTTCCGAACAGGCCGGCGTGGTCACTTGGACGGGTGGTCGGGAACGGCCGCCGCGGTGCCGGCCTCCGTTCCCGGCAGGGCGCCCGCGTCGAGCAGTACCCCGTGGACGTGGTCGGTCAGCTCGGGCAGCGTCGGGTACTCCAGTACGACGGTCGGTGACAGGCGGACCCGGGTGAACGCGCTGAGCCGGTTGCGGACCTGTACGGCGGACAGGGAGTCGAAGCCGAGCTCGCTGAAGGCGCGTTCGACGGGGAGGTCGGCCGGGTCCGTGAAGCCCAGGACGGCCGCGATCTCGACGCGGATCAACTCGGCCAGCAGGGGGAGACGTCCGGGTGCCGCGACGGCGGCGAGCCGCTCCCGCCAGGCACCGGGCGTCCGTGCGGCGCCGTCCGGGGGCGCCGCGTCGACCGCGGCCGGGCCGCGCACCGACAGGTCGGCGAGGACGGCCGGCGCGCCGGGCCCCGCCGCGGCCGGCAGGTCCAGTGGCAGCGGCACCAGCACCGGTTCCGGACGGCGCATCGCGGCGTCCAGGAGGGCGATGCCCTCCCGCTCGCCGACGGGCAGCACCCCGCCCTCCCGCAGCCGGTCCGGCGCCACCCGGCCCGCCATGCCCGGCGCGCCCGCCGTGTCCCACGGCCCCCAGGCCAGCGACTGCGCGGGCAGGCCGCGGGCCACCCGGTACCGGGCCAACGCGTCGAGGAACCCGTTCGCCGCGGCGTAGTTCGACTGCCCCGGCCTGCCGAGCACACCCGCGGCCGAGGAGTAGAGCACGAAGGCGGCCAGACCGAGGTCCTTCGTCGCCTCGTGCAGATGCCAGGCACCGTCCGCCTTCGGCGCGAGCACGGCACCGAGCCGTTCGGGCGTCATGGCGTCCGCCACGCCGTCGTCCACCACCCCGGCCAGATGGAAGACCGCGGTGAGCGGCGGCCGGCAGGACGCGACCAGCGCGTCCACGGACGCCCGGTCGCCCACGTCACACGCCACCACGCCCACGTCGGCGGCCAGTTCCCCCGCCCAGTCCGGGACCTTCCCGGTCCGGCCGGCCAGCACCAGACGCCGGACCCCGCGCTCGGCGACCAGGTAGCGGGCCAGACTCGCCGCGAGCGCGCCGGTGCCGCCCGTGATGAGCACGGTCCCTTCGGGATCCAGTTCGACGGGCTCCCCGGTCGGCGGGCCGGCGAGGGCCAGCCGGGGCGCCACGGCGACCCCGTCGCGCAGGGCCACCTCCGGCTCTCCGGTGCGCAGGGCCGCCACCAGGTCCGCCGACGTCGCCGCGGCGCCGCCCTGCCGGTCGACCAGCACGATCCGGCCGGGATGCTCCGACCCGGCACTGCGGACCAGCCCGGCGACGGCGGCCTCGGCCAGGTCGGGGACGTCTCCGGTGGCGTTCCCGGTGAGCACCACCAGCCGGCCCGGCCGTGCGTCCGCGGTCCAGGCGCGCACCCGCTCCAGCACGACGCCGAGCAGCCCGCGCACCCGCTCGGGCAGGGGCGTGTCCGGGGGCAGCGCGGCGGCCGACCGTGCCACGTCGAGCACCTCGTACTCCGGGCTCGCGGGGTCGATGGGCGGCATGGTGCCGGTCGGTGACGTGGCGCCGACCGGGGGCATGCTGCCGACCGGGGGCATGGTGCTGACCGCGGGTGCGGCGTCGACCGGTGGCACGGTGCCGACCGAGGGCACGGTGCCGATTGGGGGTACCGGACGCCAGACGAGACGGTAGGTCTCGGCCGCGGGGCGCGTCGGCGCCGGGATCGGCCGGGTGACGACGGACTCCACGGCGGCCAGCGGCTGCCCGGTCCCGTCGGTGAGGGTGACGCTGAACTCGTCCGGGCCCAGTCGTCGTACGACCGCGCGCCCCGCGGCGGCACCGGTGGCGTGCACCGTCACCCCGGAGCAGGCGACCGGCGCCCTCGGCTCACCCGGCTCCTCGGCGAGCAGCGCGGCGTGCAGTGCCGCGTCGAACAGGGCCGGGTGCAGGGTGTACGAGCGCGCGGTCACCGCCTCCCCGGGTGGCAGCGTCAGTTCCGCGAAGGTCTCGCCGTCCCGGCGCCACAGCGCGGTCACCGCGCGGAACGCGGGCCCGTAGCCGTGGCCGTGGGCGGCGAGGCGCCGGTAGTCGACGGCGATCGGTTCCGCGTCCACCGGTGGCCAGGCGTCGGACGTGTCCGCGGGCGGTGCCTCGGCCGGGGCGGTCGTGGCGGTGGCGTGCCGGGTCCACGGTCCCGGCGTGTCCGCCGGCCTCGCCCAGACGGTCACCGGCCGTCCGCCCGTCCCGTCCGGTGCCCCGGCCACCACCTGCACCTGCGTCTCCTGCCCCGGCGCGAGGACGAGCGGTGCGTGCAGGGCCAGTTCGGCCAGCCGCACCGGCCCGGCGGAGCCGTCGGCCCGGGCCGCCAGCTCGGCGAAGGCGGTCGCGGGCACCACCACCCGGCCGCCGATCACGTGGTCGGCCAGCCAGGGATGCCGGTCGGCGGACAGCACGGCGGTGTGCCGGATCGCGGGCCCGTCGGCATCGGGCACCGCCTCGCCCAGCAGCGGATGGCCGGACCCGCTCGGCAGCGGGTGGCCGGACGCGGTGGGCAGCGCATGGCCGGACCCGGTCGGCCGCGGGGCGGCGTCCAGCCAGTAGCGCTGCCGCCGGAAGGGATGCGTGGGCAGCGGGCGCCGCCGGGCACCGGACCCGGCGTACACCGACCGCCAGTCCACCTCCGCGCCCCGCACGTGCAACGCGGCCAGTGTCTCCACCGTCGTCCGGGCGTCGGCGCACGTTGCGAACACCGCTCCCGCGTCCGGCCCGACGCACTCCTCGGCCGCCACGCCGAGCGCGGCGGACGGCCCGGCCTCGACGAAGGCCGTGACGCCCTCTCCGGCGAGTACTCCCACCGCGTCGGCGAACCGGACCGTCTCGCGCGCCTGCCGCACCCAGTGTTCCGCGGTGGCGAGCGCGTCCGTCTCCGCGCGTCCGGTGAGCGTGGACACGACCGGCACGGGCGGCCGCCGGTAGGTCACCGACTCGGCGACCGCACGGTACTCGGCCAGCACCGGGTCAAGGAGCGGCGAGTGGAAGGCATGGCTGACCCGCAGCCGGCGCTGCGGCCCTCCCACGGCGGCGGCCACCGCCGTCACCGCGTCCTCGGGCCCGGAGAGCACGACCGACCTAGGCCCGTTGACCGCCGCGACCGCGACGGACCGCCCGGGCACCTGGTCCAGCAGCGGCGTCACCTCGGCCGGCGACGCCCGCACCGCGATCATCGCGCCGCCGGCCGGCAGGGCCGCCATCAGCCGGCCGCGCGCGGCGACCAGCCGTACCGCGTCGGCGCGGGAGAACACCCCGGCGACATGCGCGGCGGCCAGTTCGCCGACCGAGTGCCCGACCAGACGGTCCGGCCGTACGCCGAAGCCGGCGAGGAGCGTGTGCAGGGCCACCGCGTAGGCGAAGAGCGCGGGTTGCGCGTAGTCGGTGCGGTCCAGCAGGTCCGGGTCGTCGACCGCCGCCGGCAGGGGGCGGTCCAGCCATGGGGCGAACTCCTCGCACAGGCGGGTGAACGCCGCGTCGAAGGCCGGGAACGCCGCCCGCAGGTCGCGGCCCATTCCCGGGCGCTGGGCTCCCTGGCCGGGGAAGAGAAGGGCCACCTTCGGGCGGGCGCGCGCGGTGCCCCGCAGCAGCGCCGGACCGTCGCCGCCGGCGGCCAGGTCGCGCACCCCGTCGAGCAGGCCCGCGGCGTCCGGGGCCAGGACGGCCGCCCGGTGGGTCAGCGGCGCCCGGGTCGTGGCCAGCGAGAACGCGACGTCCAGGGCGTCCGTGTCCGCCCGTACGCCGGCCAGTTCCGCCGCCAGCCTCGCCGCATGCGCGCGCATCCCGGCCTCGTCACCGCCGCCGACCAGCCAGGGCATCACCGGCAGCCGGGAGGCCCGCGGCGCGGCCGTCGCCGTACCTCCGGACGCGTCGGCGTCCGGCGGCTCCTCGATGATCACGTGGGCGTTGGTGCCGCCGATTCCGAACGACGAGACCGCCGCCCGGCGCGGACGGTCGCGGCGCGGCCACGGGCGGGCCCGGTCGAGCAGCCGTACCGCACCGCCGGACCAGTCGACGTGCGGCGACGGCCGCTCCGCGTACAGCGAGGCGGGCAGCTCGTCGTGGTGCATCGCCTCGATCATCTTGATCAGGCCCGCCATCCCCGACGCCGCCTGCGTGTGCCCCAGGTTCGACTTCACCGAGCCCAGCCAGAGCGGGTCGGCCGGGTCACGGCGCTGTCCGTAGGTCGCGAGCAGGGCGCCCGCCTCGATCGGGTCGCCGAGCGCGGTGCCGGTGCCGTGCCCCTCGACCGCGTCGACGTCCGTCCCGTCCAGCCCCGCGTCGGCCAGCGCCCGCCGGATCAGGTCCCGCTGGGCCGCGCCGCTGGGGGCGGTCAGGCCGTTCGACGCGCCGTCCGAGTTGACGGCGGAACCGCGCAGCACCGCCAGCACCGGATGGCCGTTGCGGCGGGCGTCCGACAGCCGTTCCAGCAGCACCAGACCGACGCCCTCGGCCCACGCCGTACCGTCCGCGCCCGCGGCGAACGACCGGCAGCGCCCGTCCGGCGACAGCCCGCGCAGCCGGCTGAACACGATGAACGGCTGCGGGGTCGACAGCACCGTCACCCCGCCCGCCAGCGCCAGCGAACACTCCCCGGCCCGCAGCGACCTGGCCGCCAGGTCCAGCGCCACCAGCGAGGACGAACACGCCGTGTCCAGCGTCAGCGCGGGGCCGCGCAGCCCGAGGGTGTACGCGATCCGGCCGGACGCCACGCTCGGCGACGAACCGATGCCGAGCTGGGCCTCCAGCTCGCCGTGCGCCCCTCCGCGGCCGTACCCGTCGGCGTGCATCAGGCCGACGAACACGCCGGTGTCGGTGCCGCGCAGCTCCGGCGCCGGGACACCCGCCCGTTCGAAGGTCTCCCAGGCGACCTCCAGCAGCAGCCGCTGCTGGGGATCGGCGGCCAGCGCCTCGCGGGGCGACATCCCGAAGAACAGCGGGTCGAAGTCCGCGACCCCGTCGAGGAACCCGCCACGGCGGGTGTACGTCGTCCCGGGCCGGTCGGGGTCGGGATGGTGCAGCGACGCGAGGTCCCAGCCCCGGTCACCCGGGAACTCACCGGTGGCGTCCCGCCCTTCGGCCACCAGCCGCCACAAGTCCTCCGGGGAACCCACACCCCCCGGAAAGCGGCACCCGGCCGCCACGATCGCCACAGCCTCGGCCCCCGCCCCGCGCCCCGCCCCGCCACGGGCCGCCGCGCCCCGTGCGGGCTCGGTGGTCGTGTCCGGCCCGGGTCCGGCGGTCGTGTCCCGTACGGGCTCGGTTGTCCGGTCCGGTTCGGGCTCGGCGGTCGTGTCCGGCCCGGGTCCGGCCGTCGCGCCCCGTGCGGTCCCGGTTGTCCGGTCCGGCTCGGGCTCGGCCGCCCCGTCCCGCGCGGTTCCGGCGGTCCCGTCCCGCATGGCTCCGGGCGCCGTCGTCTGCCAGGCGGGCCCTGCGGTCCCCTCCCGTGTGGCCCCGGCCGTCCCGTCCTGTGTGGCCCCGGCCGTCCTGTCCGGCCCGGGCCCGCTCGTCACGTCCGGCGGGGACCCCGCCGCCCCGTGCAGCAGGGTGTCCAGGTGGATGGCGACCGCGGTCGGGCTCGGGTGGTCCCAGACCAGCGTGGCCGGGAGGCGCAGCCCGGTGCGGGTGGTGAGCCGGTGCCACAGGGTCATGGCGTCCAGTGACGTCAGGCCGAGATCGGCGAACGCCGTGCCCGGATCGGCTGCACCGCCCCGGATCGCCGCCGTCTCCCCGCACACCAGGTCGGTCAGGGCGGCCCGCCGCTCACCGGGCGTCCGCCCCGCCAGTTCGGCCAGCCCCGGATCGGCCGGGCGGTCGGTGAGGGCCCCGCGCAGCAGGGCCCGGCGCGGCTTGCCGCCGGAGGTGCGCGGTACCGCCGGGATCAGCAGCACCTCCTCGGGCACCTTGTGCGCGGAGAGCACCGCCGCGCAGCCGCGCAGCAACGGCACCGGATCGAGGTCCGGGCGGTCCGGGACCACGAACGCCACCGGTACCTCGCCGAGCAGCGGATGGGCCCGCCCGACCACGGCCGCGTCCCGCACCCCCGGCAGGCCGCACAGCACCCGCTCCACCTCGGCCGGGTCGACGTTCTCGCCGCCGCGCACGATGCGGTCGCCGGCCCGGCCGGTGACGGTCAGGAACCCGTGCTCGTCGAGCCGGCCCAGGTCACCCGTGCGGTACCAGCCGTCGCGCAGCGCGGTGGCGGTCTCCTCGGGCCGGGCGTGGTAGCCGAGCATGACACCGGGGCCGCGGACCCAGATCTCGCCGTCCGGTCCGGCGCCCTCCACCGGGGCGATCCGGACCTCCATGCCGGGCAGCGGCGCCCCGCTGCTGCCGCGCGCCCGGGGCCCGGCGGGCGACTCCACGGCGATCTTGCCGCAGGTCTCGGTGCTGCCGTAGCCGTCCAGCAGCGGGGCACCGAACCGTGCCTCGGCCTCCTCGCGCAGCGCCGGGTCGCTGGGCGCGCCGGCGGTGACGCACAGCCGCAGCGAGGGCACCGCGCCCAGTCCGGCGTCCAGCAGCTGCCGGTAGGTGACCGGTACCCCGGCGAGGACGGTCGGCGCGTACTCCTCGGCCAGCCGGACCAGGGCCGCCGGCTCCCGGGCCGCGGTGATCCGGGCGCTCGCCCCGGCCATGGTGGTGCCGAGGACGCAGAGCGAGTGGGCGTACGCGTGCGTGAGGGGCAGCGGCCACAGGACGCGGTCCGCCGCCGACAGCCCGAGCCGGGGCAGATAGCAGGCGGCCGAGGACCACAGCGCCGACCGCTGGCTGGAGACCGCGGCCCTGGCGGTGCCGGAGGTCCCGGAGGTGTAGAGCAGCCAGGCCGGCTCGTCCAGGCCGAGGTCGTCGGGGGGAGCGGACGACGGCCGCGCGGCCAGCGCCTCCCAGGCGGCCGCGCCGACGGGCACCGGCCCCTCGCCGGTGACCAGCAGCCGGACGGGCTGCCCTGCCGTCAGCCGCGTGATCCGTGGCAGGTTGCGCCGGTCGGTGACCAGCACGGCCGGACCGCAGTCGGTCAGCAGCCCGGCGAGCTCGGCGTCCGTGGCGCGGGCACTCAGCGGCACCCCGACCGCACCGGCCCGGACCGTGGCGAGCAGCCCCTCGACCAGCTCCACGCCGTCGCCCAGGCAGAAGGCCACCCGGGCCGCGCGCCCCACCCCCAGCCCGGCCGCCAACCGGCCGGTCCTGCGCTCCAGCTCGGCCCAGCCCACCGTCCGCCGGTCGTCGGCGAAGGCGACCTTCCCGCCATGCCGCACGGAGTTCTCGACGAGCAACTCCGCAACGGGCCGCACGGCCACCGCGCGCTCCACTCCCACCAGGCCCCCCCTTGGTGCAACGACCTTGCCGGCCACCCCTGTTGGCGACCCTACGGACGACCGCACCGCGGACGTACGCGGCTCGCTGGGCCGGGCGTTCTCCCAGTAGGAGGGCCCCGCGGGGGCCGGGGTTGCAACGCCTGCGCGACCGGCGTTTTCTGGATGTATCCGATGGTGAAACAAGAGCGCCCAGGGTTGCGGCACGGACCGGGGGCTCTGTCCCGGCTGTCTGCCACGGCCAGGCCTCGGTCCGCGTGGTCCGCCGTAGCCCGGTGTTCGACGCGGAGGTGAGCCTGGTGAAAGCCGTCGTCTACGAGAAGCCCTTCTCTGTCACGATCAGGGATGTCGACGATCCGCGGATCCAGCACCCGAACGACGTTCTGGTACGGGTCACGTCGACCGCCATCTGCGGATCCGACCTGCACATGTACGAGGGGCGTACGGCTGCCGAGGCGGGGATCGTCTTCGGGCACGAGAACCTCGGCATCGTCGAGGAGACCGGCTCCGGCGTGACCTCGCTGTCCGAGGGCGACCGGGTGGTCATGCCCTTCAACGTCGCCTGCGGTTTCTGCAAGAACTGCCTGGCCGGCAAGACCGGCTTCTGCCTCACGGTCAATCCGGGCTTCGCCGGCGGAGCCTACGGCTATGTGGCCATGGGTCCCTACAAGGGCGGCCAGGCGGAGCTGCTGCGCGTGCCGTTCGCCGACTTCAACTGCCTGAAGCTGCCGCCGGGCAACGAGTTCGAGACCGACTTCGTGCTGCTCGCCGACATCTTCCCGACCGGCTACCACGGCTGTGAGCTGGCCCGGGTGTCCCCGGGCGAGAGCGTCGCCGTCTTCGGAGCCGGCCCGGTCGGGCTGATGGCCGCGTACTCCGCGCTGCTGCGGGGTGCGGCCAAGGTGTTCTCGGTCGACCGCGTGCCCGAGCGGCTCGCCAAGGCCGAGCAGATCGGGGCGATACCGATCGACTTCACCCAGGGCGACCCGGCCGAACAGATCAAGGCACAGACCCGGGGCGAGGGCACGGACAAGGGCGTCGACGCCGTCGGCTACCAGGCCCAGTCGCACGACGCGAGCCACGAGGAGCCCGCCGTCGTCCTGAACACCCTCGTCGAGACGGTACGGCCGACCGGCATGCTCGGCGTACCGGGGCTGTACGTGCCCTCCGACCCGGGCGGACCCGACGAGCACGCCAAGCACGGCCAGCTGCTGGTGTCCATCGGCCGGATGTTCGAGAAGGGGCAGCAGATGGGCACCGGGCAGTGCAACGTCAAGCAGTACAACCGCCAGTTGCGCGACCTGATCATCGCGGGGCGGGCCAAGCCCAGCTTCGTGGTCTCCCACGAACTGCCGCTCGAGGACGCACCCGGCGCCTACGAGAAGTTCGACCAGCGGATCGAGGGCTACACCAAGGTCGTCCTGCACCCTGGGCACGCTCTCGCGGCGTAGCACCGACCTGGCGGGAGAGGGGCCCGAGGCCAGCCCTGCGGCTTCCCCCGGACCCCTCCCGCCCCTTCCCGTTCCCGTACCCGACCGCGACCGGGCTCGCTTCGTCAGCCGCGGCGCCCCGCCGGCGTGTTCCGGTCCTCCCCGGCCGCCGGCGTGTCGCCGTCGGGTTCCGGGCCCGTGACCGCCGCCGGCTCCGCCCGGTCGGCGTGGCCCGGCCACCAGGCCGCGTGGCCGATCAGCGCCGTGAGGCTCGGGGTGAAGAACATCGCCATGACGAAGGCGGCCACCGCGATACCGAAGGAGACCGCGAAACCCATCTCCGTGAGCAGCGCGTTGCCCGCCAGCATCATCGTGGCGAAGGTCGCCGCCAGGATGAAGCCCGCCGCGGCCACGGTCGGCCCGGCGTGCCGCAGCGCCATGCCGGCCGCCTCGCGCGGGTCCCGGCCCTCGCGGGCCTCCTCGCGGAGCCGGGCGATCATGAGGATGTTGTAGTCCGTGCCGATGGCGACCACGAACAGATACATGATCACCGGGAGCATGAACATCAGACCCGGCTTGTTCTGCGCGTCCTGGAAGATCCAGACCGTGGCACCGAGCGTCGAGCCGAAGCCGAGCCCGACCGAGGCGATCAGGTACCAGGGAGCGACCACGCTGCGCAGCAGCAGCCCCAGGATCACCATGATCAGCAGAGCGGCGACGGGGAACACCGTCCGGTAGTCGTGGTTGACCGCCGAGTCGATGTCCTTGTAGATCGACGACATGCCGCCGACCAGCGCCTCGGTCCCCCCGGGGGCATCGGCGTGCGCGACGTCCCGCACCCGGCCGACGGCGTCTATCGCCTTGTCCGTGGACGCCTCGTACTTGAGGGTGACGGTGAAGTCCGCCGTGGTACCGGCCTTGTTCACCTGGGCCATCCGGGCGCTCGCCACGCCGTCCACGGCCCCCAGCTTCGACGCGTACGCGTCGAAGGAGGACGTGTCCAGCGGCTTGCCGTCGGTGCTGGAGAGGTAGACGTCGGTGGGCGCGGCGGCACCGGCCGAGTACGCCTTCTGCATCTGGTCCTGGACGACCATGGACTCCTTGGTCTTGGGCATCGAGCCCGAGGCCAGGTCGAACGTGGCGTGGTAGCCCAGGGTGCCCAGCGACAGCACGACCAGGACCAGTCCCGAGGCCGCCGCGGTCAGCCCCGGACGGCGCCGCACACCCCGGCCCAGGGCAGCGAACCGGGCGTTCGTCGGCTCCTGCTGCCAGGACTTGGACGGCCAGAACACCTTCGGGCCGATCAGCGAGACCACGGCCGGGATCAGCGTCAGCCCCGCGATCAGGGTGACCGAGACCGCGATGGCCAGGGCCGGGCCCATCTGCTTCAGGAAGCCCAGCGTGGAGAGCACCAGCGCGAGGAAGGCGATGATGACGGCGCCGGCCGCGGAGGCGATCGCCTCGCCGACCCGGCCGACCGCGTTGACCATGGCCTCCTTGGGTTCGTCGCCGCCGCGCAGCCGTTCGCGGTAGCGGAACATCAGGAACAGGAAGTAGTCCGTGCCCACGCCGAACAGCACGACGATCAGGATCGACGACACGGAACTGTTGGCCTGCAGGTCGAACAGCTTGGTGGCGTACGCGATCAGCCCGTTGGCGATGGCCGACACCACGCCGATCACCACCAGGGGCAGGAACGCCAGGATCGGCGCCCGGAAGATGATCAGCAGCGTGACCAGGATGATCACGAAGGTGCCGATGCCGATCAGCGCCTCACCGCGCTTGGACGAGTCCTGCTGGTCGAGGGCCTGCGCGGCCGAACCGCCCAGCTTGACCTCCAGACCGGTGCCCTTGGCCAGTTGCTTGACGTCGTCGCGCAACACCTTGGCCGCGTCGGCCTGTACGGGCTGACCGGCCTTCTTGCTGTCCATCTGCACCAGGATCAGGTCGTACCTGCCGTCCTTCGACGGCTGGCCGGGGACGACCTTCTGCACCTGGTCGATGTGCTTGCCGCCCAGTTCGGTGGCGAACCGGGCGACGTCCTTCTTGTCCGCGGCGGTGAGCTTGCCGCCGTCGGTGCGCTGGTACAGCGCGATCGCGGACGGGGTGAAGGCGCTGGGGAACGCCTTCGCCTGGAGATCGGCGGCCTTGATGGACTCGTAACTCTTGGGCAGGAAGCTGCTCTCGTCGCTGTTCGAGGGCAGGCTCGGGGCGGTGGCGACGATCGCCACCGCCGCGATCAGCCATGCCACGATCGTCCAGACTGGATGTCGGACGACGGCACTGCCAATTCGTCGGAACATGCGGAAGGTCCTCCTGGGTAGGAAGATCACCGCAGCCCGGGGAGCGGACCCTGGCATCGGCGACCCCGACCGGCCCGCATCCGACGAGCCGGTCGACTGGTTGTCTTGACGCCATATGTTAGGGATCAGCTGTGAAGATCGGTCCAGTGGGTTTTCCGCGGCGCCCGTAACTGCGCCTTTCCGGACGTCTCTTCCCGAGGTGTCCTCCGGGCGTTTTGCGGACGTTCGCAGGCGGCCCCGTCGTCTGTACGGCGGCGGCCCGGTCGGCGACCATCGAAGACGTGATCGCCGCACCGCCGCCCGTCACCGAAAGGCCGAACCATGCCGACGACCGGTCAATGGCAGCTGCGGGCCGCGTTCGCGGCGCGGCTGTCGGAGATGTACGGGCGGGAGGTGCCCGCCTACACGACGCTGGTGGACGTCTCCCGCGAGGTCAACGAGGACGTGCTGCGCGCCCGCGGCGCCGACGCCGAACGCCTCGGCTCCATCGGCCGGGTCACCGCCGAGCGGCACGGCGCCATCCGCGTCGGCACACCGCGTGAACTGCGCCAGGTCGCCCGTGTCTTCGGCGCCCTCGGCATGCACCCGGTCGGCTTCTACGACCTGCGGGAGGCCGCGGCCAGCGCCGTCCCCGTCGTCTCCACCGCCTTCCGCCCGGTCGACGGCGAGGAACTCGCCCGCAACCCCTTCCGCGTCTTCACCTCCCTGCTCACCCCGGCCGACCCCCGGTTCTTCGACGCGGACCTGCGCGCCCGCCTGGAGACCTTCCTCGCCGCCCGCGAACTCTTCCCGCCGGAGCTGCTCACGCTGGCCGACCGCGCCGCGGCCGACCGCGGACTGCCGGCGCAGGACGCCGAACGCTTCCTGCAACTGGCCGTGCACGCCTTCGAGTTGTCGGCCGAACCGGTGGACCGCGCCTGGTACCGGACCCTGGAGAAGGTGTCCGCCGTCGCGGCCGACATCGGAGGCGTGCGCAGCACCCACATCAACCACCTCACCCCGCGCGTCCTGGACATCGACGAGCTGTACCGCCGTATGACCGACCGCGGCATCGAGATGATCGACACCATCCAGGGCCCGCCGGCCTGGCCGGGCCCCGACGTCCTGCTGCGCCAGACCTCCTTCCGCGCCCTGGCCGAACCCCGCGCGATGCGCACCGAGGACGGCAGCGTGGTCAGCGGCGCCCTGCGGGTCCGCTTCGGCGAGGTCGAGGCCCGCGGCATCGCCCTCACCCGGACGGGACGCGCCCGGTACGACGAACTCCTCGGCCGCGTCGACGAACAGGCGGCCCGGCACCCCGAGGCGGCCCGCGGCGACCTCGCACGCGCCGTGTGGGAGCGGCACCTGCCCGGCAGCGAGGAGGAACTCGCGGCCCAGGGGCTGGCGTACTTCACCTACCGCGTCGCCGACGACCGGCCGCTCGACGGCCGCACCCCGCCCACCGGCATCGCCGAACTGGTGCGGCAGGGCTGGGTGCGCGCCGAACCCGTCGTCTACGAGGACTTCCTGCCCCGCTCGGCCGCCGGCATCTTCCAGTCCAACCTCGGCGCCGAGGGCACCCGCGACAACAGCCGGGAGGGCACCGCCTACGACGCCGACTGGCTCTCCGGAGCCGTCGGACGCGAGGTCCTGGACCCCTTCGCCCTCTACGAGCAGCAGCAGAACCGCTCCCTCGCCCGGGCCGCCCGGACCCTCGGCCTGACCGACCCCATCCGCTGACCCCTCACCCCCTCGGAGGACCAGGATGACCAGCACCGCGCTGCCCACCACGGACGAGTTGCGCGCCCGCGCCCGGGCCTGCCTGCGGAACATCGGTGCGGAGGCCGCCGAGGGCGACGACTTCCCGGCCCGCACCCCCGTCACCGGCGAGCACCTCCTCGGCCTGCGGGCCGCCACCGCCGCCGACGTCGACGAAGCCCTCTCGGCCGCCCGTGCCGCCTTCCTGACCTGGCGCACCACCCCGGCCCCGCGCCGCGGTGACCTGGTCCGCCGCCTCGGTGAACTGCTGCGCGAGCACAAGGGCGACCTGGCCGACCTCGTCACCGTCGAGGCCGGCAAGATCCGCTCCGAGGCGCTCGGCGAGGTCCAGGAGATGATCGACATCTGCGACTTCGCGGTCGGCCTGTCCCGCCAGCTGTACGGCCGTACCATCGCCTCCGAACGCCCCGGCCACCGCCTGGCCGAGACCTGGCACCCGCTCGGCGTGGTCGGTGTCGTCTCGGCCTTCAACTTCCCCGTGGCCGTCTGGTCCTGGAACACCGCCGTCGCCCTGGTCTGCGGCGACACCGTGGTCTGGAAGCCCTCGGAACTCACCCCGCTGACCGCCCTGGCCTGCCACCACCTCCTGGCCCGCGCCGTCGAGGAGACCGGCGCCCCGCGCGACGTCCACCGCCTGCTGCTCGGCGACCGCACGGTCGGCGAGCGGCTCGTCGACGACCCGCGGGTGGCCCTCGTCAGCGCCACCGGCTCCACCCGGATGGGCCGCGAGGTCGGCCCGCGCGTCGCCGCCCGCTTCGGCCGCAGCCTGCTGGAACTCGGCGGCAACAACGCCGCGATCGTCGCCCCCTCCGCCGACCTCGACCTCGCCGTCCAGAGCATCGTCTTCGCCGCGGCGGGCACGGCCGGCCAGCGCTGCACCACCCTGCGCAGGCTCATCGTCCACCGCTCCGTCGCCGACACCCTCGCCGAGCGCCTGACCGCCGTCTACGCCAGGCTCCCCGTCGGCAACCCGTTCGACGCCGCGACCCTGGTCGGCCCGCTCATCACCACCGGGGCCCTCGACCGCATGCGGCACGCCCTCAGCCGTGTCCAGGCCGAGGGCGGCAAGGTGCTGGCCGGCGGCAACCGGCGGCTGGCCGAGGCGGCACCCGCGGCGGCCTATACCGAGCCGGTCCTGGTCCGCGTCGACGAACAGACCGACGTCGTACGGGAGGAGACCTTCGCACCCATCCTGTACGTCCTCGCCTACGACACCCTCGACGAGGCGATCGCCCTCCACAACGACGTCCCGCAGGGCCTGTCCTCCAGCATCTTCACCCGCGACCAGCAGGAGGCCGAGCTCTTCCTCTCCGCCGCCGGCTCCGACTGCGGCATCGCCAACGTCAACATCGGCACCTCCGGGGCCGAGATCGGCGGCGCCTTCGGCGGCGAGAAGGACACCGGCGGCGGCCGGGAGTCCGGCTCCGACGCCTGGAAGGCGTACATGCGCTCCGCCACCAACACGGTCAACTACTCCGGCGCACTCACCCTGGCCCAGGGCGTCAGCTTCCTCTGACCCCGGAGCCGCGCCGTGCCGGCCGTCACTTCCCGGGGAGCTGCCGCGCGGTACCCTCACCACGCCCCTCAGGGCAGCGGTTCGCCGGATGCCTCGGCGTCCGGATCGCCGTGACCGTCCCCGGTCGGCCCGGCCGCTGCCTCGGGCAGCAGGAAGGCGGTGAGCGCGGCCGTGTCGTCCTGCAACTGGTCGTGGCTGTAGGCCAGCAGGTCCTGGTGGAGCCGTTCCAGCAGCTCCGGAGGCGGCATCGGACCCCACGAACGCAGCCGCTGGAGCAGCGGGTAGAAGTCGCCGGCGGGATCCCGGGTCTCCGTGACCCCGTCCGTGTACAGGAGCAGCTGGTCGCCGGGGCCGAAGGAGTAGGTCTCGGTGCGGTAGGGATCCCCGACGAGCATGCCGAGGTTCAGCGGTGGACCCGGCCGTCCCCGGTCCAGTTCGCTCACCTCGCCGGGGCGGATGAGCAGCGGGGGCGGATGGCCGCAGTTGAGGATGCGGACGATCCGCTCGCCCTCGGGGATCTCGGCGAAGGCGGCGGTCACGAACCGCTCGCCCAGCTCGGTCCCGCCCAGCCAGTCGGCCCGGCGGCTCATGCTGGTGTCCACCCGCTCCACCAGCGCACGCAGGTCGGGTTCGTCGTGGGCGGCCTCACGGAACGCGCCGAGCATCGCCGCCGCGGTCTCCACCGCGAGCAGCCCCTTGCCCCGCACGTCCCCGATGAGCAGCCGTACCCCGTACGCGGTGGGGACCGCCTCGAAGAGGTCGCCGCCGATGCGTGCCTCCGCGGCGGCCGACAGGTAGAAGCTTTCGAGGAGCAGGTTCCCGATCCGGTGCGGGACCGGTCTGAGCAGGACGCGTTGCGCGATCTCGGCCACGAACCGGACATCGGCCAGGGTGCGTTCACGGCGGATCCGGTGCGCCGCCAGAATCGTGCCGAGCGCGCCCACCAGGGCCGTGCACGCGTAGGCGGCCACGTAGTGCCGTTCCCAGACGTAGCCGACGGAGCGCCCCGCGCAGCACGGGGTTCCGGCCAGTAAAAGTTCGAGGCCGATGGCGAAGGCGGTGGCGACGGCGACGACGACGGGCGGGTGCGCGAAGGCGGTCACCAGGGGCAGGGCGATCAGTACGAAGCTCACCGGCCACTGCACCGGGGTCACCGGTTCGATCAGCAGTACGGCGGCCACGTACAGGACCGGCAGCCAGCGCATCCACGCGGGGGGCGCGGGCAGTGGAGGGTTGGGACCGTCGTACCTCACCCGGGACTCCTGGCATACGAATCTAGACAAGACACCCAGCCTCCCGGGCCGCCGCCCGCAATGCCGGTGATTGCTCCACTCAGCGGCATGTTACGAACCCCGCGGCAGCATTCGGGCCACCCATCGAAACATTCGAGGATTCGATCGTCCTTCAATTGATCTCTGGTGTGCCTCACTTCGATGCCGGCGATCTTCGATGTGTTCCATGCGCGCTCTAACAGCAAAGACGGTCGACCTGGTGAACCGAAGGTTTCGAAATAACTACCGAAACTGTTGACAGGTGACATGCGCAGACCAACACTCCCGACCAGGCCACACCCGCACAGGCCACACGAGGAGGCATCCCATGAACCCGCTCGACCACGCCCTGAGCCGCAGGAGTGCCGGCGCCCTGCTGCTGGGCGCCGCCGCCGGACTGGCCCTGCCCGGCACCGCCCACGCCGCCACGGTCGTCACCACGAACCAGACCGGCACCAACAACGGCTACTACTACTCGTTCTGGACCGACGCGCAGGGCACGGTCTCCATGACCCTCGGCTCCGGCGGCAACTACGCCACCAGCTGGAGCAACACCGGCAACTTCGTCTGCGGCAAGGGCTGGAGCACCGGCGCCCGCCGCAATGTCACCTACTCCGGCAGCTTCAGCCCCTCCGGCAACGGCTACCTGTCCCTCTACGGCTGGACCTCCAACCCGCTCGTCGAGTACTACATCGTCGACAACTGGGGCACCTACCGGCCCACCGGAACCTACAAGGGCAGCGTCACCAGCGACGGCGGCACCTACGACATCTACCTGACGACGCGGTACAACGCCCCGTCCGTCGAGGGCACCAAGACCTTCAACCAGTACTGGAGCGTCCGCCAGTCCAAGCGGACCGGCGGGACCATCACCACCGGCAACCACTTCGACGCCTGGGCCCGGGCCGGCATGTCCCTCGGCAGCTTCAGCTACTACCAGCTCCTCGCGACCGAGGGCTACCAGAGCAGCGGCAGCTCGAACATCACGGTGGCGTGATGAGCGCCGCAGTGGAACGCCCCTTACGACCCCTGGTCGCGACCGCCGCCGCCGTCGCGCTGGCCGCCGCGGGCACCCTCGCCGCCGGCGCCGTCCCGGCCCACTCCGCCACCTGCGCCGGCTACGTCGGCCTCACCTTCGACGACGGGCCGTCCACCGCCCACACACCGGGCCTGCTCAGCGCCCTGAAGGCGAACGGACTGCGGGCCACCATGTTCAACGAGGGCCAGTACGCGGCGGCCTACCCCGCCCAGGTCAAGGCGCAGGTCGGCGCGGGCATGTGGGTCGGCAACCACAGCTACACCCACCCGCACCTCACCCAGGAGACCCAGGCGCAGATCGACTCGGAGATCTCCCGCACCCAGTCGGCCGTCGCGGCGGCCGGCGGCGGGACACCGGTCCTGTTCCGGCCCCCCTACGGCGAGACCAACGCCACCGTGCGGGCGGTCGAGGCCAAGTACGGGCTCACCGAGATCATCTGGGACGTCGACTCCCAGGACTGGAACGGCGCGAGCACCGACGCGATCGTGCAGGCCGTCTCCCGGCTCACCGGCGGCCAGATCATCCTCATGCACGAGTGGCCGGCCAACACCCTGGCCGCGATCCCGCGCATCGCACAGACCCTCGCGGTCAAGGGACTCTGCTCCGGGCGGATCTCCCCGCAGACCGGCCGCGCGGTCGCACCCTGAGACGGCGGTGGCACGAGTGGCGCGGCGGCTCGTCAACCGCCGCGCCATCCTCACGACTTCGGATGAACGGGCATCGCCCGCCCGCACCGCGTCGATAGGTTCGCGACCGTGGACTACTACGACCTGGGCAGTCACGGCCGGCGCGTGACGACTTCGTCCGCCGCAGCGCAGACCTGGTTCGACCGGGGGCTGAACTGGACCTACGCCTTCAACCACGAGGAGGCCGTCCGCTGTTTCGAGGCGGCCGGCGCGGCAGACCCGGACTGTGCCATGGCCGACTGGGGCCTCGCCTACGCCCTCGGCCCCAACTACAACAAACCCTGGGAGTTCTTCGACCCGGACGACCTGGCGCACACGGTGCGGCGGACCCATGCCGCCGTGGAACGCGCCCACGCCAAGGCCGCGCACGCGACCCCCGTCGAACGCGCCCTGATCGAGGCGCTGCGCGCCCGCTACCCGCAGTCCGCGGCCCCGGACGCGGCGGCCTGCTCGGTGTGGAACACCGGCTACGCCGACAGCCTGCGCACCGCCTACGCACTGGCGCCCGACGACCTCGACGTCGCGGCCCTCTACGCGGACGCCCTGATGAACCTCACCCCCTGGCAGCTCTGGGACATCCGTACCGGCCGGCCGGCCGACGGGGCCCGCACGCAGGAGGCGAAGGCCGTGCTGGAGCGGGCCCTCGCGACCGAGGCCGGCACCCGGCACCCCGGGCTGCTGCACCTCTACATCCACCTCATGGAGATGTCGCCCACGCCCGAGACCGCCCTCCCGGTCGCCGACCGGCTGCGCGACCTCGTGCCCGACGCCGGACACCTCCAGCACATGCCCTCGCACCTGGAGGTCCTCTGCGGCGACTACCGGCGCGTCGTCGCCGACAACGCCGCGGCCGTCGCCGCCGACGAGAAGTACCTCGCCCGCGCCGGCGCGATGAACTTCTACACCCTCTACCGCTGCCACAACCTGCACTTCGGGATCTACGGCGCGATGTTCCAGGGCCGCCTCCAGGACGCCCTCGCCACGGCCGAACGGCTCGAAGCCGCCGTACCGGAGGAACTGCTGCGGGTGCAGAGCCCGCCGATGGCCGACTGGCTGGAGGGGTTCCTGGCGATGCGGGTGCACGTCCTGGTCCGCTTCGGCCGCTGGGACGACATCCTGCGCCTGCCGCTGCCCGCCGACCCCGGGCTGTACTGCGTGAGCACCGCGATGCTGCACTACGCGCGCGGTGTCGCCCACGCGGCCACCTGCCGGATCGCCGAGGCCGAGACCGACCGGGCCCGCTTCCGCGACGCGGTCGCCGCCGTCCCGGAGACCCGCATGCTGTTCAACAACACCTGCGCCGACATCCTGACGATCGCCTCCGCCATGCTCGACGGCGAACTCGCCTACCGCAAGGGCGACTTCGACACGGCCTTCACCGAGCTGCGCCGGTCCGTCGACCTGGACGACAAGCTCCCGTACGACGAGCCCTGGGGCTGGATGCAGCCCACCCGGCACGCCTACGGCGCCCTGCTCCTCGAACGCGGCCGGATCGCCGAGGCCGAGGCGGTCTACCGGGCCGACCTCGGGCTGGACGACACCCTGCCCCGGCCGTTGCAGCATCCGGGGAACGTCTGGGCGCTGCACGGCTTCCACGAGTGCCTGCGGCGGCTGGGGCGGGACGGCGAGGCGCGGATCGTGGCCCAGCAGCTGAAGCTGGCGGTCGCTTGCGCGGATGTGCCGATCAGGGCGTCGTGCTTCTGTCGGGCGGAGTGCTGCGGGGGGTAGCGGGCGCCGCGGTCTGCCGTCGTTCGTCCGCGGCGCCGTCGTGGCTGGTCGCGCAGTTCCTCCCCCAGCCTTCGGCCGGGGGACCCCCAGCGCCCCTTCGGGGCACAGGTCGTTGTCAGAGGGCCCTGGCTATCAGGAGGGCCACGTCGTCGTGGTCGTCGGGGTGGCGGAGGCCGTGCAGGAGGAGGTCGCAGGTTTCCTCCAGGGGGCGGTGGGGCTCGTCGAGGAAGCCGAGGAGGACGTCGAGGCGGTCGTCGATGGGGTGGCGGCGGGTCTCGACCAGGCCGTCGGTGTACAGGACCAGCAGGTCACCCGCGTCGAAGCGGACGGTCGTCGTCTCGAAGGGAATGCCGCCGACCCCGAGCGGGGCGGCGGCCGGCAGCTCCAGCAGGGCCGGTGGCCGGTCGCAGTGCACCAGGGCGGGCGGCATGTGGCCCGCGTTGGCGATCTCGCAGGTTCTGGAGTGCGGGTCGTACACCGCGTACAGGCAGGTGACGATGTAGTGCTCCAGGTCGCAGGTGATCCGGTCCAGGTGCCGGAGCACCGCGTCCGGGGGCAGCTCCAGGTCGGCGTAGGCGCAGGTGGCGGTGCGCAGCCGGCCCATGGTGGCGGCCGCGTCGATGCCGTTGCCCATCACGTCGCCGACGACCAGCGCCGTCCTGTCCTGCGACAGCGGGATCACGTCGTACCAGTCGCCGCCCACCTCGCTCGTCGCCTGCGCCGGTTCGTAGCGGGAGGCCAGCTCCAGGCCGGTGTGCTCGGGCGGATGGTCGGGCAGGAGGCTGCGCTGGAGGGTGAGGGCGGTGTTGCGGACGCTCTGGAACCAGCGGGCGTTGTCGATGGCCACGGCGGCCCGCCCGGCCAGCTCGGTGGCGAGGACGACGTCGTCCTCGTCGAAGGGGAGCGGATTGCGGGTCCGCTTGAGGTCGAGGGCGCCGAGCACCTCGCCGTGCGCGATCAGCGGCACCGCGAGATACGAGTGCACGCCCGCCTCCTCCAGCAGGGCACCGCCCTCCGGGCTGCGGGCGATGCGCGGCAGGTCGTGCTTGCCGACCCGCGGGACCAGCACCGGGCGGGCGGAGTGCACGCACAGCGTGACCAGCCGGTCGCCGTCGTAGGAGGCGAGGTCACCGGGCGTGTCGGCGGCCCGCAGGGCGACCGTGGGATGAGCGGCCTTGAGGGCGAGGGCCCGGAACAGTTCCGGGCCGTTGTCGGGGCGGCGCGAGCGGCGCAGGGCCAGCGCCGCGTCCAGCACGTCCACCGCGACCACGTCCGCGAGCACCGGGGTGGCGATCTCGGCCAGTTCGTGCGCGGTGCGCTCCACCTCCAGCGAGGTGCCCACCCGGGCCGAGGCGTCGGCGATCAGGGCGAGGCGGCGCCGGGCCCGGTCGGCCTCGGCCGCCGCGCGGTGCCGTTCCGTCACGTCGACCACCGAGATCGCGGCGCCCAGGACCCGGCCACCGGAGTCCTCGAGCCGGTAGAACGACAGCGACCAGGCGTGCTCCTGCTCCGGATCGGCGGGCGGACGGCCCACGTGGTACTGGTCGAGCAGCGGCGTGCCCGTGGTGAGCACCTGGCGCAGCGCCGACTCCACGGTGTCGATGTCGGGCAGCGGCAGCGTCTCCCGCAGATGGCGGCCGATGTGCTCCTCGGCCGGGACGCCGTCGATCCGCTCCAGCGCCGGATTCACCAGCAGATAGCGCAGATCGGGATCGAGCAGGGCCAGACCGATCGGGGACTGGTTGATCAGCCGCTCGCACAGCGCCAGGTCGGTCTCTAGGCGCTGGAGCAGGTTGTGGTCGGCGACGATGCCCAGGGCGTAGACGTCGCCGTGATCGTCCAGCAGCCGCATGGTGCGGAACTCCATCAGCCGGCTGCTGCCGTCCTTGTGCCGCACCGGGAAGGCGCCGGCCCAGCTGTGCCCGCTCTCCAGCACGTCCGCGAAGACCTTCACCGCGGCCTTCAGATGCTCCGGCTGAATGAGCAGCCGCGCCGCGTTCCTGCGCAGGGCCTCCTCGGACGTGTAGCCGAAGAGTTCCTCGGCCTGCGGGGTCCAGAACACGATCCGGCCCTGCGAGTCCAGCGCCACCGCGGCCACGCTCAGCAGATCCAGCAGGCCGGTCGGACGCGGTCCGCCGGGGCCGTACTCCTCACCGCCGGAGCCGTCGGCGCCACCGGTCCGCAGGGAACCCACAGCCATCCCTCAACCACCTCCACCGGCCGCCGGGCCGATGCCGATGCCGCTGCTACGGCCCTTCCATGCTGCCCCGGCTCGCGGCTCACCCCAACTCCAGACCGGGTACCCCGGTCCGCGCCGGTCTCACGCACCGTGTCCGGCCACGCGGTCCCGCGCCCGTCAGGGGCCGTGCGCAACGGGTGGACAAGCAGGAACATGGGGGTACGTACAGGATGTAGCCAATGGATTCTCCGCGAGAAGATTTCGAGGTGCCGACCACCGTGGGGCCGCACGAGCTCCTGGACGCCTCCAGCGACGCCGCGGCGGTGCTGTCGGCAGCGGGCGACGTGATCGGCTGGACCCGTGGCGCCGAGGCACTGCTCGGCCATCCGGCCGCCGCCGTGCTCGGGCACCCCGCGGCGCGGCTGCTCGCCATGCGCGTCGACCCGGCCCGGGCCGCCGGCGTCGCCGAGCGCTGCCGCTCGGGCATGGGATGGAGCGGCCTCGTCCCGGTACGGCACCTCGACGGCCGCAGCGTCGTCGTCGACCTGCGGGTCTCCGCGTCCTTCCCGATCGGCGGCGCCGAGTGCTTCCTGGTCTCGGCGCGGGAGCAGCGCCCGCAGTGGACGGTGGGCCAGTCCGTCCTCGACGGGTTCCTCACCCGGTCGCCGATCGGTATGGCCGTGATGGACCTGGAGCTGCGGTACGTCTGGCTGAACGACACCCTGGAGCAGTTCGGCGGGGTCCCCCGCGAGCAGCGCCTGGGACGCAGGCTGAGCGAGCTGCTGCCCGGACTGCAGGGGACCACCATCGAGGGCCTGATGCGCAAGGTGCTGACGACCCGGGAGCCGGTCACCGAATACGAGTACATCGGCTGGAGCTGGTCGGATCCGCACCGCCAGCGCGCCTACTCGACGTCGTTCTTCCCGCTCGTCGACCCCGACGACTCGGTGACCGGCGTCTGCTACATGGTCTCCGACGTGACCGAACGCTGGAACGCGCGGCAGCTGCTGTCGATGGTCAACGAGGCCGGCACCCGCATCGGCACCACCCTCGACGTGCTGCGCACCGCCCAGGAACTCGCCGACTTCGCCGTCCCGCGCTTCGCCGACTTCGTCATCGTCGACCTCCTGGAACCCGTCCTCAGCAACGAGGGACACGGCGCCTGGCTGCCCGACGCGGGCCCGGCCCCCGCCCAGGCGGTGATGCGGCGCGCCGCGCTGCGTTCGGTCCGCGAGGGCAGCCCCGAGGCCGTGGCGCGGATCGGCGACCGGGTCGACTTCCTGCCCCCGCCGCACGGCGTCGGCCTGCTCATCGACGGCGAGCCGGTCCTCATCCCCGAACTCGACCCGGACGACCATCTGTGGATCACCGAACAGCCCGCGCGGGCCGACCGAATCCGGGAGTTCGGACTGCACACCCTGATCTCGGTGCCGATGCGGGCGCGCAACACCGTTCTGGGCCTCACCACCTTCGCCCGCTCGCTCAACCCGCTCTCCTTCGCACCCGACGACGTCCTGCTCGCCCAGGAACTGGTCGCGCGCGCCGCCCTCTGCGTCGACAACGCCCGCCGCTACACCAGGGAGCACACGGCCGCCGTCACCCTCCAGCGCAGTCTGCTGCCCCAGGCGCTGACCGGCGGCACGGCCCTGGACGTGGCCTCCTCCTATCTGCCGGCCGACGCGACGGACGGTGTCGGCGGCGACTGGTTCGACGTGATCCCGCTCTCCGGCGCCCGGGTCGGGCTGGTCGTCGGCGACGTCGTCGGGCACGGCCTCGCCGCGGCGGCGAGCATGGGCCGGCTGCGCACCGCCGTGCAGACCCTCGCCGACATGGACATGCCCCCGGACGAACTCCTCGCCCACCTCGACGACCTGGTGCTGCGGCTGGGGGAGGAGGGGACCGCGAGCGGGCCGGCGGAGGGCGGTGTGGACACGTTCGTCGGGGCGACCTGCCTGTACGCCGTCTACGACCCGGTGACCCGGCGGTGCGCGATGGCCCGCGCCGGGCACCCGCCACCGGTGGTCGTCTCGCCCGACGGGCACGTCCACTTCCCCGAGATCCCCGCCGGACCGCCGCTCGGGCTCGGCGGCATGGCCTTCGAGGCCACCGAGATCGAACTGGCCGAGGGCAGCCTGTTCGGCCTCTACACCGACGGCCTCATCGAAGGCGCCGACCAGGACGTCGAACTGGGCATGGCCCGGCTCCGCGGCGCGCTGTCCGTCCCCGGCGCCGATCTCGACACCCTGTGCACGTCGGCCGTCCAGCAGCTGGTCCCCGTTCCCCAGCCCGACGACATCGCCCTGCTGCTGGCCCGCACCCACGCCCTGGGCGCCGACCACGTCGTCTCCTGGGAGGTGCCGGTCGACCCGGCCGCCGTCGCCGACGTCCGCGCCGAGGCGGTCCGCCAGGTGGTCGCGTGGGGCTACGACGAACTGGCGACGACCACCGAACTCATCGTCAGCGAACTGGTCACCAACGCCATCCGCTACGCCGAACCGCCCATCCGGCTACGGCTGTTGCGTGACGCCTGGCTGACCTGCGAGGTCGCCGACGGCAGCAGCACCGCGCCCCGGCTGCGGCACGCCCGGAGCACCGACGAGGGCGGCCGGGGCCTCTTCCTGGTGGCCCAGCTCGCCCACCGGTGGGGCGCCCGCTACACCGGGGAAGGCAAGATCATCTGGGCCGAGCAGGAGATTCCCGGGGCGTGACCGGGCGTATACCGACCGTCCTTGCCCCCCTGTCGAATTCGCACGTATGGCCGTACGCTGTCAATTCACAAGGATTCGGCAGCAATTGGGGGAGCCGCCATGTCCGGGGACGGCGTGTACGGTCCGCAGCAGGAACCACCGCACCAGGGCCCGCAGAACCACGGCTTCCCGGGCCGGGGCCTGCCGAACCAGGGCTTCCCCGGCCCGGGTTTCCCGGCTCCGGGCCCGTTCGTGCCGCCCATGCCGTCGGCTCCGCCGCCCGCGCCGCCGGACCCCCTGCGCGCCACCGCCGTCGCCCTGCTCAACCTGAGCGGCCTCGGCCTCGGCTACCTGCTCCTGCGAAGATGGATCCCGATGGCCGTGTGCCTGGCGGCCACCGTCGTCCTGCTGCTCGTGGCCCTGCCCGCGGACGCCGACGGCGTGCCCGGCACCGCGCTCGTCCTGTACGCCGTTCTCCTCCTGGCGGCCGCCGTCCACGGCTGGTTCGTCGGACTGCGCACCCGCCTGGTGTGGCCGGGACAGCGGCCCGTCGCGCTCGTGCTGGGCGTCGTCCTGCTCGCCGTCCCGGTGGGCGGCGCGCTCTGGTACGACAGCGCCCGGCACGAAGCCGTCGAACGCGCCCTCCTCGCCCGTCTCGACCGCGCCGACCGGCAGGTCGACGCGGCCTCAGGACAGGACTTCGGCACCGCCAAGTCCGGCTACCGGGACGCCCTGGCCGTCTACCGCGACCTCGCCGTCCACCACTCCGGCTCGCGCGCCGCCGCCCAGGTCCCCGACCGCCTGAAGACCTACTACACGACGGTCGCTGCGGCCTACAGCCAC
Organism: Streptomyces sp. NPDC048291; assembly: GCF_043201715.1. Lineage (NCBI taxonomy): Bacteria > Bacillati > Actinomycetota > Actinomycetes > Kitasatosporales > Streptomycetaceae > Streptomyces > Streptomyces sp. NPDC048291. The sequence goes on from NZ_JBICZC010000010.1 coordinate 135,818, forward strand.
CGCGACTACTGCTCCGCCGTCGAACCGCTCCGGTTCCTGCGGACCGTGCCCGACTCCATGCCGAAGGACCAGCTCGGCACGCTCGCCCACTGGCCCGACGACCGGCTGGCCACCTCGCTCTACGAGTGCGGCGCGCAGGGCCTCGCCACCGGCGGGACCGACTGGACCGGCCGGTTCGGCGACCTGCTGAGCACCTTCCCCGACTCCGGCCAGGCCGCCAAGGTCGTACCCGCCGTGGACGCCGCGGAGAAGAAGGCGGCGAAGGCGGTCTCCGGGAAGGATCCCTGCGGCGCCGTCAAGCAGCTGGGCACCCTGAACACGCAGATCACCCAGCTGTCGAACGGGTCGGGCGCCGAGGCCGACGGTCTCGGCAAGGTCGCCGGCCGCGCCGAGCGCAGCGGGAACGCCGGGGAGTACCAGTGCGGCGTCAAGCAGTACCGGGACGGCGACTACGCGCAGGCGCAGGAGACCATGCAGCAGTTCGTCTCCGACAACCCGCACGACGGCAACCGCGACCGCGCCCGCAAGATCGCCATCGGCGCCGAGGTCGCCCAGACCCTCCCCGCCGCCGGCAAGAAGCTGCCCACCACCGCCTCCGGCGGCGGCATCTCCGTGACCGTCAAGAACGACAGCCCCGACGACATCACCGTCCTGTACACGGGCCCGGTCACCGGCAGCTTCACCCTGAAGGCGTGTGGCAGTTGCAAGGCGTACTCGTTCGCCAGCCCGCTCATCAGCGGCTGGGAGCCGTGCAGCGACAGCGGCAAGAACTACCCGCAGCACACGATCAGCCTCCCGCCCGGCACCACGTACTTCGTGCACAAGCCGAAGAACGACAGCACCGCCAGCCCGGGCTCCGACACCGCCAAGCTGCGCTACGGCTACATCTACACCGAGTGCGCGTACACGACGCAGACGCTGGGGTCCACGTACTGAGCGGGGTGCGAGGCTGTCGGACCGGCCAACTAAGCTCCCGCGCATGAACGACGAGGGCAGGGACGACCCCGCGAGACGGGTCGTCGACGGGCGGTTCGAGCTGGTGGCACGGCTCGGTGGCGGCGGCATGGGCACGGTGTGGCGGGCCACCGACCTGGTGCTGCGGCGCAGCGTCGCCGTGAAGGAGGTACGCCCGTCCGACCCCGGGCTCGCCGAGTGGGACCCGGAGGCCGCGCGGCTGCTGCGGGAACGGGTGCTGCGGGAGGCCCGCGCCCTGGCCCGGGTCGACCACCCCAACGTGGTGACGATCCATCACATCGTCGACGGCGGCCCGGGGACCTACCCGTGGATCGTCATGGAACTGGTGACCGGCGGCTCGCTGGCCGACCGGCTCGCCGCCGGCCCGATGAACCCGGTCGAGGCCGCGCGCATCGGCCGCGAGGTGCTGGCCGCGCTCCGCGCCGCCCACGAGGCCGGCATCGAACACCGCGACGTCAAACCGGCCAACGTCCTGCTGCGTCCCGACGGGCGCCCCGTGCTCACCGACTTCGGCATCGCCGCCGTCCGCGAGTCGACCGCGCTCACCGCCACCGGTTCGGTCATCGGCACCCCCGACTACATGGCGCCGGAACGCGTCTCCGGCAAGGACGGCGGGTCGGCCGCGGACCTGTGGTCGCTCGCGATGATGCTGTACGTCGCCGTCGAGGGCCACCATCCGCTGCGCCGGGGCACCACCCTCGCCACGCTCGCCGCGGTCCTCGCCGAGGACGTCCCGCCGCCGGTCCAGGCCGGGCCCCTCACCGACGTCCTCACCCGCGTCCTCGTCCGCGACCCGGCGGCCCGCCCCGACGCCGCCGCGCTGGAGCGGATGCTGGCCCGCGCCGCCCGGCAGACCGAGACCCCGACGTCCTTCCCGCTGCAACCCCCGGCCGCACCGCCGCAGGATGCCGGGCCGCAGGACATGCGGCCCCGGACCACGGCGCCCATGTCCCCAGGCCCGGCCCCGCGCCGCCGCCGGGCACTGCTCCTGCTGCCCGTGGCCGCGGTGGCCCTGGCCGGCACGCTGACGTGGACGCTGCTGCCGGACTCGGGCGACCAGGCCTCCGGGGCCACGGACTCCGGCACCGGCCCGGCCACGACCTCGCCCTCGGCCCGGAGCACCGGCTCACCCACGGCCGCGGAGCAGACCGCCACGTCCGACCTGCTGACCCCGCAGGGCATCCGCACCGCCGTCGCGGCCTTGGAGAAGGCGACCGGCCGGGACCGCTTCGGCAAGCTCACCGTGTACCCCGAGTACGTCATCGCCTACCTGATGGTGAAGGGCAGCGACACCGCGTACGACATGTACACCTACCGCTCAGGACAGGGCGTGCAGAAGGACATCATCTCGGGCAGCCTGACCGGCGACGACAGGCCCGTCAGCGTCGACGGCTTCGACTGGGGCAAGGTCCCCTCGCTGCTGGTCCAGGCCCGCAAGCAGCTCAAGGTGCCCGATCCCGACAGCCGTTACCTCGTCGTCGTCCTGCCCGGCAACGCCTTCGGCGACCCCGCCGGCATGTCCGTGTACCTCAGCAACAAGTACAACCAGGGCGGCTACCTCCAGACGGACAGCAAGGGCAAGGTCGTCAAGGTGATGCCGTACGACGGCTGAGCGGACCGCGGTGAACGCCCGCGGTGGACTCACCCCGTGAGGGTCCGCACCGGCGCTCCGGCCTGCCACGCCGCGATGTCCTCGACCGCGTCCCGGTAGAACACCTCGTACAGATCCCGGCTGACATAGCCGATGTGCGGGGTCACCACGGCGTTCGGCAGGGACCGCAGCGGGTGGTCCGACGGCAGCGGCTCGCGGTCGAAGACGTCCAGCGCCGCGGAGGCGATACCGCCCTCGGTGAGCGCCCTGATCAGCGCCGCCTCCTCCACCACGGGCCCGCGTGAGGTGTTCACGAGGATCGCGGTCGGCTTCATGAGGTCCAGCTCGCGGGCCCCGACCAGACCCCGGGTGCGCTCACTGAGCACGACGTGGACGCTCAGCACGTCCGAGCGCTCGAACAACTCGTCCCGTGCCACGTAGCTCACCCCTTTCGCCTGCGCGTCCGCCGGCGTCAGGTGCTGGCTCCAGGCGATGCACCGCATCCCGAAGGCGCGTCCCACCTCCGTCACCGCCGTCCCCAGCCGGCCGAGGCCCAGCACGCCCAGCGTGGCGCCCCGCAGGCTCACCCCCAGGCCCTCCTGCCAGCCGCCCCGCCGTACCGAGTCCACCTGCTGCGGGATCAGCCGCGCCGCGGACAGGATCAGCCCCCAGGTGAGTTCGGTCGTCGGGTGGGAGAAGTACCCGGTCCCGCAGACCGTGATCCCCAGCCGGCGTGCGGCGTCCACATCGATCGCCGCGTTGACCGGTCCGGTCGTGACCAGCAGCTTCAGGTGCGGCAGCCGGTCCAGGGCCGACGCGGGAAAAGGGGTCCGCTCACGCATGGCCACGACCACCTCGAAACCGGCGAGCGCGGCCACGACTTCGTCCTCGCCGTCGAGGGGCTCCGAGAAGACCCGTACGTCGGCGCGGAGCGACGCCCAGTCCGCCAGACCCAGCGCCACACCCTGGTAGTCGTCCAGGATCGCGATCCGCATCCGCATTCCTCTCGCTCTCGGCCCCGCTCCTCAGGGTGTCACCCGAGCCGCCGGGTCAGGCCGTCCCGGCGCGGGCCGGCGGCCCCAGCCCGCTCACGACGGCCCGGAGGGACTCGGGGCCCCGGCTGTTGACGATGACCACCTCATGGCCGCGGCGGACGGCCTGCCCGGCGACCGCCCGGCCCACCTCGCCCGCGCCGAGGACACCGATGGTGCCGTGCGTGGCCATGCCGCTCATCCTCCGTCTCCGAGGTCCACGTGCCGTTCAGACGTAACGGACGTCGCTCAGATCGATACTGACCATGAGGTGATCGTGGTCGGGCCGTCCGTCCGGCTGGCGCAGATACGCGCGGCGCCTGGTGGGGAACCTGATCCCGTCCGCCTCCCGGATGTCGTGGACGTACTGTGCGGCCGCGAAGCCTCCGGCGATGTCGACGTGGTAGTCGTGGCGCCTGAGCAGGCGGTCGTCCCCGAAGTAGAAGTGCTGGACCGTGCTGTGGCTGGCGACGTCCTCGGGGAAGGTGACCCGCAGACAGCGCCAGCGTTCGGTCGGCGACTCGTCCCAGGGGTCGGCCTCCGCCACGCGCATGCCGGGCATCAGGGTGAAGAAGGGCGTGGTCAGGTACGTCCACAGGGCGTACCCGTTGAAGTAGGCGCGGTCCAGCGGATCCCAGGGAGTCTCCAGGGTGTGTCCGGCGAACGCCGTGCGCGGAGTGAGGCGTTCGGCCACGACCGTGCCGTCCGTGCGTTCGATCGCGATGCGGCCGGGGGTGAAGTCCGTCCGCTGGCCGGGGGCTCCGAAGGGACGCACGGACGCGTGTTCGTCGTGCAGGGCGACGGTCATCCGCCGCGGCTGGAGGTCCCGCGGCAGGCCCTTGGCCGCGAAGAGCTCCCCGTCGCTGACGATCGTGGCGGTCACGGTGCTCAGCCGGTCCCAGCGTGCGGCGCCGCCGTGGGCCTCCAGAACCTCCGTGAGCAGGTCGGTCATGTCTCCTCCAGCGATGTCCGGGGCGCGTACATGCGCCCGAACCGCACAGGCGGGTGCAGCTTCCGCAGGGCACCTCCGGGAGACGCCGTCATGTCCACGGTGCTGCACCCGGCCGCCCACGGCATCCCGTGCGGTCCGTGGTCCGCGGTCGCCCCGACCCCGCGCGCCGTCCCGCACCGGCGTTCACACCCGTCACGCGCACGTGGCCTGCACCATCGACTTGGTCTGCACCATTGACATGTACGCGCGCCGGGGCCTTCAATGCGGCTCACCCGCATATGTATCCGACGGTCACGTATGAGGAAGGCCCCCGCATGAACACCCCCCACCCGCACCTCACCTGGCCCCGCACCCTGTTAAGACTCCTCGCCCTGGTCGCCGTCGTGCTCGGCGTCCAGACCGGCCCCGCCCACGACGCCCGCGCCGCCACCACGATCAACGTGATCGCCTTCTACGACGGCACCTACGACGCGGCCCACATCAGCTTCGACCACGAGGCCAACACCTGGTTCCCGCAGACCGGCGCCCAGAACGGCTTCACCTACACCGCGACCACCGACTGGAGCCGGCTCAACGCCTCCACCCTGGCCGGCTACCAGGTCGTCATGTTCCTCGACAACTACCCCCACACCGCCTCCCAGCAGGCCGCCTTCCAGACCTACATGGCGAACGGCGGCGGGTTCATCGGATTCCACGTCTCGGCGTACAACGACGACACCAGCGACTGGCCCTGGTACCACAACACCTTCCTCGGCACCGGCACCTTCAAGAGCAACTCCTGGGGGCCGACCCAGGAGACCCTGCAGATCGACGACCCCTCGCACCCGGCGACCGCGAACCTCCCGTCCACCATCACGTCCTCGGTGAGCGAGTGGTACAGCTGGCAGAACGACCTGCGGCAGAACCCCGCCATCGACATCCTCGCCTCGATGGCCCCGTCCACCTTCCCGATCGGCACCGACCCCAACCAGACCTGGTACAGCGGCTACTACCCGATCGTCTGGTCCAACCGCAACTACAAGATGGTCTACAACAACTTCGGCCACAACGCGATGGACTACTCGACCAACACCACGCTGTCCTCGACGTTCGCGAGCGCCCAGCAGAACCAGCTCCTGCTCCAGGAGATCAAGTGGGCGGCCGGCCAGTCCGGCCCGGTCACCCCGCCCACCGGCGCCACCGGACCGATCCACGGGTACGGCGGCAAGTGCGTGGACGTCGCGGGCGCCGCCACCGCCAACGGCACCGCCGTACAGCTCTACGACTGCAACGGCACCGCCGCCCAGAACTGGACGGTCTCCGGCACCGGCACGCTCACCGCGCTCGGCAAGTGCATGGACGTGACCGGGGCCGGCACCGCCAACGGCACCAAGGTCCAGCTGTACGACTGCAACGGTTCCGGCTCGCAGGTCTGGCAGGCGGGCTCGAACGGCTCGCTGGTCAACCCGCAGTCGGGCAAGTGCCTCGACGCCACCGGACCTAGCTCGGCCAACGGCACCCGGCTCCAGATCTGGTCCTGCTCGGGAGCCGCCAACCAGAACTGGACCCTCCCGTCCTGACCCACCCGACACCCCGGTGCGACGCGGGCATGCCGACACCCGGCATGCCCGCGTCCGCGGAAAGCGGCGGCAGGCGTCAGCGCCGTTCACCTTAGGTTGCGGGTCCAAGGGCATCTCCGCAGGCGGCACGTCGGTATACGGTCCGAAGCGCTCGCCCCGACAGAAGTGGCTCACGTCAACGGAGATTCCGGCCGAACCCGCCGCGCAGGCGCCGCGCGGACGGCAACCGGGACCGACCTGACGCGGCTCCCGCTGTCGGCCCGGCGGCAGAGCCGCGGTGCACCGGTCGATCGGGAGTCGACAGGTCACCCCAGCGCCGCCCCCGGACGTCGCCCTGTCACTCCACTGCCCCGAGGTGCCCTGTGGCCATGCCTTCTCCTGCCTCGTCCCCGTCGTCCGCGCCGCCCGACACCGGTACCGGCGGCCGGCACATCACGGCCACCGTCGTGCTGGCCTGCCTCGGCGTGTTCGTCTCCTACCTGCCGGTCGTCGGCGTCTCCGTCGCGCTGCCGGTCATGCAACAGGCCCTCGACGCCTCCACCGAGGGCCTGCAGTGGATCACCGACGCCTTCATCCTGCCGACCGCGGCACTGCTCCTGACCTGCGGCATGGTCGGCGACCTGTACGGCCGCAAGAAGACGTATCTCGCGGGGCTCGCGCTGTTCTGCATCGGCTGCCTCGTCTGCCTGACCGCCGGCAGCGTCGTGCAGGTCTGCGTGGGCCAGGCCCTCACCGGCGTCGGTACCGCCGCGCTGCTGCCCGCCACGCTCGCCCTGATCGGCCACGTCATCCCCGACCCCCGCAAACGCGCTCGCGCGATAGCCCTCTGGACGGCCGCCCTCGGCCTCGGGCTGACCCTCGGCCCGGTGGTCAACGGCGTGATCGTCGCGCACACGAGCTGGCGGTGGATCTTCCTGCCCTCGCTGGTCCTCGCCGTGGTCACGGCCGTGATCGGCGCTGTCGTCCTCACCGACTCCCGCGCCGAGCGCGAGCGCCACCTGGACATCCCCGGCCAGCTGCTGGCCGTCGTCGCCGTCACCGGCCTCGTCTACGGCGTCATCGAGGGCGGCAGCGCCGGCTGGTCCTCGGCCCAGGTCGTGATCGCCCTGGTGGCCGCCGCCCTCGGCGCGGCCGGCTTCGTCCTCGTGGAACTCCGCTCCGCCTGCCCGATGCTCGACATGCGCCTGTTCACGTCGCGGGCGTTCTCCGGCGCGGCGCTCGTCATGGCCGTCACCCTGTTCGCCCAGGTCGGCCTGGTCTTCGCGCTCAGCGAGTACTTCGGGCTCGTCCACCACGCCTCGACGCTGGACATCGGCATCCGGCTCATCGCCATCAACGGCTTCACCGTGGTCCTCGGCCCGCTGGTCGGGCGGCTGATGAACCGGGCCACGCCCGGACTGCTCCTGGTCACCGGCCTGGTCGTCGGCGGCATCGGCGCGCTCCTCATGAACGCCTTCCAGGCCGACACCGGCACCGGCGAGGCCGCCCTGATCATCGGCGTCCTCGGCATCGGCATCGCGCTCGCCATGGCGCCGATCACCACCATCGCCATGGACGCCCTGCCGCACCGGCTCGCGGGCACCGCCGCCGCGGCCAACAGCGCGCTCCGCCAGATCGGCAGCGCCCTCGGCCCCGCCGTCTTCGGCGTCGTCCTCACCCACCGCACCCTGGCCACCCTGCCCGGCCACCTCGCCTCGTCCGGGCTGAGCCCCGCCGACCAGGGCCAGGTGAGCGGCCTGGTGTCCAACGTCGGCATCCAGGCGGGCGCCTTCCTGCACCTGAAGACCCCGGCGAGCACCGGACAGGCGCAGGCCGCCTACGGCGCGAGCTTCACCGACGCCCTGCACACCTGTGCCCTCGTAGGCGGCATCGGGATGCTGGTGGCCGCGGTGATCGCCGCGGTCCTCATCGGGATCCGCCCGGCACGCGCCCCGCAGGCGGCGCCGGAGGCGGCGGTGCACCCGGCCGGCGCCACCGGCTGAACCACGGAGCGGAGCGGTCGGCCACCGCACGGTGACCGACCGCTCCGCTCTTCGACATCCGTCAGCGCGCGAGCAGTTCGAGCGTGTCGATCACCCGGTTCGAGAAGCCCCACTCGTTGTCGTACCAGGCGACCACCTTGACGTGGCGGCCGTCGACCCGGGTCAGGGCCGAGTCGAAGATCGACGAGGCCGGGTTGCCGGTGATGTCCGAGGACACCAGCGGGTCCTCCGAGTACTCCAGGACGCCCGCGAGCGGCCCCTCGGCCGCCGTGCGGTAGGCGGCCAGCACCTCGTCGCGCGTCACGTCACGGGACACGGTCGTGTTGAGCTCGACGATCGAGCCCACCGGCACCGGCACCCGGATCGAGTCGCCCGACAGCTTGCCGTCGAGGTTCGGCAGCACCAGACCGATCGCCTTGGCGGCGCCCGTCGTGGTCGGCACGATGTTGACCCCGGCGGCACGGGCGCGCCGGGGGTCGCGGTGCGGGCCGTCCTGCAGGTTCTGCTCCTGCGTGTAGGCGTGCACCGTGGTCATGAACCCGTGCTCGATACCGGCGAGTTCGTCGAGGACGGCGGCCAGCGGCGCGAGCGCGTTGGTCGTGCACGAGGCGTTGGAGACGATCGTGTGCAGCTCCGCGTCGTAGGCGTCCGTGTTCACGCCGTACGCCAGTGTGACGTCCGCGCCGTCCGCCGGCGCGCTGACCAGCACCTTCCGGGCGCCCGCGTCGAGGTGGGCGCGGGCGGCCTTCGCCGAGGTGAAGCGGCCGGTCGACTCCAGCACGATGTCCACGCCGAGTTCGGCCCACGGCAGCTGCGCCGGCTCGCGCTCGGCGAGGACCTTGATGCGGCGGCCGTCGACGACGAGGACGTCCCCGTCGACGCTCACCGGGCGCCCGAGGCGGCCGGCCGTGGAGTCGAAGGCGAGCAGCCGCGCGAGGGCTGTCGGCTCCGTGAGGTCGTTGACGGCGACGATCTCCAGGTCGCTGTCCCGCTCCAGCAGGGCGCGCAGCACGTTGCGTCCGATGCGGCCGAATCCGTTGACGGCGATACGAGTCATGAATGGTGTCCCTTCGCTACGCCACCAGGTTCGCGGCCCGCCCGCGGCCGGGACAGCGGCGAGAACGCCACGGTTCGAAAGGATCCCGCCAGGCGTCACCCGGGCGGCCCTACTCGCCCTTGGTGAAGGTGCGCCGGTAGTCGCTCGGCGTCGTGCCGAGGATCCGCTGGAAGTGCAGCCGCAGGTTCGCGCCGGTGCCGAGGCCGACGTCGCCGGCGATCTGCTCGACGCTCCGCTCCGACCGTTCGAGGAGCTCCCGGGCCAGGTCGATCCGGGCGCGCATCACCCACTGCATCGGCGTGTACCCGGTGTCCTCCACGAACCGTCGCGAGAACGTCCGCGCCGACACCCCCGCGTGCCGCGCGAGCACGTCGAGGGTGAGCGGTTCGCCGAGCCGGTGCAGCGCCCACTCGCGGGTCGCGGCGAACCGCTCCCCGAGCGGCTCGGGCACGCTGCGCGGCACGTACTGGGCCTGGCCGCCGCTGCGGTAGGGGGCCGCCACCAGCCGCCGGGCCGCGTGGTTGGAGGCGGCGACGCCCAGGTCGCCACGGAGGATGTGCAGGCACAGGTCGATCCCGGAGGCCGCGCCGGCCGACGTCAGCACGCTGCCCTCGTCGACGAAGAGCACGTTCTCGTCCACCTTGACCAGCGGATGCTTCTCGGCGAGGGCGCGCGTGTAGTGCCAGTGCGTGGTGGCGCGCCTGCCGTCGAGCAGCCCGGTCGCGGCCAGCGCGAAGGCCCCCGTCGAGATCGCGGCCAGCCGTGCGCCCCGCCCGTGCGCGCCGAGCAGCGCGTCGACGACGGCCGGCGGCGGGTCGTCCCGGTCCGGGAACCGGTACCCGGGCACGAACACGATCTCCGCCCACTCCAGCGCGTCCAGGCCGTCGGCGACGTGGTACGACAGCCCGTCGCCGCCGGTGACCAGACCGGGTGCCGCACCGCACACCCGTACCTCGTACGGCATGCTCGCCCGGGTCGTGAACACCTGCGCCGGGATGCCGACGTCGAGGGGTTTCGCCCCCTCCAGCACAAGGACGGCGACGCGATGCAGACGGACCGGAGACACATCGGACAGGGTACGAGGCCCCGGCCGCGGCCCTCGGTGCGGGCGGGCACCCGTTCGGGTGCATGCCCGTGGTCGGTGACGGCGGCCGGCCGCCGGGGCCCGATGATGGAGCCATGCCTGGAGCGGACGCAGAGGTGCCGGTGCTGATCGTCGGCGGGGGGCCGGTCGGGCTCACCGCGCGGGCGCTGCTGGGCCGCTGGGGGGTGCCGTCCTTGCTGGTCGAGAAGCACCGGGAGCTGTCCCCGTTCCCCCGGTCCCGGCTGGTCAACGTGCGGTCCATGGAGATCTTCCGCCGGCTCGGGGTCGCCGAAAGGATCACGGCGGACGCGTTCGCACGCGAGTACGGGCGGGTGCGCTTCCGGGACACCCTGTGCGACCCGGACTTCGCCAGCGCCGCCATGGTCGGGGTCCGCGCCGTCGTCGCCGAGAGCCCGGTCGTCGGGGTGGTCACCTCGCAGGACCGGCTGGAGCCCACCCTGCTGGCCGCCGCCGGGGGAGAGGTGCGGTTCGGCACCGAACTGGTCGGCCTGGAGGAGGACGCGGAGGGTGTCGTCGCGGCGCTCGCCGACGGCGAGAACGGCGTGCGGACCCGTGTCCGGGCCCGGTACGTGGTCGCCGCCGACGGCGCGAACTCCACCGTCCGCGAGCGGCTGGGCATCCCCGCCTCCGGTCCCGGAGCGCTCGGCGACTACACCACCGTCGTGTTCGACGCCGACCTGGGCCGCTGGTGCGCGCACCAGCCCGCCGGGGTCTACTTCACCGCGTTCGGCACCTTCACCCCGCTCTACCCGGAGGGCGGCTGGGCCTGGTTCGGCGCCACGCCCGAAGGCAACGGGCAGACCGACTGGTCCGCCCGCGTCTCGCACGCCCTGGGTCCCGGTGCCGGCGTCCGTGCCGACGTGGTCCGGGTCCAGCACTGGTCGATGACCGCGCATGTCGCCGAGAGCTTCCGGCGGGGCCGGGTCCTGCTGGCGGGCGACGCCGCGCACGCGGTCCCGCCGATCGGCGGCCTCGGCATGAACGCCGGTGTCGCGGACGCGCACAACCTGTCCTGGAAACTGGCCGGCGTGCTGCGGGGCTGGGCCGGACCCGCCCTGCTGGACACGTACGAGACGGAGCGCCGGCCGGTGGCCGACGAGACCCTCCGCCAGGCGGTCGCCAACACCCGGCTGCTGCTCCAGGTGCAGGACCTGCGCAAGGAGCAGTTGCGCAGCGGCTCCCCGGCGCCGGTCGAACTGCCCTGGTCGGAGCGGTACTTCGCGCAGCTCGGCCTGGTGCTCGGTACGGCGTACGAGTCGGCAGCCGTCCTCGGCGCCGGCGCCGGCCATGGCAACGGCGACGGCCGGCCGGAGGCCCCCGGGACCGAGTACGTGCCCACCGCGCGGCCGGGCCACCGCATGCCCCACCACTGGCTCGCCCCGGGCCGCTCCACGCTCGACGCGCTCGGCGAGTGGTTCACCGTGCTCACCCCGGACCCCGGGCGCTGGCGGCGGCACACCGCCGGACCCTGGCCGGTGCGCGTCGAGCCGATGCCCGGCGAACCCGCGGGACGGTACGGCCTGAGTCCGCACGGCGGTGCGCTTCTCGTCCGCCCCGACGGCCACATCGCCGCCCGCTGGGACGGGCCCCCGCAGGCCGGCTCGGCGCTGCGCGACGCCCTGACCGCGGTCACGTCGTGCGCGGCGGGGCGGTGCTCTCCCTGACCACCAGGCGGGCCGGGACGAGGTCGGTGCCGGGACGGGAGTCGTCGCCGGTGCGCAGCTGGCGCAGGACACCCTCCACACAGCGGCGGCCGACCTCGGCGAAGTCCTGGTGGACGGTGGTGAGGGGCGGGATGAAGAAGGCCGTGTCCGGGGTGTCGTCGAAGCCGACCACACTGATGTCCGCGGGCACGGACCGGCCCCGCTCGTGGAAGGCCCGCAGCACACCCAGGGCCATCTGGTCGTTGGCCGCGAACACGGCCGTGCACTCCGGCTCCTCGGCGAGCGCGAGCCCCGCCGCGTAACCGGACTCGGCCGACCAGTCGCCGCGCAGCGGCCCCGGGACCGGGCACCCCGCCTCCGCCAGCACCGCCTCCCAGGCCTGGGCCCGGCGCTGGGCCGCGTACGAGGACCCGGGCCCTGCCACATGCCACACCGTGCGGTGCCCCAGGTCCAGCAGGTGCCGCACGGCCCTGCGCGCGCCGTCGGCCTGGTCGGTGTCGACCACGCCGTAGCGGTCCCCGGCGTCCGAGTCCACGACCACCACGTGGACGCCGGGCGGCAGGTGCACGGTGGCGGCGTCGAGCAGATGGATCTCCATGATGACGATGACGGCGTCCACCGCCAGCTCGCCCATCCGCGTGAATGCGCCCAGCACGTTGTCCTGCGTGGCCACGTCGATGGGGATGAGGGTGATCGCGTAGCCCTCGGCCGCGGCATGCGTGGCGATTGCCTCGACCGTGCGGCTGCTGCCCGTGGAGGAGAGGCTGAACAGGATCACGCCGATGGTGTTGAACCGCCCGTAACGCAGGGCGCGGGCCGCGCTGTTGGGCCGGTAGCCGAGCTCCCGCATCGCGGCCAGCACCTGCTCCCGGGTGGAACCGACCACCCCGGGATGCCCGTTGGAGACGCGCGAGACCGTCTGCGAGGAGACCCCGGCGAGTTCGGCGACGTCGGCCATGGAGACACGCTGCTTGCGGCGCCCGCCGGGCACCCCGGAACCGTCCCGCCGCGCCCCGCCCGCGGCCGGCGCGACCGGCTGCTCCGGCTCGTTCAGGACCATCGCCCCACCCCTCAATTCTCCTTCATGCACGGGAAGTCGGGACCGGGAATCTTGACGGCCGCAGGAGCGGGTGCCACGATTCCGACGCTTTCGAGTTTACGTAAACATCGCCTCGTGACCAGCCCCGACGGAGATCCCGTGGGCATGGTCGCGGAGTGGATGTTCACGTGAACATGCCGCGTCGATGTTTACGTGAACACGTGCGTGGGCCCACTGGCCCACGCGTCGAGCCGCCGTCTTCCGAAAGGTCACGTTGATGCGCAGGACCCCCGCCAGAACCCGTATCGCCCCCCGCACCCGTGCCGCCCTCGCGGCGGTCGCGATCGCCGCGGTCGGCGCCACGACCCTCACCGGCAGCCCCGCCTCCGCCGCCGTACCGGGCCACGGCACCAGCCAGTTCAAGGGCGTCAACTGGGCCGACCCGCGCGACAACTACGCCGACGACCCGGTGGTCCTCTCCGGCCTGTCGCTCTCCGACAGCTACGCCCAGACCTACGCCAAGGCGACCCGGGTGATCGCGGCCTTCCGCGCCAACCTCGGGGCCAACACCGTACGGCTGCCCATCAACCCGTACACGGTGAACGGCTCCTACTGGAAGTCCTACCGCGGGGTCATCGACGCGGCCTCCGCGCAGGGCTTCAAGGTGATCGTCTCCTACTGGGAGGGCACCGGCGCCGACAAGGACGGCTTCATCGACGACGAGGCCACCTACTGGCCCATGTGGAACACGGTCGTCAAGGCCTACCGGCACGACCCGCACGTCTACTTCGAGCCGATGAACGAGCCGCACGGCTACACCGACGCCGAGTGGGCCGACCTCGCGGCGAAGTGGCTGGCCACCTACCCGTCCGTCCCGCACGACCGGGTCTTCGTCAGCGGCGCCGGCTACAACGACCATGTCACCACCGTCTGCGCCGACCCGCGGCTGAAGGGCACCTACCTCTCCCTGCACCACTACGGCTTCTGGAAGAGCTACGCCACCTACGACCAGTGGGTGTCCGACCTGAAGGAGCGGCTCGGCGACTGCGCGAACCGCACGGTCGCCGACGAGTTCGGCGCCCCGATGACGACAGGCCTGGACTACGACAAGCCCGCTCCCGACGACAACTCCGTCAACTTCATCCAGGCCGACACCGACACCTTCCGCAAGCTCGGCATGGGCTCGGTCTACTGGCCGGGCCTGCGCACCGACGACACCTACTCGATCCAGAAGCTCATCGGCGACGCCTCCCGCCCCTGGCTGGCCACCACCAACCAGTCCGGCGCCGACCGCCTCGCCTGGGCCTGGGGCCGCGGCAGGCCGGTCAACGGCTGACCGCCACCGGGGCGGCCGCGGCGCCCACGAGCACCGCGGCCGTGGCCGCGCCCCGATAGGGGCGCGGGGAACTGCGCGACCAGCCACGACGGCGCCGCGGACACATGACTGCGGCACTCCAGCGGAGCGGCTAGGGCTGCAGACGCAGCACATACGTCAGCCCCGGACCACGGGAGAGCCGCGTCTCACCGTTCACGGTGAACCCCGTCCGGGCGAGGACGGCCCGGGACGCCGCGTTGCGGAGGTCGGCGGCGGCCCGCAGGGTGGTCAGCCCGTAGGTGTTGACGGCGCGTCGGCACACCTGGCGTACGCCCCACGTGGCGAGCCCCCGCCCGGCCGCCCGCTCCGCGATCCGGTACCCCAGGTCGGCGCCGCCGTCCGCGACGTCCACCAGGTTGACCCGCCCCAGCACCTCGCCCGCCGGGTCGACCAGCACATGGAAGTAGCAGGTCCCGGCCTCCTGCTCGGCCAGCCGCGCCCGGTGCACCTCGTCGAACCGGGCGAAGTAGTCGTCACCGCGGTCCGGGATGGCCGCCGCGAAATAGGCGCGGTTCGCCGATTCGAAGGCGAGCAGCGCCGCGGCGTGGTCGGCGCGGAGCAACTGGAGTTCTGGCATGGGAAGGACGGTAGGCACTCCGGCCGTCCGCCCGCCAACGCATTAGTCCCCGCGCAGGTCCTTCACCCGGCGCAGCTTGCCGAGCGAGCGCTCCAGCGTCTCCGGTTCGACGACCGCGACCTCCACGGTGATGCCGACGCCGTCCTTGATGCCCTGGGCGATCGTCCTCGTGGCGGCCGTACGGTCGTCGAGGGTGGCGTCGGGCCGCGCCTCGACCTGGACCGTCATGTGGTCCATGCGTCCGCGCCGGCTGATCTGGATCTGGAAGTGCGGGGCCACCCCCGGCGTCCGCAGCACGATCTCCTCCACCTGGCTGGGGAAGACGTTGACCCCCCGAAGGATGATCATGTCGTCGGACCGGCCGGTGATCTTCTCGATCCGGCGGAACCCGGGACGCGCCGTGCCGGGCAGCAGCCGGGTCAGGTCCCTGGTGCGGTAGCGGATGACGGGCAGCGCCTCCTTCGTCAGTGAGGTGAAGACCAGTTCGCCGCTCTCGCCCTCCGCCAGCACCTCGTCGGTCAGCGGATCCACGACCTCCGGGTAGAAGTGGTCCTCCCAGACGTGCAGCCCGTCCTTGGTCTCCACGCACTCCTGCGCGACCCCGGGGCCGATGACCTCGGACAGCCCGTAGATGTCGACCGCGTGGATGTCCAGGCGCTCCTCGATCTCGCGGCGCATCTCCTCGGTCCACGGCTCCGCGCCGAAGATGCCGACCTTCAGGGAGGTGGAGCGCGGGTCGACGCCCTGGCGCTCGAACTCGTCCAGCAGGGTCAGCATGTAGGACGGCGTGACCATGATGATCTCGGGCCGGAAGTCCTGGATGATGTGCACCTGGCGAGCGGTCATGCCGCCGGAGGCGGGGATCACCGTGCAGCCGGCGCGTTCGGCGCCGTAGTGGGCGCCCAGGCCGCCGGTGAACAGGCCGTAGCCGTAGGAGACATGGACCTTGTGCCCCGGGCGGCCACCGGCGGCCCGGATGGAACGGGCGACGACGTCCGCCCACATGGACAGGTCGTTGTCGGTGTAGCCGACCACGGTGGGCCGGCCGGTGGTACCGCTGGAGGCGTGCACGCGCCGCACCTCGGACATCGGCACGGCGAACATGCCGAAGGGGTAGGTGTCCCGCAGGTCCGCCTTGGTCGTGAAGGGGAAGCGGGCGAGGTCCGCGAGGGTGCGGCAGTCGTCCGGACCCACGCCGGCCGCGTCGAACTTCTTGCGGTACAGCTCCACGTTGTCGTACGCGTGCCGCAGCGTCGTGCGCAGCCTGGTGAGCTGGAGCGCCCGGACCTCCTCGCGGGACATCCGCTCGGCCTCGTCGAGCAGGGCCTCGGGGAGCGGCTCCCCCCGGCGGGTGCCCCTCGGCCCGGGCGCGATCACTTCGCTGCTCATTGCGGCTCCTGATTCTGCGTGCGGAGGGTGCGACTACGGCCGCGGAACTCCGCGATCACCTCGTCGCCGCGCACGACACTCACGTCGTAGACACCGCTGCGGCCGAACCGGACGCGCTCCCGCGCGCTGGCGACCAGCACGTCGCCCTCGTAGGCGGGCGCGACGAAGTCGATGTCGGCCCCGGCGGCGACGGTCACCGGCCCGTGGCTGTTGCAGGCGCAGGCGAACGCCGTGTCGGCGAGCAGGAAGACGTGCCCGCCGTGGGCGATGCGGTGTCCGTTGACCTGCGAGGCGGTCACGGTCATCCGGAGCACGGCCGTCCCCTCGCCGTGCTCCAGCAACTCGATCCCGAGCCGCCGGGACGCCTCGTCCGCGGCGAACATCGTCTCGACGGGGCCAGGTGTCGTCCCGGGTACCTGGGTCGTCATTTCCACCACCTTGTGACCCGACCGAACATTCGGTTAGCGTGCGGCGTGGTCAAGTAATCCAGCAACACACCTGCATGTCAAGAGGTGGAGCGCAGGCCGCGGACGTGCCCGCGCCACCCCGTCCGACACCCCTTCGCCACCGGCCGCCACGCCGTCCCGCAGCCGCGGCGGACCGCGCATCCCGAAGCCGAGGAGACCGCCCGATGTCCGACGTCTACCTGATCGACGGGGCCCGCACCCCGCAGGGCCGCTACGGCGGAGCCCTGGCCGCCGTACGCCCCGACGACCTCGCCGCCCTCGTCGTCGGCGAGGCCGTCCGGCGCTCCGGCGTCCCCGGCGAAGCCGTGGACGAGGTCGTCCTGGGAGCCGCCAACCAGGCGGGCGAGGACAACCGGGACGTGGCCCGCATGGCGGTGCTGCTCGCCGGGCTGCCGCACACCGTGCCCGGCTACACCGTCAACCGCCTGTGCGCCTCGGGCCTCACGGCCGTCGCCTCGGCCGCCCAGACGATCCGCGCCGGCGAGGCGGAGCTCGTGGTCGCCGGGGGAGTGGAGTCCATGACCCGGGCGCCCTGGGTCATGGAGAAGCCCGGTACCCCGTGGGCCAAGCCCGGGCAGGTGCACGACACCGCCCTGGGCTGGCGGTTCACCAACCCGTGCTTCACCGCCGCCGACCGCGAAGTGCCCGCGGACGCCGGACCCGGGGCGGTCAGGCTCACGCTGTCCATGGGCGAGACCGCGGAGGAGGTCGCCGCTCTGGACGGCATCACCCGCGCCGACTCCGACGCCTTCGCCCTGCGCAGCCACCAGCGGGCGGTGGCCGCCCGGGAGGCGGGCCGCTTCGACCGCGAGATCGTCCCCGTGCCGGTGCGCGACGGCGAGGTCACCCGGGACGAGGGCCCCCGCCCCTCCACCACCCTGGAGAAGCTGGGCTCCCTGCGCACCGTCTTCCGCGCGGACGGCATCGTCACGGCGGGCTCCTCCTCACCCCTGTCCGACGGCGCCGCCGCCCTCGTGGTCGCGAGCGCCGAGGCGGTGGAGCGGTACGGTCTCACCCCGCGCGCCCGGATCGTCGCCTCGGCCTCCGCCGGTGTCCAGCCCAACCTCATGGGTCTTGGCCCGGTCCCCGCCACCGAGAAGGCCCTGGCCCGCGCCGGCTGGCAGACCGGCGACCTGGACGCCGTGGAGCTCAACGAGGCGTTCGCCGCCCAGGCGCTGGCGGTGATCCGCCGCCTCAAGCTCGACGGGGACAAGGTCAACGCCGACGGCGGCGCCATCGCCCTCGGCCATCCGCTCGGCTGCTCCGGCGCCCGCATCCTGCTCACCCTGCTCGGCCGCCTCGAACGCGAGAACGGCCGCCGCGGCCTGGCCACGCTCTGCGTCGGCGTGGGCCAGGGCGTCGCCCTCCTCGTGGAGCGGGTGTGACCACTTCACCGTCGTACGACACCCTGCTGGTAGAGGAGCGGACCGACCTGGTCGTCGTCACCCTCCACCGGACCCGCTCCTCGGCCACCGCCCCGCGGCTGACGAAGCTCTTCGCCGACTCGCCCGGCGCCCACCCGGTCGCCGACGACCTGGCACAGACCGTGCCCCTTGAGGGGTAGGGCAAGAAGGGCCGCATGACACGTCTCCTGGAGCGGAGGAGCCGCGCATGACCTCGGCACCGGCACCCGGGACCGGCGCGGTCGTCGTCGTCGGCGGCCGGCCGCTTGCCGGGGTCCGTCGGGCCGGTCCGGGTACTGATCGGCGCAGACCCTTGCCAGACCGGGGAGGGCGCCCCTTATGATGAACCGAACGAATGGTCGGTTGGGAGATGGTGGAGATGACTGAAGCGGCCGGAAGGGACGCCGGGCCCGATCTGGAGTCCCACTTCGAGGCGACGATCGCGCGTGACCAGCGGATCGAGCCGCGCGACTGGATGCCGGAGGGCTACCGCAAGACGTTGATCCGGCAGATCGCCCAGCACGCGCACTCGGAGATCATCGGCATGCAGCCGGAAGGCGACTGGATCACCAGGGCGCCCTCGCTGCGCCGCAAGGCGATCCTGTTCGCCAAGGTCCAGGACGAGGCCGGCCACGGCCTGTACCTGTACTCGGCCGCCGAGACCCTGGGCGCCGACCGCGCGGACCTCACCGAGCGCCTGATCGAAGGCCGCCAGAAGTACTCGTCCATCTTCAACTACCCGACGCTCGGCTACGCGGACGTCGGCGTCATCGGCTGGTTCGTGGACGGCGCGGCCATCTGCAACCAGGTGCCGCTGTGCCGCAGCTCGTACGGCCCCTACGCCCGCGCGATGGTGCGGATCTGCAAGGAGGAGTCCTTCCACCAGCGGCAGGGCTACGAACTGCTGATGACCATGATGCGCGGCACCGACGCCCAGCGGGAGATGGTGCAGGACGCCGTGGACCGCTGGTGGTGGCCCTCCCTGATGATGTTCGGCCCGCCGGACGACGAATCGCCCAACTCCGCCCGTTCGATGGCCTGGAAGATCAAGCGGCACAGCAACGACGAACTGCGCCAGCGCTTCGTGGACATGACCATGCCGCAGGCCGCCAAGCTCGGCGTGACCCTGCCCGACCCCGAGCTGCGCTGGAACGAGGAGCGCGGCCACCACGACTTCGGCACCCCCGACTGGGCCGAGCTCAAGGACGTCATCAGCGGCAACGGCCCCTGCAACGCGGAGCGCGTCGAGCGCCGGCGGGCCGCCCACGAGGAAGGCGCCTGGGTGCGTGCGGCCGCCGGTGCCCACGCCGCCAAGCAGGCCGCCCGAGCCCGCGAGGAGGCGGTGGCATGAGCGACACCGGGAACTGGCCCCTGTACGAGATCTTCGTCCGCGGCAAGCGCGGCCTCAACCACGTCCACGTCGGCTCGCTGCACGCGGCCGACGACCAGATGGCCCTCACCCACGCCCGCGACCTGTACACCCGGCGCAACGAGGGCGTCAGCATCTGGGCCGTGCGCTCCGAGCACATCGCCGCCTCCAGCCGGGACGAGAAGGACCCCTTCTTCGACCCCAGCGCCGACAAGGTCTACCGCCACCCGACCTTCTACGACATCCCCGACGATGTCCCGCACATCTAGGAGCCGGAGATGAGCGACGACCACGTCTACCTGAGCCTGGCCGAGGGCCACGACGACAGCGACGCCCGCTGGGCCTTCGGCACCGGCTTCGAGGACCCGCTGTACGGCGTCGACACCTCCGTGCCCGAGGGCGTCGACGCCGCCGCACTGGCCGCCCGCTGCCTGGCGCTCGGCGACGACGCCCTGGTGCTGGCCCAGCGGCTCGCCGAATGGATCACCCGCGCCCCCGAGCTGGAGGAGGAGGTGGCACTGGCCAACATCGGGCTCGACCTGCTGGGCCAGGCCCGCCTGCTCTACTCCCGCGCCGGCCAGACCGACGGCACCGGCCGCACGGAGGACGCCTACGCCTACTTCCGGGACGCCGCCGACTTCCGCAACGTACGCCTCGCCGAACTCCCCAACGGCGACTTCGCCTTCTCCGTCCTGCGGCTCCTGGTGTTCGCGAGCTGGCGGCTCGCCCACTTCACCGCACTGGCCTCCGCGCCCGACCCGGTCCTCGCGGCCATCGCGGCCAAGGGCGTCAAGGAGCTCACCTACCACCGGCAGTACGCCGCCGAGTGGGTCGTACGCCTCGGCGACGGCACGGAGGAGTCCCACGCCCGGATGCTGACCGCCCTGGAGGCGCAGGCCCCGTACTGGGAGGAGCTGTTCGCCGCCCACGACGTGCGCGACGCGGTGCTGGCCGACCTCCACCAGGTCCTCGACGCCGCCGGACTCCCCATGCCGAGCGCCCCGCCGCTGCCCGGCCAGGGCCGCGACGGCGAGCACACCGGCCACCTGGCCCCGCTCCTCGCCGAGTTGCAGAGCGTGGCCCGCGCCCACCCGGAGGCGACATGGTGACCGTTCTGACCGACGCCCGGCGGGCCCGGCACATCGCCGAACAGGTGCCCGACCCGGAACTCCCCATGCTCACCCTCGCCGACCTCGGCGTGCTGCGGGACGTCACCGTCGAGCCCGACGGCACGGTGGTCGCCGACCTCACCCCGACCTACTCCGGCTGCCCCGCCATGGCCGAGATGCGCGCCGGAGTCGCCGCCCGGCTGCGGGCCGCCGGCTTCGGCCGCGTGGAGATCCGCACGGTCCTCGACCCGCCCTGGACCAGCGACTGGATCACCCCCGAAGGCCGGCGCAAGCTCGCCGACCACGGCATCGCGCCGCCCCACGCCGCGCCCCGGCGTCCCGCGGGCCCCGTCCCGCTGGACCTGTCGCCGACCCGGCGCACGGTTCCGTGTCCCCGCTGCGGATCGTCCGCCACCGAGGAGACCTCCCGGTTCGCGGCCACCTCCTGCAAGGCGCTGTGGCGCTGCCTCAGCTGCCGGGAGCCGTTCGAGTACGTCAAGGAGATCTGATGGCAGAGCTGACGGCACCGACCGCCGGTGCCCCCGCGACGACAGCACGCCGACGCCGCCCTGCCTTCCACCCCCTGCGCGTCGCCGCCGTCCAGCCCCTGTGCGAGGACGCGGTGGCGGTCGCCTTCGACATCCCCGCCGCCCTCGCGGAGGAGTTCGCGTTCGGCCCCGGCCAGTCGCTCACCCTCCGCCGCGAGGTCGACGGGCGCGACGAGCGGCGCTCCTACTCGATCTGCTCGCCGGCCGGCACCGCGCCCCGCATCGGCGTCCGCGAGGTGCCCGGCGGACTCTTCTCCTCCTGGCTGGTCCACGAGGTGCGCCCGGGCGACACCGTCGAGGTGATGGCCCCCACCGGAGCCTTCACCCCCGACCTCACGGTCCCCGGCCACCACGTGCTCATCGCGGCCGGCTCGGGCATCACCCCCATGATGTCCATCGCCGAGTCGGTCCTCGCCGCCGACGACCGCTCGACGGTGACGCTGTTCTACGGCAACCGCCGCACCGACACCGTGATGTTCGCCGACGAACTCGCCGACCTGAAGGACGAGTACCGCACCCGCTTCCACCTCGCCCACGTCCTCTCCCGCGAGCCCCGGGAGGCCGAACTCCTCTCCGGCCGCCTCGACGGCGACCGCCTCGGCGCGCTCGTCGACGGCCTGGTCGACGTCGAGGGCGCCGACCACTGGTGGCTGTGCGGCCCGCACGGTATGGTCCTCGACGCGCAGAAGGTGCTCGCCGGACTGGGTGTCCCGGCCGGCCGGATCCACCAGGAACTCTTCTTCGCGGACGAGCCGATCGAGCCCGTCCGCCACGAGGACGCGGCGGCGACCGGCCCCGCCAGCGAGGTCACCGTCACCCTGGACGGCCGCTCCACCACCGCCCGCCTCCCGCGCGAGCGCACCATCCTCGACTCCGCCGCCCGCGTCCGCCCCGACCTCCCCTTCGCCTGCAAGGGAGGCGTCTGCGGGACCTGTCGCGCGCGCATCACGGACGGCGAGGCGGACATGCGCCGCAACTACGCCCTGGAGCCCGCCGAGGTCGACGCCGGGTACGTCCTGACCTGCCAGTCCTACCCGGTCTCCGAGTCGCTGACAGTCGACTACGACAGCTGACCGGCCCGGCGGGCCACGCTCCCTGGGGGGCGTGGAAATCCCTCGCGCCCCGCACGGGCGGCCCGTCGACCTCCGCCCGAGCACGGCCGGCCGGCTGACCGTGAGCGAGTACACCGAGGCGGCCCGCCAGGTCGACGCCGGCCTGACCCTCGCCCAGGTCACCGATGACTGGAGCGTCGGCGGCGAGCGGGGCGAGGAGATCCTCGCCGGCGCCGCCCGTGACCGACGACCGCCTGGACACCATCTGCTTCTCGCAGTACGCCGCCCGGTCAGGAACCGCCGCGCTCGCGCGGGATCCTCTGCCCGGCCTCGACCGCCACCGGCAGCCGGTTCTCGGCCGGTGGCAGCGGGCAGGTGGCCAGGTCCGTGTAGGCGCACGGCAGGTTCGCGGCGCGGTTGAAGTCCAGGACCACCGTGCCGTCGGCGGCGGGCGGGCCGACGGACAGGGAGCGGTTGGCGGCGTAGGTGGTGACCCCGGAGGTCGCGTCGGTGAACAGCACCATCAGCGCGCCCGGACCGTGTCCGGGGAACGCGGTCAGGGACAGGTGCCGCCCCGCCAGCTCGAACTCGATCCGGCCCGGGGCGTCGTAGACGTGCTCAAGGCCCTCCACCGCGGCGCCCACCGTGGTCGGCCGCGGCTCGTCGAAGGGGACGTACCGGCCTGCCACGGCCCAGCGCGGGTCGGGGGCGTAGGCGGGGGTTCCCGTGAAGGCGGTGCGCAGTGGAGCGTCCGGGTGCCGGGGGCGCACGATGTCGTTCCCGCCGCGCTTGGCGATCTCGATGACCGCGTCGCCCCAGACCGCTTCGACACCGCTGCGCTCGGCCAGCACACCGAAGCGGTGCTCACCCCGCACCGGCACCCCCTCGACGACCAGCTCCTCGCCGTCGTCCAGGGCGACGACCACTCCGTCCGGGCCGGTGCGCCATGCGCCCGGGGCGTCGGGGAAGCGCTGCGGCCGGTCGTCGAGCCAGTGCAGACCGGTGATGGCCAGGAACCCGTGCGGGGCGGAGATCCGTGCCTCCTGCGCGCGGTACCAGTCCTGCCAGCTCTCGATGAAGACCTGGAGATCCGTCGTGGTGGCCTCAGTCGTCATGCGTCGTCCTCTTTCCTCGGTCGAGGCTCTGCAACAGCCATGTCCGTCAGAACGGGGGCGGACGAACCCGCATTCCGGACCGTGTGTGACAGCTTCTTGGCAGTCGTGTGTCACGGGAGCCCGGACCGAGGAACCGGGTGGTGCGTCGGTGATCGCCGCGGAGGTGTTCCTATCGGTCAGAGTGGGTTGACGCGGTACATCGGGAAGTACGATCCGATCTTTCCGTTCGCGTAGTCGTCGGCCAGGTCGGGTACCCGGTCGAAGTCGTAGACGACGGTCGAACCCTCGGGTGTCATCCAGCCGTCGGCCTCCATGAAGTCCCGGATACGCGGCGAGTCGGGCAGCCGCCACACGTGTGTGTTCACATGGATGTGCCGGGCGATGGATTCGGCGCCCCGCAGATGCGACAGGCGCATTCCGGCCTTCCAGCCGCACGTGGCGACGACCCCCTCCCGGGCCAGGGCGTTGAGGGTGACGTCGTACAGGGGCTCGCCGATGTTGTCCACGAAGATCGCGACGCCGTGGCCGTCGCTCAGGTCCTTGACCGTGTCGATAAAGGCCGCGACGGATGCACGGCGCCGCCGGTGACGGTCCCGGTCGGACCGTTCCTGCCTGGTGGGCAGCGAGAGGTCGGGAAACCGGCGGCGGTCCACCGGAGTGATGCCGTGGTCGTGGAGGAAGGCGACACGTTCGTCCGATCCCGCTGCCATCGCCACCCGGAATCCGGCCCGCTTGGCCAGCATCAGCTCGGCGAAGGCCACGCCACCGCCCCACCCGAACACCAGATGGTTGGCGGGATCGTCGTCGGCGACCTGAGTGCGCCAGCACCCGTACGCCTTGCTCCAGTTGTCCCAGGCGGTGAAGTACCGCCCGTACGCGGCCCACTGCGGCAGCGAGTGCGCCGTGGCCTCGGGGATCGGCAGGAGCAGCCGTACGTCCATCTTCGAGTGTCTGGCCAGCAGGCCGATGGTGCGGGGGCAGTCGTAGGCGTAGGCCAGTTCGGCGTAGTCGAAGCGGTCCAGCTTGCCGAACGGCAGGAGCAGGCACAGATCCCCTTCCCCGACCCGGGCGTGCCTGCTCTCCGGGTGGACCTTGAGCACGCGCACCACACCGAGGTTGCCGAGGACCACCGCGTCCTCGCCGCGACTGCTGCACACGTCGATCGGTGAACGGGCGAGCGCATGGTCCATGTTGGCCTCCCAGGAGCCGAGGATCGGCTCCACCAGCGCCTCGCCCTCCTCCAGCGGGCCGAAGACGAACCGGTCACGGTGCAGTGCGCCGCCGGGTCCGCCCGCGTGCGGGCCGGTCGTGGCACCGGACCGCAGGACCCAGGCCTCCGTCGAGTAGATGACAACCTCCTGTGTTCGAGCGGGCGTCGGATACGGTCAGGAGGCCGCGGCGGACGGCACCCGGTAGTCGAGCGAGACGGCGCCCCAGGCTTCGCCTGCTCCGTAGGCCACGGCTCCGAGCCGTCCCGAGGGAGGCAGCGAGCCGGCCTGCAACTCCTCGGCGAACGCCAGCGGTATCGAGGCGGACGACGTGTTCCCGGAGTTCTCGATCCGGTTGACGAAGGGCACGCCGAGAGGGGAGGCGAAGCCGCGGATCTGTTCCAGGATGCGTCCGTTGGCCTGGTGGCCGACCAGGACGGTCGGCGCCGGACCATGGTCGAACAGGTACCGCGCCGACTCCGACATCCGGCGCACGGCGCGGTCGTACACCTGCATCCCGTCCAGACGGATGCCGCCCGCGTCGGTCTCCCGCATGAGCGCCTCCTGGGCGCCGTCGCAGCCGGAGGTCTGGCGAAAGCCCGCGAACTCGGCACGGTCCTCCAGCAGCACGGCCGCCGCGCCGTCGCCGAAGAGGCACGCCGTCTGCCGGTCCGTGCGGTCCACCATCCGGGACATGGCCTCCACCGAGCACACCAGGACCGACCGCGCCTGGCCGGCCTCGCAGAGCGAGGCCCCGGTGACCAGCCCGTACACGAAGCCGCAGCAGGCCGCGTTCATGTCGAGGGCGAGCAGCGCGGGCCCCAGCCCGGCGAGTTGCGCCACCTTCGGTGCGATCCCCGGGATGCGCTGCCGCGACGAGGTGCTGACGACGATCAGGGCGTCGACCGACGAAGGGTCGTCCATCCTGGTCACGATCGGCGCGCAGGCCTCCGCCGCCACCTCCGCCAGCGGGGTCTCCTCCGGCAGCCAGGAACGAGCGGAGATACCGCTGCGGCGCCGGATCCACTCGTCCGTGAGACCGATCGACGCGAAGTGGTCGTTGTCGATCCGCCGGCCCGGTTTCGCGGTGGCGATGTCGACGATGCCCGCGCTCATCCCTCGCTCGCCAACTTCATGAAATAGGCGCTGAAGTCGTTGAGGAACGCGAAGCCCGCCGTCTCCCTCAGGTCCCCCTTGACCTGCAGTTCACGTTCCAGCTGCTGGTGCAGCTCGACGAGGTCGAGGGAGTCGAGGTCGAAGTCGGCGACCGGGCGGGCGAGGTCGGCCGGGCCCAGGGAGGGCTCGCGCTCGCGCAGTTTGGCCAGCATGACGTCCGCGATACGGCTTTCGACATCGCTCATGTTCGTTCTCCGTCCACATGACTGGATCCCTGGATGCCGGGGTGCGCGGCGGCTAGTCGGCCGCCAGCCGGTACAGCACCTCACCGGACCGGAGGATCGCGCCGGCCTGCGCGGCGAGGGCCGTGACCCGGCCGCCGCGTTCCGCCACGATCTCCGTGCTCGCCTTGTCGGTCTCGACGACCGCGATGACGTCCCCGCGCTCGACGTGGTCGCCGACAGCGGCGACCCACTCGATGAGCAGAGCCTCGCCGAGACCGTGCCCGAAGCCGGGAACGCACATGTCCGCGGCGGAGTCGCTCACTTCGTCATCACCAACACCTCGTCCTTGATCTCCTGCACATCGATCAGGTAGTCCTTCTCGAAGTTCGCCGGGGGGTACGCGCGACGGCCGGGCGCGAGCCGGCGCACCGGGCCGCGCAGCGTGTCGAAGCCGTACTCGGCCACCGAGGCGGCGATCTCCGCACCGATACCGACGTCCTTGACCCCCTCGTGCACGACCAGCAGCCGGCCGGTGCGGGCGACGGAGCCCAGCACGGTCTCCATGTCGAGCGGAGCCACCCAGCGCAGGTCCACCACCTCGACGTCGACATCGGGGGCAAGCGCGTGGGCCGCCTCCAGCACCTCGTGGGTGATGGCGCCGAACGTGGCGATCGTCAGGTCCCCGCCGCGCCGTACGATCCGGGCCGCGGTCGGCGATCTCGGCGGCTCGGGGTCCCGGACGGGTGAACTCCGCCGGAAATACAGGCGGATCGGTTCGTACACGACGACGGGCGAGCCGAGGGTCACCGCGTGCCTCAGGATCTGGTCGGCGTCCTCGCCGGTGGACGGACAGGCCACCGAGATCCCCGGGAAACGGGCGAAGAGCGCCTCGTTCGACTCGCTGTGGTGCTCGACGCCCCGGAACCCGCCGCCGGTCGGGATGCGGACCACCAGGCTGGGGCTGACCTGCCCGTTCCACCGGTAGCCGACGCGGGCCGCCTGGGTCACCAGTTGGTTCACCGCGGGATAGGTGAACCCGTCGAACTGGATCTCGCAGACCGGCACCAGCCCGCTCAGCGCCATGCCGACGGCCTGGCCGACGATGGTGGACTCGGCCAGCAGGGAGTCGCGCACCCTGTCCTCGCCGAAGCGCTCGCGCAGGCCCCGGGTCACCCGGAACACCCCGCCCAGGCGTCCGATGTCCTCACCGAGCAGCAGAAGTCTCGGATCCTTGTCGAGCAGGTCGGCGAGGGTCGCGTTGATCGACTCCGCCAGGCCGGCGGACGGTACCGCACTCAACACGCGTACTCCTTGATCAACTGCTCGCGCAGCTCCCGCAGTTCCCTGTCCACGGCGTCGAGCCACGCGGTGTCCACGACGCCCAGGTCGCTCAGCCGGGCGGCATAGGCGGCCACCGGGTCCGCGGCCCTGGTCCGCCTGATGTCGTCGCGACTGCGGTACACCTCCTGGGCGTCGGAGGTCGAGTGACCGTTGATACGCCCCACCTGGATCTCGACGAGGAAGGGCGCCCGCTCCTCGCGGACCCGGGCGACGGCCCGGGAGCAGGCGGAGAAGACCGATTCCGGATCCCGGCCCTGCACCAACGCGGACTCGATGCCGAACCCCCCGGCCCGCTCGGCCACCGAGGTGCGCATCTGTTCCGCGGCCGGCTTCGAGATGGCCCAGCCGTTGTTCTGACAGACGAACAGTACGGATGCGGACTCGACGGCGGCGAGATTCATCGCCTCCGACATGTCGCCCTCGCTGGTGGCGCCGTCGCCCACGTACACGACGACCAGGTCCTCGCGGCCCTGCAACCGTTGTCCGACCGAGTAGCCGACGGCGTGCAGCGTCTGTGCGGCGAGGACGAGGGTGTAGGGGAAGAACCGCATGCGGTGCGGGTCCCACCCACAGTACGTACGGCCCGCCCACTGCGCGAACAACTCGACCGCCGTGACACCCCGCAGGAGCGCGACCGCGTGCTCGCGGTAACTGGGGAACACGGTCGGCTCGGGTCCCACGGCGAGGGCGGAGCCGACCTGCGCCGCCTCCTGCCCCCGGCAGGACGGCCAGAGGTCGAGTGCGCCCTGCTTCTGGAGCTGGTGGGCTTCCTCGTCGATGCCTCTCGACACCAGCATGTGTCGCAACAGCAGTCGTCGGGTGTCGTCGTCCGGCCCCGACTCGTACTCGGATTCTGACTCAAAGGCCATTGATCACCAGTCGCAGGTCTGTCGATGGGCTTTCTGTCAACGTGTATGTGCCAACGTGTATATCGGCCGTGCGCGTCTGGACGCCTCGGCGGAAGAAGACCGACTGAGCCCGAATTAGAGCCGATGCATTCACGAGCCGCTGATCGGCCATGGTGGCACAGAACCCCAGACGGATACAGGTCCCGATGGAAGGCCCGAGTTCCGTGATTCTTTCGCCGTTGTGGCATTGACGGCCCGGTCCTGCGGTCCCCTACCGTGGGATCAGCGTTCCAGGGGGCCTGCGGATGCCGGGTGTCCCGTCGACAGGACAACGCCGATCGGCGAACCTGCCCGGTCCCGGTGATTTCCCATTCCGCGTAGCCCTGTTTTCTCCTCCCGTGTCAGCCCGAGACCGTAAAGGACGGTGCCAGTGAGCACGAACCCCTTCGACGACGAGAACGGCCGCTTCTTCGTCGTGGTCAACGACGAGGAGCAGCATTCCCTGTGGCCGGTGTTCGCCGATGTGCCCGCGGGCTGGCGGGTGGTCTTCGGCGAGGCGGCCAGAGCAGAATGCCTGGAGTACGTCGAACGGAACTGGACCGACCTACGCCCCAGGACCCTGCGGGAGGCCATGGCGGCGGACTGAGCGCCCGGTGGACCGGCACGGTGATGCGGGCGAAGTGCGAGGAGGGCGTTCCGCGCAGCGCGATGCGGTGCTGCCCTTCGCGGGGTACCGGGCGCAGGTGCAGAAGTCGGGGATGACGTTCCCGCAGGACCTTTCGCAGCAGTCGTGGGAGCGCATCGGAGAGGGCCTGCGCGAGCTCGCGAACTCCTCGGTGTGGTGGCTCGCCGACTGGTTGATCTTCGGGGAGACCGCCTACGGTGTGCGGCGCTACCGTGAGGCGATCGACAGGACGGGGCTCGACCACCAGACCCTGCGCAACTACGCCTGGGTGGCCCGGCGCTTCGAGCACCGGCGCAGGCGGGACTGTCTCAGCTTCGCCCACCACGCCGAGGTGACCCGGCTGTCGCCGCCCGAGCAGGACTACTGGCTGCGCCGGGCCGAACAGCAGAAGTGGTCGCGCAACGAACTCCGCAGAGCGGTCCGGGCCGGCCTGGCCGAGCAGCGTTCCCCCACCGGCGACGACGGGCACGAGGCTCGCCGGCCGGACGGGCCGGACGGGCCGGACGGGCCGGACGGGCCGGGAGGCGCCGCAGCGCTCCGGCGCGGGGTCGCCACGCTCACGATCGAACTGTCCGTAGGCCAACTGGACCACTATTCGAGGGTGGCCGCCGCACACGGCCTTCCTGTCGCCACATGGGTGAGCCAGGTGCTCGCCGCCGCCGACCGGCATCCCGCTTAGAGCACCTTGCCGAGCGGTGCCCGTCCTGGGCGGCGGCCGGGTGACGCGCCCGACCGGACACCCGTCACATCGGAGTCAGCTGATGATCCTTGCGGGAAAGCGGGTGGCCCTGCCCTCGACGCCCGTCGTCCACAAGCAGTTCGAGGCGCATGCCCGGGCGGCCCCCGACGCCGTCGCCGTGGTCTGTGCCGGACGGCGGGTGACCTACGGAGAACTGGACGCGCAGGCCAATCGGTTCGCGCACTTCCTCGTCGGGCGCGGGCACGGCCGGGGCGCGAAGGTCGGCATCTGCCTCGACTACTCGGTCGACATGGTCGTCGCCGTCCTCGGCACGCTGAAGGCGGGCGCGGCCTATGTGCCGTTCGACCCGTCCTACCCCGCGGGCAGGCTCCGGCTGCTACTCGGACAGATCCCCGGGCTCGGCCTGATCGTGGCCTCGCCGGCGACGGCCGGCCTCGTCGGCTCGGCGACCGCCGAGGTCGTCGGGTTCGAGGAGCTGTCCGGTCACCTCGCGGGGCTCTCCACGGCCGCTCCCGACGTCCCGGTCACCGGCGACGACGTGTGCTACGCGGTCTTCACCTCGGGATCGACCGGTATGCCGAAGGTGACCGCCGTACGCCACGAGGGCTGGTACAACCTGTTGAACTGGCTGACGGCCGAGTTCGGTCTGCACTCCGGTTCGCACAACCTGGTCGTCAGCGCGTTCGGGTTCGACCTCTCCCAGCGCAGCCTGATGACGCCCTTGTTCTGCGGCGCCACCCAGTACCTGATGGCGAGTCGCAACTTCGACGCCGCGATGGCCTACCGCATGCTGACCGAGCACGGGATACGTACCGTGCACTGCGCTTCCAGCACGCTGTACCTGCTGGTGGACTGGGAGAGCGCGCGCGGTGGCGAGGCGCTCGCCCGGCTCGACCACGTCCTGTTCGGCGGCGAGCCGCTGCACGCCGAGCGGATCGCGGACTGGGCACGACGCGAGGGAAACGCCTGCACGCTCCTGCACCAGTACGGCGTCGCCGAGTGCACGGACGTCGCGACGTCGTACGACCTGGCCGGCCACTGGTCCGCCGGACACGACATCGCACCGGTCGGCAGGCCGCTCTTCAACACCGACATCCACATCCTCGACGAGCGGATGCGCGGTGTCGGGGCGGGCGAGTACGGCGAGATCTGCATCTCCGGGGCCAGCGTCGGCGCCGGCTACCTCAACGGCACGGGACCCGAGTCCGCACGGTTCACGACCGTCCTGGCCGACGACGGCACGCCGCGCAGGCTGTACCGCACGGGCGACCGCGGCCACGTGAACGAGGCCGGTGACCTCGTCGTCGCCGGCCGCATGGACGCGCAGGTGAAGGTGCGGGGCATGCGCATCGACCCCGCCGACGTCGAGCGCGCGCTCGGCAGGCTGCCCGGGGTCCGGCAGGCCGCCGTCATCGTCGCTCACACCGACTCCGGCGAGGCCGAACTGGTCGCGTTCGTCGTCCCGGCGGGGCACGGGCTCGCGGAGCACGACATACGCGCCCGCCTCCTGGAGACCCTGCCGCGGAACATGGTTCCGGCCAGGTGCCTCAACATCCCGCGGATTCCACTGAGTCCGCATGGAAAAGCGGACCGCGCGGCACTGGCCGAGGAATTCAGAATGCAGTACGCCGGCAGCGGGCGGACGTCATAGCCGACGGACCTTGATTACGAACGAAAGGGCTGTGATGATTGCCGAAAGCGTGCGCGCCATCTGGTGCCGGGAACTCCAGCGCGACGACATCTCGCTCGACGACAATTTCTTCGCCCTGGGCGGCCAGTCCGTGATCATGGCCACCATTCAGCGGCATCTCATCGAGGAACTGGGCGTCGAAGTCCCTATGGACCAGATGTTCCTCAATCCCACGGTGGCGTCGATTTCCGCGTACATCGAATCCACGGGTGCGATAACCCAGCAGTAAGAGGGGGCCATGTACGACGTAGTTGTGACAGGTGCGCGTTGCGCGGGTTCGCCGGCGGCCATGCTGTTCGCGCGACAGGGATACCGGGTCCTGCTCCTGGAGAAGGCGCGGTTCCCGCAGGACACCCTTTCCTCGCACTACATCCACCAGCCCGGCGTGGCGCTGCTCGACCGGTGGGGGCTGCTCGACGAACTGCGCACCGCGGGCTGCACCCCGATCGACCACCAGAGCTTCGAGGCCCCCGGAGTCCGGCTGGACGGCTTCTCCCTGCCGGTCGACGGCCACCGGACCACCTACGCGCCCCGGCGGTTCGTGCTCGACCCGATCCTCGCGCGCGGTGCCGTGGCATCCGGCGCGGAGTTCCGGGAGGGCTGCACGGTCAACGACCTGCTCTTCGAGGACGACCGGGTCGTCGGGGTGCGGTACACGACACCCGGCGGCGCCGAGGCGACGGAACGCGCACGGCTGGTCGTCGGCGCGGACGGCATGCGATCCCTGGTGGCCCGCAAGACCGGCGCGCCCAACGTCATCCAGCACCCGCGGCTTACCTGCACCTACTACACCTACTGGTCCGGCGTACCCGCGCACTTCGAGTTGTACGAACGACCGGGGCGCTGGATCGGCGTCATCCCCACCAACGACGACCTCAAACTGATCATGGCGTACTTCCCGCAGGAGGAGTTCGCCCAGGTCCGCACGGGGGTGGCGGACGCCTTCCTCGAAGCCGTCCGCACCACGACTCCCGAGTTGTACGAGCGGCTGTCCGCGGGCCGGAGGGTGGAGCAGTTCTACGGCACCGGGCGCCAGGAGAACTATTTCCGCAAGGCTCATGGGCCCGGCTGGGTGCTGCTCGGCGACGCGGCGCACCACAAGGACTCCATCACCGCCCGGGGGATCACCGACGCCTTCATCCAGGCCCAGTTGCTCACCCGGCACATCGGCGACGGACTGCACGACGACGCCGCGCTCAACGCGGCGCTGAAGCGGTACGAGACCGACCTGGTCGACACCTTCCTCACCTTCTACCAGGGCGCCCTCAACGTGGCCGAACTCAGGCCGGAGGGCCAGACGGAAATGCTGCGGAGCCTGGTCGGTCACCAGCACCTGATCGACCGGTACTTCTCGACCCTGTCGGGCGCGTGCACCTTCGACGACTTCTACAACGAAGAGCTCCTGGCGGTACTCGATCAGAGCTGAGTGGCGGATCGCTCCCCGGTGGTTCCGCCGATTTGGAGACAGATGATGATCCCGTTGTCGTTCGCGCAACGCCGGCTCTGGTTCGTGGACCGGTTCGAAGGCCCCTCACCGACCTACAACGCCGCCTTCGCCCTGCACCTCACCGGTGAGCTGGACGTGGCCGCGCTGGAGTCGGCGCTGCGCGACGTCGTCGACCGGCACGAGATCCTCCGCACGGTGATCGTCGAGGACACCGACGGCGTCCCGCACCAGCAGGTACTGCCGTCCGGGCAGACTCCGTCCGGCCTCAGGGTCGTCGACGTCGGCGAGGACGACCTGGCGGCGGCGGTCGACGAGGCCGCCACCGAGCCCTTCGACCTGGCGGCCGACGTTCCGGTCCGCGCCCGGCTGCTGCGCCGCGGACCGCGTGCGCACACCCTGGCGCTGGTGGTGCACCACATAGCCATGGACGGCGAGTCCCTCGGCCTGCTCCTCCGGGACCTCGCCACGGCGTACTCGGCCCGCAGGCAGGGCGCCGCCCCGGCATGGCAGCCGCTCCCGGTGCAGTACGCGGACTACACGCTGTGGCAGCGGGACGTCCTCGGCGACGAGTCCGAGCCGGGAAGCCTCGCGGCGGGGCAACTCGCCTACTGGGGTGAGACCCTGGCCGGCCTGGCGCAGCCGCTGAACATGCCGACGGACCGCCCGCGCCCGAGAGCCATGAGCCACCGCGGCGACCAGGTCGCGCTGTCGATCGACCCCGACCTGCTGGGAGCCGTGGCGAAGCTGGCCACCGAGCAGGACACCACCGTCTCGATGATCATGCACGCGGCGCTGTCGGTGGTCCTGCACCACCTCGGCTGCGGCGACGACATCCCGCTCGGCGCGCCGATCGTGGGCCGCACCGACGAGAGCCTGCGTGACCTCGTCGGGTTCTTCGCCAACACCTGGGTGCTGCGCGTCGACCTCTCGGGGAACCCGACCTTCGGCCAACTGCTCCGGCGGGTACGGGACCGGGCCCTCGCCGCCTACGACAACCAGGACATGCCGTTCGAGCGGCTGGTGGAGCTCCTCAACCCGGACCGGTCCACCGCCTACCACCCCTTCTTCCAGGTGATGCTCGCCTGGCAGGAACCCCTGGGGAACCTCGAACTCACCGGCCTGGACGTCGAGGCGGAGGCGGTCGCCACCGGCACCGCGAAGTTCGACCTGTTCTTCAACATGGTCCCGAACGGGTCGGGCGGGGCCGCAGGGCACCTGGAGTACGCCACCGACCTGTTCGACAGAACCACGGTCGAGACGCTCGCGGACCGGTTCGTGCGGGTCCTGGGCCGGCTGGTGGCCGACCCGGGGCGCCGGATCGGTGCCGTCGACGTGCTGGACGCGGCGGAGCGGGACCGGCTGCTCGCCCGTTTCGACGAGAACGCCACCGACGTGTCCCCGCTGACGATCCCGAAGCTGTTCGAGAGCCAGGCGGCCAGGACACCGGACGCCGCGGCGGTCGTCTGCGAGGACCTGACCCTCACCTACCGGGAGCTCGACGACCGGGCGAACGCCGTCGCGTGGGAACTGGTCCGGCGTGGCGCCGGACCCGAGGACCTCGTGGTGCTGGCGCTGCCGCGCACGGCGGATCTGGTGGCCGGGCTGCTCGGGATCCTCAAGTCCGGGGCCGGATACCTGCCGATGGACCCGCAGTACCTCGGCGGCCGGGCCGGGAGCGTGCTGTCCGAGGCCCGCCCGCGCTTCGCGGTCACCTCCGCCGCGACCTGGCAGAACATGCCGGCGAACGGCATCTCCACGGTCGACCTCGATCGGCGCGCGGACTGGGACACGCCGGCCGGGGCGCCGGACGACGCGGGCCGGGTCTCCCCGCTGGGCCCGGACAACCTGGCCTACGTGATGTACACGTCCGGCTCCACGGGCAAGCCGAAGGGCGCGGCGATCACCCACCGCAACGTCGTCAACGGAGTGCGGGAGCTGGCCAAGGTCCTCGACGCCCGGCCCGGCCTGCGGATGCTGGCCGGCACCTCGGTGAACTTCGACGTCTCCGTCTTCGAACTGCTGACCACCCTGTCCACCGGCGGCACGGCCGAGGTGGTGGAGAGCACGCTGGCGCTCGGCGAACGGGAGGGCTGGGACGGCCATGTCATCAGCGCCGTTCCCTCGGTGCTCGCGGAACTGGTCGGTCACCTGGAGAAGGCGCCTGCCGTGCACACGGTCGTCTTCGCGGGCGATGTGCTCCCCGCCCGCCTCGTACGCCAGGTGCGTGCGGCCCTTCCCGGCGCGCAGATCGTGAACGCCTACGGGCAGAGCGAGAGCTTCTACGCCACCACGTTCTCCCTCGCGGCGTCCGAGGAGTGGACCGACCACGACGTCGCCCCCATCGGCACCCCGCTGGGCAACATGCGGGCCTACGTGCTGGGGCCGGGGCTCGCCCCGGTGCCGCAGGGCGTGATCGGTGAGCTGTACGTGGTCGGCACCTGCCTCGGCCGCGGCTACCACGGCCGCCCGGACCTGACGGCCGAGCGCTACGTGGCGAACCCCTACGGACCCGCGGGCGAGCGGATGTACCGCACGGGCGACCTGGCGCGTTGGAACGCGCGTGGCCGGCTGGAGTGCCTCGGCAGGAGCGACGGCCAGGTGAAGGTGCGCGGCTTCCGCATCGAGACCGCCGAGGTCGAAGCGGCGATAGCCCGGCACCCCGGCATCAGCGAGGCCGTGGTGATCAGCCGGGAGGCACCCCCGGGAGGGCGGCGGCTCGTCGCCTACGTGGTGCACACCGGTGCCGGCGCCGTCGGCGCCGACGGAGCCGGCGGGATCGGCGACGTGGACGTGCAGTCCGGTGCCTCGGCCGCCGAACTGCGCAGGTTCGTCGCCGACCGGCTGCCCGACTACATGGTGCCGTCGGCCTTCGTGGTCCTCGGCCGGATGCCGCTCGGCCCGACGGGCAAGCTGGACCGCTCGGCACTGCCGGAACCGGAGTTCACGGGCGAGACCTACCGGGCGCCGCGCACGGCGGCCGAGGAGGTCGTCACCGCCGCCTACGCGGACGTGCTCGGCGTGGAACGGGTCGGCGTCGACGACGACTTCTTCGCGCTGGGCGGGGACAGCCTGCGGTCCATCCAGGTGGTGGCGCGGGCCCGGGGCCGGGGACTGGAACTCACCACGCGGGAGATCTTCGAATGCCGTACGGCGGCCCGGCTGGCCGAGACGGCCGCCGCCCGCCGGGACCGGGCACCCGCGCTCGCGGAG
Source organism: Streptomyces sp. NPDC048291 (assembly GCF_043201715.1). Taxonomy (NCBI): domain Bacteria; kingdom Bacillati; phylum Actinomycetota; class Actinomycetes; order Kitasatosporales; family Streptomycetaceae; genus Streptomyces; species Streptomyces sp. NPDC048291. The sequence goes on from NZ_JBICZC010000010.1 coordinate 171,646, forward strand.
GACGAGGACGGTGGCATCGGCCCGATGCCGCTGCCGCCCGTGGCACGGCAGGTGTTCGAGCACGGCCGGGGGACGGCCCGGTTCGCCATGGCGATGACGCTGGAACTGCCGACCGGCGTCGACGAGAGCGCACTGGCCGCGACCCTGGACGCTCTGATCGACCGGCACGACCTGCTGCGCGCCCGGCTGGTGGGCGGCGAGGACCCCACCCTCGTCGTGCGTGCGCGGGGCACCGTACGGGCGAGGGACCTGATCCACCGCGTCGACTGCGACGGCGCATGGGACGACCCGTCCCTGCTGCGGGCGGCGAAGACGCGGCTGGACGAAGCGGTCGGGCGACTCGCCCCGGAAGCCGGGACCATGGCGGATGCCGTCTGGTTCGCCGCGCGGTCGGGTGCCGGCCGGCTGCTCCTGGTACTGCACCACCTGGTGGTGGACGGTGTCTCCTGGCGCATCCTCATGGCGGACCTCGCCGAGGCATGGCAGCAGGTCCGGTCCGGCCGCACCCCCGCGCTCCCCGCGGTCCGTACATCGGCCCGCCGCTGGGTGTCGGAGCTGGAGAAGGAGGCGCTCTCCGAGCAGCGCGCGGCGGAACTCGTGTTCTGGCAGGACATGCTCGCCGCGCCGAACCCCCCGCTGGGCTCAAGGCCGTTCGACCCCTGTGCGGACGTGTGGTCCACGGTCGACACCGTGCGGCTGGAACTGCCCGCGGAGGTCACCGAAGCCGTGCTGACCAGCCTCCCTGCGGCCTTCAAGGGCACCGGCACCGACGTGCTGCTCGCCGCGCTGGCCCTGGCGGTGGGCCGGTGGCGTGGCGTGGACGGCTCGACCCTGGTCCGGCTGGAGGGACACGGCCGCGAGGAGGCCGTCGTCCCCGGTGCCGACCTCTCCCGCACCGTCGGGTGGTTCACCAGCATGCATCCGGTCCGGATCGACGTGCGCGGGGTCGACCTCGACGAGGTGCTGGCGGGCGGCCCCGCGGCCGGAGGGGCCGTCAAGCTCGTCAAGGAACAACTGCGCGGCGTCCCGGACAAGGGCCTGGGATTCGGACTGCTGCGGTACCTCAACCCGGACACGGCCCCGCGGCTCGCCGGGTGTCCGGCGCCGCAGATCGGCTTCAACTACCTGGGCCGGATCTCCGGCGCCGACGTGCCCGAGCACCTGCGCGCGGACGGCTGGGGACCGGCGTCCTGGTCCGCCGAACTCGCCCCCGCACCCGACCCGGACCAGCCCGCCCTGTCCGCCCTGGAAGTCAGCGCGGTCGCCACCGAAACCGCCGAAGGCACCCGGTTGCAGGCGGCCTTCATGTTCCCCACCGGCGTGCTCTCCCGCGAGCGGACCTCCGAACTGGCCGCGCTCTGGGCCGAGGTGCTGCACGGCATGGCCGCGTACGCCGCGCGGCCGGAGACCGGCGGCCTGACGCCCTCCGACGCCCCGCTGATCCGGGTGCGGCAGGACGAGATCGAGAGCTGGGAACGGCGCTACGGCCGGCTCGCCGAGATCTGGCCGCAGGCCCCGGGTCAGTCCGGGATCCTCTTCGAGGCCGCGCTCGCCGACGGCTCCTTCGACGTCTACCACATGCAGTTCGTGCTGCACCTGTCCGGGCACGTGGACCCGGCGCGCATGCGGTCGGCCGGGCAGGCACTGCTCGACCGGTACCCCAATCTCCGCTCGGCGTTCGTCACCGGAGCCGACGGCGACCCGGTGCAGGTCGTCGCGGAACACGTCACGATGCCCTGGCGGCATGTCGACCTGAGGGGCCTGACCGAAGCCGAACAGGACGCCGCACTCGACGCGTACCTCGCCGAGGACCGGACCGACCAACTCGACCCCGTCAGGCCGCCCCTGATGCGGCTGGCTCTGCTCACTTCCGGGCCGCAGCGGGCGAGACTCGTCATCACGGCGCATCACGCCCTGTTCGACGGCTGGTCGTCACCGTCGGTGATCACGGACCTCGTCCGGCTGTACTCCGGGACCCGCGAGCTTCCTCCGGTCCGGAACTACGGCGACTACCTGGCCTGGCTCTCCGCGCAGGACCGGGCGGCCTCGGCCGGCCGGTGGGCCGCGGAACTCGCCGGATTCGACCAGCCGACCCTGGTGGCCCCGCACGCGTCGCTCCAGGGGACGGCGTCCGCCATCGGCCGGGTCGAGGTACCGCTGTCGATCGACCGGGGACGCGCCCTCGCCCGGCGCGCCGCCGAACTCGGGGTCACGCTCAACACCCTGCTGCAGGGCGCGTGGGCGATCCTGCTCTCGAAGCTGACCGGACAGCAGGACGTGGTCTTCGGAGCCGCCGTCAACGGCCGCCCGGCGGAGCTGCCCGGCTCGGACGAAATGGTCGGCCTGTTCATCAACACCCTGCCGATCAGGGTGCCCTGCCCACCGGACCAGCGGGTGGCAGACCTGGTCACCGCGTTGCAGCAGAGGCAGACCGCGCTGCTCGACCACAACTACTACGGGCTGGCCGACATCCAGCGCGGCGTCGGACTGCCCGCCCTGTTCGACACGATCGTCGTCTTCCAGTCCTACCCGATCGACCGCGAGGGCATCACCGACGCGAACACCTCGGCGGGACTCACGATCGACGGCATCCGGCCGTTCGCAGGCTCCCACTACCCACTCACCCTCAACTCCTCCGACCCCTACCTGCGGCTCTCCCTCGACTACCAGAACAACCTCTACGACCGGGCCTCGGCGGAGACGATCGCCACCCGGCTGGTCCGGGTGCTGGAGCAGCTGATCGCCGACCCGGCGCTGCCGGTCGGCGCCGTCGACGTCCTGGCGGCCGAGGAGCGGGACCGGCTCCTGCGGGGGGCCAACGACACGGCGTGTGCGGTGGCGGCGGAGACGTTGCCGGAGGCGTTCGAGGCGCAGGTGGTGCGGGATCCGGACCGGGTCGCGGTGGTCGGTGAGCACGAGGTGCTGTCGTACGGGGAGTTCAACGGGCGGGCGAACCGGCTGGCGCACTGGCTGGTGGAGCGTGGTGCCGGTCCGGAGTCGATCGTGGCGGTGAGGATCCCGCGGTCGGTGGACCTGATGGTGGCGGTCTATGCGGTGGTCAAGGCGGGTGCGTCGTATCTGCCGGTGGACACGGACCTGCCGGAGGAGCGGGTGCGGCAGGTCCTGGACCGGGCGAGGCCGTTGTTGGTGCTGGACGAGGTGCTCCCGGACGTGTCGGCGTGTCCGGAGACGAATCCGGTGCGTGTGCTGTCGCCGGACAACGCCGCCTACGTCATCTACACCTCAGGTTCGACGGGCGGTCCGAAGGGCGTCCAGGTGTCGCACCGGTCGATCATGAACCGGATCAAGTGGGGTCTGGCGCACTTCGACGTCACGGTCGAGGACCGGATGCTGCTGAGCACGTCGGCTAGCTTCGACGTGTCGGTGCCGGAGCTGTTCGCCCCCTTGCAGGTGGGGGCGGCGGTGGTGGTGGCGCGTGCGGACGGGCGCAAGGACCCGGCCTATCTGGCCGAGTTGATCCGGCGGGAGGGGGTGACCGGTGCGGACTTCGTGCCGTCGCTGCTGGAAGCCTTCGTCGCGGAGCCCGCGGCCGCCCGGTGTACCACCCTGCGCTGGATCGAAGTCGCGGGCGAGGCGTTCCCGGCCGCCCTGGCCAACAAGGTCGTCGGCCTGCTGCCGGACTGCGAGGTCCACAACCTGTACGGTCCGACCGAGGCGGCCGTCGAGGTCACGGGCTGGCAGCACGTGCCCGGCGCGGACCGCGTGCCGATCGGCAGGCCGGTCTGGAACACCCAGGTGTACGTACTGGACGCGGCACTGCGCCCGGTCGCGCCCGGAGTCACCGGGGAGCTGTACCTCGCCGGCAGCGGGCTGGCGAGGGGCTACCTCGGACAGAGCGGGCTCACCGCGAACCGCTTCGTGGCCGGCCCGTTCGGCGAGCCGGGCTCCCGGATGTACCGCACCGGGGACCTGGTGCGCTGGAGCGAGGACGGCCAGGTCGAGTACCTCGGCCGCACCGACTTCCAGGTCAAGGTCCGCGGGTTCCGCATCGAACTGGGCGAGATCGAGCAGGTGCTGACCGGGCATCCGGCGGTGGCCCAGGCGGCGGTCCTGGTGCGCGAGAACCAGAACGGCGACCAGCGGCTCGTGGCCTACGTGGTGCCGGCCGGCGGGCCGGACCGGGCCGAACCCGGCTCCGGGGCCCTGACGGACCTGGTCCGCGAGCACCTGCCGGAGTACATGGTGCCCGCGGTGATCGTGCCGATCGCCGCACTCCCGAGGACACCGAGCGGGAAACTCGACCGCTCCGCGCTCCCCGACCCCGGCCGTGCCGAGGCCGCCCTCGGAGGCGGCCCGCGCAACCACAAGGAGGAAGTCCTCTGCCGGCTGTTCGCCGACCTGCTCGACGTGGACGAGATCGGCATCGACGTCGACTTCTTCAGCCACGGCGGGCATTCGCTGCTGGCCACCCGGCTGATCGGCCGCATACGCAACGAGCTCGGCGTCGACGTGAAGGTCACGACGGTGTTCGCCAATCCGACCGTCGCCCAGTTGGCGGCCCGGCTCGGGGAGCCGGCCACGTCGAAACGTCCCCAGCTGCGCCAGATGACCGTCGAGGAGTCGCGTCGATGATCCCGTTGTCCTTCGCCCAGACCCGGCTGTGGTTCCTCTACCGCCTGGAGGGACCGACCCCCACCTACAACATCCCGTTCGTGCTGCGTCTGGAGGGCGAGCTGGACACGGCCGCGCTGGCCTCGGCGGTGAGTGATGTCGCGACGCGCCACGAGAGTCTGCGCACCCTGATCGTGGAGAGCTCGGACGGCACACCGGAGCAGCGGGTCCTGCCGCCCGAGGAGGCGGTGATCCGGTTCGGGGTGACCGACGTGGCCGCGGACGCGGTGGACACCGCGCTGCAGGAGGCCGTGTGCGAGGGCTTCGCCCTGGACCGGGAACTCCCCCTGCGGACGGTCGTGTTCCGGGTGTCACCGCAGGAGCACGTGCTGGTGTTCGTGTTCCATCACATCGCCGCGGACGGGGCGTCGATGGCGCCGTTCCTGCGGGACCTGGTGTCGGCGTACGCGGCTCGCCGGCAGGGGGACGCTCCGGTGTGGGAGCCGCTGCCGGTGCAGTACAAGGACTACACGCTGTGGCAACGGCAGTTGCTCGGGGACGAGGAGGATCCGGAGAGCGTCGCCGCCGAGCAGCTCGACCACTGGCGGCGGGAGCTGGCGGACGTGCCGCAGCCGGTGCAGCTGCCGCTGGACCGGCCGCGGCCGACGGCGGTCGACCACCGAGGCGGCGACGTGTCGTTCGAGCTGGAACCCGAACTGCTCTCCGGACTCCAGAAACTGGCCGTCGACCGAGGCGCCACGGCGCCGATGGTGGCCCAGGCCGCGCTCGCGGTGCTGATGCACCACCTGGGCGCCGGCGACGACCTGACGATCGGCAGCCCCATCGAGGGCCGCGCCGACGAGCAACTCGACGATCTGATCGGGTTCTTCGCCAACACCTGGGTGCTGCGCGTCGACCTGTCGCGGAACCCGTCCTTCGGCGACCTGCTGGACCAGGTGCGGGGCAAGGCCCTGGCGGCCTACGACAACCAGGACATGCCGTTCGAGCGTCTGGTGGGGCTGCTCAACCCGGAGCGCTCCACCTCGTACTCACCGCTGTTCCAGGTGATGCTGGCCTGGCAGTTCGCCTGGACGGGGATCGACATCCCGGGGCTGCGGGTCACCCCCGTCGGGACGGGCACCGACACGGCGAAGTTCGACCTGTTCTTCAACATCATTCCGGACGCGGCGTCGGGACGGGCGTACGGCCGGCTCGAATACGCGACGGAACTGTTCGACCACGCCACCGCCGTGAGCTTCGCCGACCGCTTCGTCCGGGTGCTGCGGCAGGTGGTCGCCGATCCCGGGACGCGGCTCGGCGGGGTGGACGTGCTCGCAGACGCAGAGCGGGACTGGCTGGCACAGCTGAACGAGACCGCCGCCCCGGCGCAGGTCGCGACACTGCCGGAGCTGGTCACCGCCCAGGCGCTGCGCACCCCGGACGCGACGGCCGTCGTCGCCGGGCGGACCGAGCTGTCCTACGGGCAGTTGAACGCCCGCGCCGGCCGGCTCGCCGCCGTGCTGCGCGAGCGTGGCGTGGGACCGGACACGGTGGTGGCCGTGGCGTTGCCACGCTCGGCGGACCTGGTGGTCGCGCAGCTCGGGGTGCTCAAGGCGGGCGGCGCCTACCTGCCCATCGATCCGGACCATCCGGCCGCCCGCGTCGACCTCCTGCTCACCACGGCCGAACCGGTCCTGGTGCTGACCGATCCCGCCACGGCGGCGGCCCTCCCGGAGTGCCGGCAGCCGGTACTCCACCTGGACGACCTGCACCTCGACGCCCTCGACACCGGCGCGGGCCCCGCGGCCGAGGCCGCGGACACCCCGGTCAGGCCGGACAACCTCGCCTACCTGATGTACACCTCCGGCTCCACGGGCAGACCCAAGGGCGTCGCGATGACCCACGCCACGGTGGCCAACGGCGTGTGCTACTCGCGGAGCATGGCGCAACTGGAGCCGGGGGCGCGGATGCTGGCCGCGACCTCGGTGAACTTCGACGTCTCGGTGTTCGAGATCTTCACCGCGCTCACCGCAGGAGCCAGTGTCGAGATCGTCCGCGACGTGCTCGAACTCGCCGAACGGGACAGCTGGTCGGGAACCACCGTCTGCGCCGTCCCGGCGGTCTTCACCGCACTGATCGCGCCGATCCTCGCCAAGGAGCCGGGCGCCCTCGACCTCGACCTGCGCACCGCGATCCTCGGTGGCGACCCGCTCACGGCCGACGTGGTCCAGCAGGTGCACCAGGCGTTCCCGGACGTCCGTGTCGTGCACGCGTACGGACAGACCGAGAGCTTCTACGTCTCCAGCTTCCCGGTCCCGCAGCAGTCCGCCGCGACCGGCGTGACACCGATCGGCAGACCGCTCGCCAACATGCGCACCTACGTGCTGGGACCGGAGCTGACCCCGGTGCCGCCGGGAGTGATCGGCGAACTGTACGTGGCCGGTCATCTCGCCCGCGGCTACCACCGCGGCGGCGGGGCCACCGCGGAACGGTTCGTCGCCTGCCCCTTCGGGCCCGCCGGCGCCCGCATGTACCGCACCGGGGACCTGGCGAGATGGGACGAGAACGGTCAGCTGAAGTACGAGGGGCGGGCCGACACCCAGGTCAAGGTGAACGGGATCCGCGTAGAGCCCACCGAGATCGAGATGGCCCTCGCCCGGCATCCGGCGGTCGGCCAGGCAGTGGTCACGGCCCGGCGGGACCACACCGGCAGTACACGGCTCGTCGGCTACGTGACGCCGGCGGACGGCGCCACGGACGGCATCGCGGACGGCGGCAGCGACCGGCAGGGCGCTGTGCCGGTGGCTGAGCTGCGGCGGTTCGTGGCCGAGCGGATGCCGGACTACATGGTGCCCGCCCTGCTCGTGGTGCTGGACCGGCTGCCTCGCACCACGACCGGAAAGCTGGACCGGGCGGCCCTGCCGGAGCCGGAGTTCGCCGGTACCGCCTACCGGGCGCCCCGCAGCGCCGCGGAGCGGGTCCTTGCCGAGGTGTACACCGATGTCCTGGACGGCCGGCGGATCGGGGTCGACGACGACTTCTTCGCGAGCGGCGGGGACAGCATCCGCTCCATCCAGGTGGTGGCGCGGGCCAAGGCACGCGCTGTCGTGGTCAGCACGCGGGAGATCTTCGAACAGCGCACGGTCGCCCGGCTCGCGGAACTGGTCGAGGGACGGGCCGAGTCCGAGCGGGTGACGCTGGCCGAGCTGCCCGGAGGCGGCGTCGGCCGGGCGCCGCTGCCGCCGGCGGCGGCGCATGTGCTGGCCCTCGGCGGTGGCATCGGCCGGTTCTGCATGTCCGCGATGCTGACGCTGCCGACGGACATCGACCGTGCGGGACTGGTCGCGACGCTGCAGGCGGTCCTGGACCGGCACGACGTGCTGCGCGCCCGGCTGGACCGGACCGGCCCCGGCCTGTTGATGGGACCGGTGGGCAGCGTGGACGCCGGTGCGCTGGTGCGGGAGGTCGTGCAGGGCACCGCGGACGTGACGGCGGAACTGGACGCGGCCGCCGGCCGGCTGGATCCGGACGCGGGCGTGATGGCCCAGTTCGTATGGTTCAACCCGGACCCGGACCCGGACCCGGACCCGGGGCCGGAGGCCGGGCGGCTGCTGATCGTGGTGCACCATCTGGTGGTCGACGGGGTCTCCTGGCGGATCCTCGTGCCGGACCTGGCCTCCGCCTGGCAGCGGGTCCGTGCGGGTCTGTCCCCGGAACCGCCCGCGGCGGGAACCTCGCTGCGGCGCTGGGCGCACGCCCTGGCCGACGACGCCGTCAGCCCGGAGCGGGAGGCCGAGCTGCCGGTCTGGGAGGAGATCCTGGCCGGAGCCGAACCCGTCCTGGGGACACGGGAGCTGGACCGGGCACGGGATGTGGCGGCCACCGTGGACACCGTACGGGTCGAGGTGCCCCCGGAGGTCACCGAGGGACTGCTGAACACGGTGCCCGCGGTGTTCCGCGGCGGCGCCGACGACGGGTTGCTGGCCGGCCTCGCCCTGGCACTGGCCCGTTGGCGCCGGACGCGGGGGGTGACCGGGTCCGCGGCTCTGGTCCGGCTGGAGGGGCACGGCCGCCAGGAGCATGTGGTGCCGGGCGCGGACCTGTCCGGTTCGGTCGGATGGTTCACCGCCACGTTCCCGGTGCGCCTGGACGTGGCCGGGATCGACGTGGCGGAGGCGTTCGCCGGCGGACCGGCCGCCGGACGGGCGGTCAAGGCGGTCAAGGAGCAACTGAGGGCGGTCCCGGACAACGGCCTGGGCCACGGACTGCTGCGCCACCTCAACGCCCGGACCGCGCCGGTCCTGGCCTCGGCGCGCGAACCGCAGATCGGGTTCAACTACCTGGGCCGCACCTCCGGCGCCGACCTCCCGGACGAACTGCGCGGGCTGGGCTGGACCCCGGACACCGACCACCGGGACCTGAGCGCTGTCCCCGATGCCGACATGCCGGTGCTGTCCGCACTGGAGATCAACACGGTGGCCACCGCGGCCCCCGGCGGCGGCGAGCGGCTGACCGCCTACTTCGGCTTCCCCACCGGCGTGCTCTCCCGTGCCGAGGTCGGCGAGCTCGCCGACCTGTGGGTCGAGGCGCTGACCGGCCTGGCCCGGCACGCGGCGACGGCCGACGCCGGCGGACTGACCCCGAGCGACGCCCCCCTGGTCGGCGTAGGGCAGGAGGAGATCGACGGCTGGGAGGACCGCTTCGGCAGACTGGCCAAGGTGTGGCCGGCGACACCGGCGCAGTCCGGGATCCACTTCCACACGATGCTGGCCGGTGAATCGGCGTACGACCCCTACCACGTGCAGCTGGCCTTCCAGCTGTCCCGTGCGGTCGACCCGGAGCGGATGCGCCGGGCCGGGCAGGCACTCCTGGACCGCTACGCCTGCCTCCGCGCGGCGTTCGTCGACCGGGCGGACGGCGAGGTGGTGCAGGTCGTGCCGGAGCGGGTGACCCTGCCCTGGCAGCACCTGGATCTGACCTCCGCCGACGAGCCCGGGCGGACCGAGGCCTTCGAGCGGTTCCTGGCGCGGGACCGGGCCGTCCACTTCGACGCGGGCACCCCACCGCTCTTCAGGCTCTCGCTCGTCGTCGTCGAACCCGACCGACCCGAACTCGTGCTGACCGCTCACCACACGCTGTTCGACGGCTGGTCCACCCCCGTGCTGATGCGGGACCTGCTGCTGCTCTACGCGTCCGGGGGTGACCCGGCCGGTCTGCCCGCCACCCGTGACTACGACGACTTCCTCTCCTGGCTCGCCCGCCAGGACCAGGAGGCGTCCGCACGGGTGTGGGCGGCCGAACTCGACGGGATCGAGGAGCCGACCCTGCTCGCTCCCGGCGCCGCGGGCACCGAGGCCGAAGGCCGTGACCAGGTCGACATCACGCTCCCCGCCGACGACGCAAGCGCACTGCGCCGCCGCGCCGCCGAGCTGGGCGTCACCGTCAACAGCCTGGTCCAGGGCGCCTGGGCGCTGCTGCTGGGGCGGCTGACGGGCCGGCAGGACGTGGTGTTCGGCGCCACGGTCTCCGGGCGGCCGCCCGCGGTGCCGGACGTCGAGTCGATGGTCGGGATGTTCATCAACACCGTCCCCGTACGGGTCTCGTACACGCCGGGGGACACCGTCGCCGAGGTCCTCACCCGGCTGCAGAGCCGGCAGGCCGCCCTCGCGGAGCACTACTCCTACGGACTCGCCGAGATCCAGAAGTCCGTCGGACTGCAGTCCCTCTTCGACACGCTGGTCGTCTTCGAGTCGTACCCCATCGACCGGGAGGGCCTCAGCGCGGCAAGTGCCGCCGCCGACGGGATCACCTTCACCGGCTTCCGCCCCTCCGCGGGCAACCACTACCCGCTGTGCCTGGCGGCGGCGGTGGACCCGCACCTCGAACTCGTCCTCCAGTACACCCCGGAGGTCTTCGACCGCGCCACGGTGGAGCTGTACGCGGCCCGGCTCGTCCGTGTCCTGCGGCAGCTGGCCGCCGACCCGGAGCTGAGGGTCGCGCAGCTCGACGTCCTGGACCCGGCAGAACGCGACCTGCTGCTGGGCCGGTTCGACGCCCCGGCCGCGGAGGCCACGATCACCGCCCGGGTCGCGGCACAGGCGGCCCGGACCCCGGACGCGCTCGCCGTGGTCGGCCCGGACGAGTCGCTCACGTATTCCGAACTGGACGCCCGGGCGGAGCGGTTCGCGGCCACGCTGGCCGGGCACGGGGTGGGCCCGGAGGCCGTGGTGAGCACCGTCCTGCCGCGCACCGCGACCGCGGTCGCGGTGCTCCTGGGCATACTCAAGGCGGGCGGGGCCTACCTGCCCGTCGACCCCGCCTTCGCCGCCACCCGCCTCCCGCACATCCTCCCCGGCGCCCGGCCCCACCTGGTCCTGACCGACGCGGACACCCGCGCTCTCGTCCCCGCCACGGACATCCCGGTGCTCGTGCTCGACGGTGCCGGCTTCCGGACCCCGACGCCCACCGCCCAGGACGCCACGGAAGCGGCGCCACGACCGGCCGCCCGCCCCGAGAACCTCGCGTACGTCGTGTACACCTCCGGCTCCACGGGCGTGCCCAAGGGGGTGAGCGTCACCCACGCCACCGTCGTCAACGCCGTGGACGCGCTCGTCGCGCACGCCGGCATGGAGTCCGGGCGACGCGTGCTGCTCGCCGCCTCGTTCGGCTTCGACGTCGCCACCTTCGAACTGTTCTCCGCCCTCACCACGGGCGGCAGCGTCGAGATCGTGCCCGACGTGCTGGAACTGGCCGAACGGGACACCTGGGACATCGACGTCGTCTGCTCGGTGCCGTCGGCGTTCACCGAACTCGTCGACCAGCTCGGCGAGCGCATCACGCCCACCGCGCTGAACATCTCCGGGGAGGTGCTGACCCCGGCCCTCGCGGACCGCGTGCGGACGCTCTGGCCGCGGGCTCACGTCATCAACAGCTACGGCCCCAGCGAGACCTTCTACGCCACCGCCCACCTCCTGCGCCCCGACCGGTCCTACCCCGACGGCGTGCCCATCGGCCGCCCCTTCCCCGGAGTGCGTGCCTACGTCCTCGGGCCGGGTCTGACGCTGTCGCCTCCGGGCACACCGGGCGAGCTCTACCTGGCCGGGGCCGGACGCGGCTACCAGGGCCGCCCCGACATGACCGCGGACCGCTTCGTCGCCGACCCCTACGGGCCACCCGGCTCCCGCATGTACCGCACCGGCGACCTCGTCAGCGTCTCTCCCGACGGCGACCTGCACCACCTGGGCCGTATCGACACCCAGGTCAAGATCCGGGGCTACCGCGTCGAACCCGGCGAGGTCGAAGCCGCCCTGACGGCTCATCCGGGGGTGGCCCAGGCGGCCGTCGTCATCCGCCAGTCGGGCACCACCCGCTATCTGGCCGCCTACCTCGTCCCGGCCCCCGCGCAGACCGTCCCGGACCCCGCCGACCTGCGCACCCACCTGGCGGAGCGGCTGCCCGACTACATGATCCCCGCCGCCTACGTGCCGCTCGACCGGCTGCCGCTGTCGCCCAACGGCAAGCTCGACCACAAGGCCCTGCCCACCCCCGGCCTCACCCCCGCCACCCACTTCCGCGCCCCCGGCACGCCCCGCGAGGAAGCCCTGGCCGGACTGTTCGCCGAGGTGCTCGGCGTCGAACGGGTCGGCGTCGACGACGGCTTCTTCGCCCTCGGCGGGCATTCCCTGCTCGCCACCCGGCTGATCACCCGTGCCCGCGCCGAGCTGGGCATCGAGATCCCCATCCGCAAGATCTTCGACCTGCCGACAGTGGCCGCGCTCGCCGCGTGGTCGGAGGAATCGGCTGTTCCGCTTCGTCCCGGTCTGCGCAAGATGCTCGTAGAGGAGTGAACCCAGTGATTCCGCTGTCGTACGCACAACGCCGCATGTGGCTCACGTACCAACTGGAGGGTGGCGCGGAGACCTACAACATCTCCCCGACCTTCCGTCTGACGGGGCCACTGGACCAGCCGGCCCTCGTCGCGGCGATCCGGGACGTGGTCGACCGGCACGAGATTCTGCGCACCGTGTACGTGACGAACGAGGACGACGAGCCCCGCCAGCGGATCCTGCCCTCGGCGGAGGCGGCGGTCCGGGTGCCGGTCGTCGACGTGGCGCCCGAGGACCTCTCCGGCGCGGTCGACGAGGTCATCGCCCACCACTTCGACCTGGCGACCGAGCTCCCGTTGCGGGCCACCCTGTTCCGCTGTGCCCCCCAGGAACACCTGCTGGTCCTGCTCATCCACCACATCGCCTCGGACGGCGTCTCGGGCGGTGTGCTGGCACGGGACCTGACCGCCGCGTACACCGCGCGCCTGGACGGCCGGGCGCCGGACTGGGAACCGCTCTCCGTGCAGTACAAGGACTACGCGCTGTGGCAGCGCGAGCTGCTCGGCGACCCGGCGGACCCGAGCAGCCTGGCCGGCGTCCAGACCGCGTACTGGCGCGCAGAGCTGGAGGGCGTACCGCAGCCGCTCACCCTGCCTCTGGACCGCCCCCGGCCCCCGGAGCGGAGCCTGGACGGCGACACGGTCGGCCTCGTGGTGGAACCCGAGGTGGCGGCCGGACTGCAACGGCTGGCCGACGAGCGCGGAATGACCATGTCGATGGTCCTGCAGGCCGCGCTCGCGGTACTGCTGCGCAAGCTCGGCGCCGAGGACGACGTGACGATCGGCAACCCGATCGCCGGCCGGACCGACGAAGCGCTGGCCGACCTGGTCGGTGTCTTCGTCAACACCCAGGTGCTGCGGGTCGACCTCTCCGGCGACCCGACGTTCACCGATCTGCTCGCCCAGGTGCGGGACAAGGCGCTGGCGGCCTACGAGCACCAGGACGTGCCGTTCGAGATGCTGGTCGAGGAGCTCAACCCCGAGCGGTCCGCGGCGTACCAGCCGCTGTTCCAGGTGACCTTCGCCTGGCAGAACTTCGCCAAACAGGACTTCGAACTCCCGGGCCTCAAGGTGGAGTTCGAGCAGCACCTGGTGTCGGCCGCGATGTTCGACCTGTTCTTCAGCATGGCCATGGACGAGAGGGGCGCGCTGCGCGGCGACGTCATGTACGCGACCCAGCTGTTCGACCGTGACACGGTCGAGGCCGTCGCCGCCCGGTTCGCGCGGGTGCTGGAGCAGCTGGCCGCCGACCCGCTGTCACCGGTCAGCAGGATCGAGGCGCTCTCTGAGGCGGAGCGGGACTGGGTGGTACGGGGACTGAACGACACGGCGTGTGCGGTGGCGGCGGAGACGTTGCCGGAGGCGTTCGAGGCGCAGGTGGTGCGGGATCCGGACCGGGTCGCGGTGGTCGGTGAGCACGAGGTGCTGTCGTACGGGGAGTTCAACGGGCGGGCGAACCGGCTGGCGCACTGGCTGGTGGAGCGGGGTGCCGGTCCGGAGTCGATCGTGGCGGTGAGGATCCCGCGGTCGGTGGACCTGATGGTGGCGGTCTATGCGGTGGTCAAGGCGGGTGCGTCGTATCTGCCGGTGGACACGGACCTGCCGGAGGAGCGGGTGCGGCAGGTCCTGGACCGGGCGAGGCCGTTGTTGGTGCTGGACGAGGTGCTCCCGGACGTGTCGGCGTGTCCGGAGACGAATCCGGTGCGTGTGCTGTCGCCGGACAACGCCGCCTACGAGATGTACACCTCGGGTTCGACGGGCGGTCCGAAGGGCGTCCAGGTGTCGCACCGGTCGATCATGAACCGGATCAAGTGGGGTCTGGCGCACTTCGACGTCACGGTCGAGGACCGGATCCTGTTGAGCACCTCGGCGAGCTTCGACGCGTCGGTGCCGGAGCTGTTCGCCCCCTTGCAGGTGGGGGCGGCGGTGGTGGTGGCGCGTGCGGACGGGCGCAAGGACCCGGCCTACCTGGCCGAGTTGATCCGGCGGGAGGGGGTGACCGGTGCGGACTTCGTGCCGTCGCTGCTGGAAGCCTTCGTCGCGGAGCCCGCGGCCGCCCGGTGCACCACCCTGCGCTGGATCGAAGTCGCGGCCGAACCCTTCCCCGCCTCGCTGGCCAACCGCTTCGTCGACCTGCTGCCCGGCTGCTCCGCCAACAACCTCTACGGTCCGACCGAGGCGACCGTCGAGGTCACGGGCTGGCAGCACGTGCCCGGCGCGGACCGCGTGCCGATCGGCAGGCCGATCTGGAACACCCAGGTGTACGTACTGGACGCGACACTGCGCCCGGTCGCGCCCGGAGTCACCGGGGAGCTCTACCTCGCAGGAGCCTGCCTGGCCCGGGGCTACCTCGGGCAGACCGGGCTCACCTCGGAGCGGTTCGTGGCGTGCCCGTTCGGCGAGCCGGGCTCCCGGATGTACCGCACCGGGGACCTGGTGCGCTGGAGCAAGGACGGCCAGGTCGAGTACCTCGGCCGCACCGACTTCCAGGTGAAGATCCGCGGACTGCGCATCGAACTGGGCGAGATCGAGCAGGTGCTGACCGGGCATCCGGCGGTGGCCCAGGCGGCGGTCCTGGTGCGCGAGAACCAGAACGGCGACCAGCGGCTCGTGGCCTACGTGGTGCCCGATCCCGAGACCGCGGTCGCCGACGCCGACGTACAGGTGGACGAGTGGCGGCAGGTGCACGACGACACCTATGCCAAGTCCGCCGACGAGGCGCTGGGCGAGGACTTCGAGCTGTGGAAGTCGGCATACGACGGCGAGCCGATTCCCCGTGAGCAGATGCTGGAGTGGCGGGACGCGGCCGTCGCCCGGATCCTGGAGTTCGCGCCGCGCCGGCTGCTGGAGATCGGCGCGGGCGCCGGCCTGCTGCTGTCGGAGATCGCCGGTGCGGTCGACCAGTACCGGGGCACCGACATCTCGGCGACCGTGGTGGACCGCGTCCGGGCCCAGGCCGACGAGGCCGGGTACGGCGACCGGGTCCGGCTCGATGTCCAGGCGGCCGACGACGTCTCGGGACTGCCCGAGGGCGGCTTCGACACCGTGGTGCTCAACTCCGTGGTGCACTACTTCCCGAGCGTCGAGTACCTGGACGAGGTGCTGCGCAAGGTCATGGGCCTCCTCGCGCCGGGCGGCCGTGTCGTCATCGGCGACGTCCGCAACGCGACCACCCTGCGCCTGCTGCTGACCGGGGTGCAGCGTGCGGCACGGCCGCACGCCTCGCAGGAGGAGCTGCGGGCGATGGTGGACCAGGCGGTCCTCGCCGAACGAGAGCTGGTGGTCGCTCCCGAGTGGTTCGGCGAGTGGGCGGCGGAGCACGGCGCCGGGTGCGACATCCGGCTGAAGACGGGCCGCGCGCACAACGAACTGACCCGGCACCGCTACGAGGTCGTCCTCCACAAGGACCCGGCCGGCCTCCTCGACCTGGCGGACGTGCCGGCCGTGCAGTGGGGCCGGGAGGCGTCCGACCTCGCCGCACTGGACGGCCGTGTGGAGGGGGCCTGCGGACCGTTGCGGGTGACCGGGATACCGAACGCGCGGCTGGTGGAGGAGGCCGCCGCCGCGACGTCCGCGGGCGTGCTGAGCGGGGCGGCCCCGGCGGGCCGGCCGCTCGATCCGGAGGACCTGGCCACATGGGCGCGCCGGCGCGGCCTGGACGCGGTCCTCACCTGGTCGGGTGAGAGCGTCCAGGGCTTCGACGCGGTGCTGCTGCCCGCCCTCCCGGCCGGCCGGACGGCGGTGACGGGAGGGTTCGTGCCCGGTGGCGTGGCCGGCCGGACGCGGGCCAACGCCCCCGCTCTCGCCAAGTCGATCGGCCCGCTCACGGTCGAACTGCCCCAGTACCTCCGCGAGCGGCTCCCGGACTACATGGTCCCGGCCGCGGTGGTGCCGCTTCCCGAACTGCCGTTGACCCCGGCCGGAAAACTCGACCGGCGAGCACTGCCGGCGGAGTCCACGACCACCACGAGCAGCGGAGCGCCGCGCAACGCGCACGAGGAGAAGCTCTGTGCCCTCTTCGGCGAGCTGCTGGGCGTGGAGAACGTCGGTATCGACGACGACTTCTTCCTGCTCGGCGGGCACTCACTCCTGGCCACCCGGCTCAGCGCCCGCATCCGCAAGCAGTTCGGTGTCGACATGCCCGTCCGGACGATCGTCCGCTACCCGACGGTGGCCGAGCTGGGCTCGCTGGTGCTCATGGGCGGCATCCCCGACGACCACCTCGACTCGTTCGCCGTGGTGCTGCCGCTGCACCGGGACCCCGGCACCGGGAAGGCGCCCGTGTGGTTCTTCCACGGTGGCGGCGGTCTCGGCTGGGCCTTCTTCACCTTCGCGCCGTACGTGCCGGACCGGCCGGCCTACGCACTGCAGTCCCGGGGTTCCGGCGGGGTGGACGAACCGGCCGGATCGGTACCGGAGATGATCGACGACTACCTCACCCAGATCCTGCGGACCCAGCCCGAGGGCCCCTACAACCTGGTCGGCTGGTCCTACGGCGGCCCGCTCGCCCACGCGGTGGCGGAGGCCCTGGACCGGCAGGGTCACGAGGTCGGCCTGCTGGCGATCCTCGACTCGAAGTCGGCGGGCGGGTTCCGCAACCTCTCGGGGACGGTGCCGGCGGTCTACCGCAAGGAGGTCGAGGACGTCTTCGGCCAGTTCATGAACACCGCCAACATGGACCTCTTCCTGGAGACCATGTCGAAGGTGGGGGCCAACAACCTCGCCAAGATGGAGGAGTTCAGCTCGCCGGTCTACCGCGGCGACATGCTGTACTTCAACGCCAGGCTGGACAAGGACGACGAGGGCTCCTGGGCCCCCGACTGGCGGCCCCACGTCCTCGGCTCCATCGAGGAGTACGACGTGGACGCCACCCACCACGACCTGCACATGCCCAAGCCCGCCGGCCAGATCATGAAGGTCATCGCGCGCAGACTGGCGCAGGGGTGACCGGGGTTGGCCGAGGTGACTGAAACCGGCACCGCCGGGGACGGCCGGGACCGGACCGCGCTGGTGTGCGTGCCGTTCGCGGGAGCGGGGCCCTCGTTCTTCCACCCCTGGCGGGCGCTGTCCGCCGGACGGTGGCGCGTGGTCCCGGTCGAACTGCCCGGCAGGGAACGGCGGATTCTGCAGACCCCGTACCGGAACGTCGTCGAGGCGGCGGAGAAGTCGGTCGACGACGTCACGGCGGAGCTCGGCGAGGGGACGCGGGCCGTGCTGTTCGGGCACAGCCTGGGCGCCGTGCTCGCCTACGAACTGGTGCATCTGCTGAGCAGCCGCGGCGTTCCCGTCGAACGGCTGGTGGTCAGCGGTTCGCCGGGACCGTGGACACAGCGGGCGCGCAGGGCGACGGGACTTGCGGACGACGAGTTCCTCGCCCGGGTCGAGGAGTTCGCGGGGTTCCGGCACGAGGCCCTCGACCACCCGGAGATGCGTGAACTGATTCTGCCGGTGCTGCAAGCGGACTGCGAAATGCACGAGAACTACGTTCCGAGCACCGACGAACCGGTGTCGGTGCCGATCTGCTCCCTTCGGGGCACTTTCGACGGTCTGGTCAGCGCGGACCAGGCGCAGGAGTGGCGGAAGGCGACCACGGCCGAATTCACCAGTGCGGAGATCCCGGGCGATCACATGTATCTGGTCGATCACGCCCGGGAGGTGCTGGACCTGATAGCGGCGGAATCCTCCCGCGATCGATAGTGCGCCGAGAGGACTCCGGCCGAAGAGAAGACTGCGTTCGTCACAAACGTCAAGGAGACGACGATTATGGCTGATCCGGTTGTGAGCCTGCTGGATCCTGAATTCGAGGACGATCCCATAGGCGCCTTCGCGCGGCTGCGTGAGATGGCTCCACTCGTTCCCGTCGGATTTCCCGGCGGGCCGCCCGTCTGGCTGATCACGCGCAGCGAGGAGTTCAAGGCCGCGTGGAGCGACCCGCGGCTCGTCACCAATGTCAGCAATGTGCCGGGCCACCAGGGGCCCAGCATCGCGGACCAGGCGCTCACGTCCCTGGATGTCCCGGCGGAGCTGCTGCGCTATTTCACGTCCAACCTGATGCTCCAGGACGGCAAGGAGCACGCCCGGCTGCGCCGGCTCGTGGCCCCCGCGTTCAGCGTCCGGCGTATCAAGGCGCTGCGGCCGCGCATCGAGGAGATCTCCACCCAACTCGTCGAGGCGTTCGCCGAGCGGGGATCCGGTGACCTCCTCAAGGAGTACGCCACCCCGCTGACCGGTGCCGTCATCTGCGAGCTCGTCGGCATCGACAGGGACGACCAGCCGCAGATACGGCAGTGGATGGACGAGTACGCCAACATCGACGCGGACTTCACCACCAGTGCCAAGGGTTTGTTCGACTACACCCGGAAACTCATCGCGCGCCGTCGGGCCGAGCCCGCGGACGACATGATCTCCACCCTGGTGCGGACGACGGACGCGGACGGCGGCCACCTGAACGAGGACGAGATCATCTCGATGGTGGGCGTGCTGGTCAACGGCGGATACCACTCGACGGCCCACTTCATTCCGAACGCGGTGCTCACGCTCCTGGAGAACCCGGACCAGCTGGCTCTGCTGCGCGCCAGGCCGGAGGCCCTGCCGCACGCCATCGACGAGCTGATGCGGATCGCGAACCCGATCCCGAGCGCCGGACCGCGGTACGCGTCCGAGGACATGGAGCTCGCCGGCGTCCCGATCTGCAAGGGCGACGCCGTGACGGGCTCGCTCCAGTCGGTCAACTACGACCCCCGGGTCTTCGCCGAACCCGACCGGTGCCAGGTGGAGCGGGTGCTCAAGCGCGGTGAGGGGCACCTCGCCTTCGGCGCGGGTCCGCACCGCTGCATCGGCGCGGCGCTCGCCGAACTGGAGGGCGAGGTCGCCATCGACCACCTGTTCCTCCAGCGGGAGACTCTCGAACTGGCCGTCAAGAGAAGCGAGTTGAGGTATCGCGAGATCATTCCCGGCGGGGCACGGCTGTTCTCCGCGTTCCCCGTGCGCCTGTGAGGGCCGGCCCTGCGGGTACATACGGGCGCCCCCGAACACGATGTGTTCGGGGGCGCCCGTATGTGTGTGGTTCCGACGGCCGCGGCCGCGATCAGCGTTTCACGGTGCCTTCGCGCAGCCGGTCGATCATGTGCCGGGTCGAGTCGATCGGGCTCTCCTCGGGAAGCTCCCGGGAACGCGGCGGCAGCGCCGCGTTGAGCACGGCCACCTTGTCGCTCCACGCCTCCTGCCCGGCGAAGGGAACCGTCTCGCCGTCCTGCCAGGCGGGGAACGGACGGTAGCTGTTGCGGCCGTCGGCGTCCGAGCCGCGTACGAGCAGCGGGTCGAGGTAGATGCCCTCGCTGTGGATCCGCGTCGTCGTCGCGATGTAGCCGATGTCGAGACCGCAGCGTCGCTTGGCGGAGGTGTTCGCCTCCGAGCAGTGCAGCAGCCGCGGATGGTGGATCGAGACGTCGCCCGGCTGCAGTTCGATGTCCACGACGCCGCGCTTCTCCGCCCACTCCCGCACCAGGGTCTCGTCGGAGGAGGAGAACAGCATGTTGGGTTCGTCGGTGCGCACCGACGGTTTGTGCAGGGGCAGTTCGTGACTCCCCGGGATCATGCGCAGGCAGCCGTTCTCCGCAGTGCTCTCGTCGACGGCGAGCCACACGGTGAGCGCTTCCATCGGGCTCAGCGTCCAGTACGCGCCGTCCTGGTGCCACAGCACGGGCTGCCCGTCGTACGGGGGCTTGCAGATGTAGTGGGCGGTGAAGCACGCCACGTCGGGACCGAGGAAGAACTCCGCGATGTCCACCAGCCGGGGCTCCGACACCAGACGCGCCCAGAAGGCGTCGTTGCGGATCAGCGGATGATGGAAGTGTTCGGGGCGCAGCTCCGGGTACTTACGGGTGAGCCAGTCGACGTGGGCGCGCGCCTCGTCCAGGAGATCCGGTGGCACGACGTTGCGGATGATGGAGAAACCCTGTTCGGCGTATTCCGCCGCGGCCCTCTCCAGAACGCCATCGCCAAGTGTGTTCATGCGTCGGCTCCTTCTCAGGTCTGCCAGGTGCTTGCCGTGCGGAACGAGTTGGTGGAGCCGCCACGGCTAATCGTCTGCCGGCCCCTGGAATTCGGCTTCATATGCGGGGAGGTGGCCGAACCCGGGTGTCGACGCGGCAGGTCTGACGATGGACACGATTCCAGTGGCTCGTCTGGCTCCGGAAGCGACGCTCACGCCGAACCGCGATTCGGAGGAGCCGGCCGCCGACCGCCCAGGACGTCAAGCCCTGGGCTATTTCCGCGTTTCCTCGGCAGTTCAATACTCTGCCCGGCGCGCAGGGGAGTGTCAATCGTGGGCCTGCCGTCGGCATATCCGGGTCCACCGGAGAAGTGCCGCCTTGATTCGGCCCTGTTTACGACGCGGTGGTCCGGTGGAAGACAGAGAGGAGCATGCGTGACGTGACACCGTTGCTGCCGACTCGATGCGCCCGTCGATTTCCGCCGACACCAGGGCGGTTTCTTGGCGATCATTCCGCCCTGTCCCGCTGACGGGACAGTCACGGTTGTGCGACGTCCGACGGTGCCACTCCGAAATCGGTTCTCAAATTATGGACATCCGACCCGGTGAGGGGAGCAGGCCGTGCCCCGGCGATATCTCATGTGCCGCCCGCTGTACTTCGACGTCACCTACTCGATCAATCCGTGGATGGACCCGGACCGCCCGACATCCATACAGGCCGGACTGGCCCAGTGGAAAGGGCTGTTCGACACCATCGTGGGTCTGGGCCACGACGTACGCCTGATCGAGCCCGTACCGGCCCTGCCCGACATGGTCTTCGCCGCGAACGGAGCGATCACCGTGGGCGGCAAGGCGCTCGTCGCCCGGTTCCGGCATCCCCAGCGCAGGCACGAGTCCGCGGCCTATCTGGAGTGGTTCCGCCTCGCCGGCTGGTCCACGGTCCGGCAGGCGGAGTACGTCAACGAGGGCGAGGGCGACTTCCTCTTCACCGGCGGGGAGATTCTGGCCGGTACCGGCTTCCGTTCGGAGTCGCGGGCCCACGACGAGGTGCGGGAGTTCTTCGGGTGCCCCGTGATCGGTCTGACCCTCGTCGATCCCCGGTTCTACCACCTCGACACCGCACTGGCGGTGCTGGGGAACGGCGACATCATGTACTACCCGGGTGCGTTCTCCGCAGAGAGCAGGACGGCGCTCGCCGACCGGTTCCCGGACGCGATCCTCGCCGAGGAGGCCGATGCCGCCGTGTTCGGGCTCAACGCGCTGTCCGACGGCCGCAACGTCGTTCTTCCCCGCGCGGCCGGCCGCCTGGCCGCGCGCCTGCGCGAACGCGGCTACCACCCCGTCGGCGCCGACCTGACCGAGCTGCTGAAGGCCGGCGGCAGCGTCAAGTGCTGCACCCTCGAACTCCGGGACTGAGACGCGCGGTCACGCATGCGCCGGGGGCGGCGTGCGCCGGTGGTGCCGGTGCACGCCGCCCCCGGGGGAAAGGGCGGGTCGCGGGGGAGGTCCGCTCGCCGCCTACTTCGGATCGCGGTTGAACAGCGACTTGGACCAGTAGTAGCCGAGGACGGTGAGCGCCAGGCACCAGGCGATGGCGATCCACCAGTTGTGTCCGATGGCAGTGCCGAGGAGCAGGCCGCGCAGGGTCTCGATGGCCGGCGTGAACGGCTGGTACTCGGCGATCGGCCGGAACCAGCCCGGCATCGCGTCGAGGGGGACGAACGCGCTGGAGATGAGCGGCAGCACGATCAGCGGCATCGCGCTGTTGCTGGCGGCCTCGGCGTTGGGACTGCTCAGGCCCATACCGACCGCGATCCAGGTGAACGCGAGCGCGACCAGCGCGAGCAGGCCGAACGCCGCCAGCCACTCCAGGACGGTGGCGTCGGTGGAGCGGAATCCGATGGCCACGCCCACGGCGCCGACGAGGACCACGCTCAGGATCGACTGCAGCACGCTGCCGATCACGTGCCCGATGAGGATGGAGCCGCGGTGGATCGCCATGGTGCGGAAGCGGGCGATGATGCCCTCGGTCATGTCGGTCGCCACGGAGACGGCGGTGCCGATGGTGGTGGAGCCGATGGTCATCAGCAGGAGCCCCGGAACGATGTACGCGATGTACACGGAACGGTCCGGACCGCCGCCGCTGATGCCCGCGCTCATGGTGTCGCCGAAGATGTACACGAAGAGCAGCAACAGCATGATCGGGGTGAGCAGGAGGTTCAGGGTGAGTGACGGATAGCGCCGGGCGTGGAGGAGGTTGCGCCGCAGCATCGTGGAGGAGTCCCGCACGGCGAGGGAGAGCTGGGACGGGCGGGCGGTGGCCGGGGCGCTCATCGGGAGTTCTCCTTGGACTGGCCGAGCATGTTCATGCCGCCGGTGAGGGCGAAGAAGACGTCGTCGAGGTCGGGGGTGTGCACGGTCAGTTCGTCTGCCACGACGGCCGAGGCGTCCAGCCAGTCGAGGATGGCGCGCAGCTCGCGCTGGCTGCCGCCGCTCGGGATCTGCAGGGTCATCGACTCGTCGTCGTGGGAGGCCTCCTTGAGCGCGGAGACCGCGTTGCGGTACGCGACCGGGTCGTTGAAGCGGAGCCGTACGTGACCGCCCGGGACGAGGCGCTTGAGCTCGCCGGCGGTACCCTCGGCGGCGATCTTGCCGTCGTGGAGCACCGCGATGCGGTCGGCGAGCTGGTCGGCCTCCTCCAGGTACTGGGTGGTGAGGAAGACGGTGGTGCCGCCGGAGACCAGCTCGCGGATGATCTGCCACATGGTGTGGCGGGAGCGCGGGTCGAGTCCGGTGGTCGGCTCGTCGAGGAAGATGATCCGCGGGCGGCCGACCAGGGTCATGGCGATGTCGAGGCGGCGCTTCATGCCGCCGGAGTAGGTGGAGGCGGGCTTCTTCGCGGCCTCGGTGAGGTCGAACCGCTCCAGTAATTCGGCACTGACCTGCCGTCCCTCGCTCTTGGAGAGGTGGTGCAGGTCGGCCATGAGGAGCATGTTCTCCTCGCCGGTGATCAGCCCGTCCACCGCGGAGAACTGGCCGGTGACCCCGATCGCGGCGCGCACGGCATGGGCGTCGGCCGCGATGTCGTGGCCCCCGACCTGGGCCTGCCCCCCGTCGGCGGAGATGAGGGTGGAGAGGATGTTCACGGTGGTGGTCTTGCCGGAGCCGTTGGGCCCGAGCAGTGCGAACACGCTCCCGGCCGGGACGCGCAGGTCGATGCCGTCGAGCACGGTCTTGTCGCCGAACGACTTGCGCAGGCCGACGGCCGAGATGGCGGCAGGCTGGAGTGGATCTTCACCCTGCCTGGGAGTGGGCACGGCAGAAGAAGACATGGATCCTCCTGTGCTGAGGATGGAGGCGGATGGGGGAATCTGAAGCGGCGAAGCCGGTGCTGCTGATGAGGAAGATCAGGACTTGGCGCGGCGGATGTCGATGTTGCCCCAGGTGGTCCGCACCCGCACCGAGACGGTCTCCTCGCTCTCCTCGGGAGTCTCGGACGCGTCGAGGGTGTTGCGTACCTGCCCCTTGGTGGTCCTGACGTCGAGCCAGGCGGCGGTGCCCTTGCGGACGCCGATCTCGACATTGCCGTTTGAGGTGTCCAACTGGACGCTCCCGCGCGCGACTTCGGCGATGCGGACGACTCCGTTGGTGGTGGTGCCGGTGATCGACGCCTCCGCGCGTCCGATGTCGACGCTGCCGTTGGCGCTGTTCACGCGCAGTTCGCCGGTGACGGTGCCGACCGTCGTGGTCCCGTGCGAGTTCTTCAGGACGGCGGGGCCGTCGACGAGGCTCACGCGCACGTTGCCGGTGCTGCTGGTGATCTCGGCCGGGCCCTCGACCCGGTCCACGGTGGTCGAGCCGTGCTGTGCCTTCAGCTGCAGCGGGCCGGTGGTGTCGAGGCGGACGTCGCCGGCCTCGGTCTTGACCACGACCTCACCGAGCCGGCCCTCGCCGATCACGGTGGTGCCGGCGCCGGTCACGTCGATGTTCGAGCCCGTGGGCAGTTCCACCGTGATGTCGACACTGCCGCCGCGCCCGAGCACGTTGGCCTTGGGCGTGGTGACGGTCAGGACGCCGCTCGCGAAGGCGACCTCGGTCTGGTCGGCCGCTCGTGTGTCGAGGTCCCGCTTCTGGTCGCGGGGCCGGACCTCGACCGCGGTGTCGGTGCGGTCGCCCGTGGTGAACTGGATGGAGCCGGCGTACACGTAGGCGGTGACCGAAATCGGTTCCGAAGTGTCGAAAGAAGGCATGGCTGTACCGTCCTCATGGGTCCGTGGGGCGTCTCCGCAGGCGGGACGCGGTGGGTGAAGTGCTGTGCGGTACGGGTGGGCCGGTCGCGACTAGCGCACCCAGCCCGTGAAGCTCTGGCCGACAGTGCGGGCGCGCTGTGCGACGGGCGGCTGGGTACCACCGTCGACCGCGGCCGACACCGCTCGCACGAGCCATGCGTTGACGGACAGCCCCTCGCGGCTCGCGGCCTCCTCGGCACGCGTCTTGAGGTAGGCCGGCAGTCGCAGGTTGACGCGGGCGGTGCCACCCTCGTCGCCCTCCGCGGGGGCCGGTGCCGGTGCCGGCGGCTCGGCGGGCTGGGCGGGCTCCGCGGGGGTTTCGACGGGGGGCCGGGTCACCACGAAATCGGGGTCCAGGCCGCGCAGCCGTACGTCGACCGAGCCGGGGGCGAGTTCACGGGTGATCTCGTCCATCGCGGCGGAGAGCACGTTGAGCAGGGTCAGGCGGGTCGCCGACTCCAACGGAGCGGTGAGGCGCTCGGCCAGCTCGCGAGCTTCTTCCCCGCCGGCATCGGCGGCCACCGCGAGTTCGCGCCGCAGTGTGTCGACATACGGAGTGAGGTCCATGACGCCATGATGGCACCACAGTGATGCCATACGCAAGGCCGAATGGTGCCGCCGTGCCGCCGGTGGCCTTGGGGACCTTCTGAGCTGCGTAAACGTGGAGATGGGAACCCGATTGCGGGACGTGTCGGGCGCGCCGTGTCGTCCGGTCGAGTGCGGCATGGCGTCTTGTGATGCCAGGTGGTGTCAGGTGGCGCCGCATGGTGCCATCGGTGGCGCCATGCGGCGCCGGACGTGCCCTCCCTCGTGGACACAGCGCGAGAAGGTGCCCCTGCGCGGCAGGGGCACCTTCTCGCGACGGCCCGCTACCCGACCTTGGGTGCGGAGTCCAGTTGCACGGCGACGGACAGATAGCTCGATGCGAAGGAGAAGTAGCGGAACTCGACGTCGAACGCGTCGACGAACTCGGTGAAGGCCCGGTACTCGTGCCGGCGCCAGCCGGGGTAGCTGAGGAACTCGTCGAAGACGATCACCGACCCCGGCCGCAGCCGCGGGGCGAGTCCGAACAGTACCGTGCGCGCGCTGGAGTACAGGTCCGAGTCGATGTGCACGAGGGCGACCGGCTCGTCCGTGCCGGCCAGGTACGTCGGCAGCGTGTCCTCGAACAGGCCGACGTGCAGCTTCGCGTTGGACGGGAGGCGGGCCGGCACCTTCCCCGCCGTGCTGTAGGTGCCGCTCGGACTGTCGTGGGTCCAGTCCTCGGGGAGCCCTCTGAACGAGTCGAACCCGTGCACGGTCCGATCGCTGAACTCGTCGCAGAGGATGGCCAGGGTCTGCCCGCCCATGACGCCGAACTCGAGCACGTCGCCGTCCAGCATCAGCGAGAAGCAGGCGTGCCGCAGAAGGCTCTCGCGGTCCCCGAGGTTCTGCGCCGACGCGAAGTGCTCCTCCATGAAGCGGGCGGCATCGATGACCGACACGAATTTCGCCATGCGCGCGTAGTCGGTCAGCAGGCTTGTGATGTCCATGCCACCCAGGTTCGGCAGCAGACCACTGAGCTCCGGTAGTACCGGCCGTAGTCCTTCGGCGATGCCGTCGTCCATGTTCCTCCTCGACTCGATGTCCCGAACAGGGCGTCTCCGCGGTCGGCCCGCGGACCGCAGTCCTCGGGCCGGACCGTGCCGCTCACCAGTCGAAAACCTCTCCGTCCGCCCGCTTCTCGACGCAGTACCTGCGGAACGCCTCGGCCTTCGCCACCACGCCGGCGTCTCCGGTACGCCGTGCGGCCTCCTCGTACCAGTCGAATGTCTCGACAGCGTGCGCGCGCCGCTCGAAGTGCAGCGCGGCGAATCGGCGGAATCCCGAGCGCATGGTGTCCGGAGTCATCTCCTGACCGGAGGCGATGAGTTCTTCGAGCTCCGCCTGCGTCGCTTCGGGCCGCTCGATGACGCGGATCGGCGCGGTCGCCGGAATGTCGCCGCGGACGGCGACGGGTTCCTCGGCGTCCGAGAAGTCGAGGCAGAGGGAGAGCCTGGCGGTCCGGGAGGAACTGGACGCGGAATGAGGGGCCGTCGTGTGTATCTTCCACACCTCGCCGCGGCGGAGGTGATAGACGATGTCGTCCTCGGAGTGCAGCGACTCCTCGCTGGTACGCAGCGGAATCTGCAGCCGGGTGCCTGCCTTTGCCCATTCGAGGAAGTCCACGTGCGGGGCCATGAGCCCGTCACGGAGGCTGAAGATGCGCACCCATTGCAACCGGTCGAGGGAAAAGTGCTCGGTTACCAGGGACATGATGTTCGGCAGTTGTGTGCCCAGTTCGGTCAGGGTCAGCCGGGCGTCATGGGGGCGGAAGGCTATGTCCGATTCGGCGCCGCTGCCATTGGCCAGCACATGGCACGACCACGACCCGAAGGTGAGCGCGTCGTATTCGCCACCGTATTCGTGGCGGTCGACGACGGACAACTCGGAGGCCAGGTCGTAGGAGTCGATGGGCAGCACGGCGAGCCGTTGCGACTTGAGCAACGAGATCCCCTTCAATGCGTGGTTGTTTGACACGCCCGGAACCTGCTGAGCGTTCGTCCGGATCGTCACCGTAATTCTTCGGTGGTGTGCTGGCAACGGCAATGCGGGTTTTGGCCGGAGAATGCGATACCGACTGGCGCGGACGCTCGACCGGGCCGCGGAGACGGGTTCGGCATGGTGCCGGCGATCGGGTTTCGGCGGCGTCGGAAGAGTGCATTGTTGTCCTGTCGGCGGGACATCCGATGCGGTGGGACGCCCTCACTTGCCCACCTTGCAGCGGGTTTCGGGCTCCGGATCCGTGGGGTAGGGTCCGACCCCGTGGAGCACTCCGACGCGGAACCGCGCGGAATTCTCGGTCGAGCTCCGGATTCCGTTTGTTCCCGATCGCGCGGCCGCTTTCCGGTTCGTCAACCATGACACCGCCGTACAAAGGCTTCGGTGTGCGTACCCGTTCGCTGGAGAAGGAAAGGCAGGCAATGGAATTGGGGCCGCAGATCCCGCTCGTACAGGAGGTCTCCGAGCTGTGGGGGGAGTTCCTCGGCGGTTGCGAGGTCGGGGCGGACGACGACTTCTTCGCGCTCGGCGGAAATTCACTGATCGGGATCCGGATCATCGACCGGGTGCTCCAGGACTACGGCGTCGCACTGTCCGTACGCGCCTTCTACCTCGCGCAGACCCCCGCCCGGGTCGCCGAACTGATCGCTCAGGGAAGGGAACAGCCGTGAGGTTGACCCCGGACCCGGGGACCGACGTCGACCTCGGTCGCGTCGACCTGTTCGACCTGGACCTCTACACGTTCGGCGACCCGCACGCGATCTGGACCGTGATGCGGGCGAAGGCGCCCCTGCACCACCAGGTCCTGCCGGACGGCAGGGAGTTCTGGTCAGTGACACGCTACGCCGACGTCTGTCGCGTTCTCGGTGACCATCGGGAGTTCACCTCCGAGCGCGGCACGGTGGTCACCCACCTCGGGACCGACGACGTCGCCGCGGGCAGACTGATGACGTCCACCGACCCGCCGCGGCACACCCAGGTCCGCAGGGCGATCGGTACCAGGCTCACGGCCCGGGCGGTCGCCCCCTGGGAGGACCGGATCCGGCAGGCGATCGTCCGTTTCCTCGAACCCGCTGTCGACGGCGGAGTCTGGGATCTGGCCGAGCAGGCGCTGCGGCTGCCCGCACTCGTCACGGGCCCGCTGCTGGGGATCCCGGAACGGGACTGGGACGAACTCGTGCAGCTGACCGCGATGGTGACGGCCCCCTCGGACCCGAACTTCCAGCACGGCAGCGAGGCCGCGACACTGGCCATCTCCCACCACGAGCTCGTCACCTACGTCACCGAGTGGGTCAGGAGGCGACGGGCGACCGGAGAAGAGGACGGGAGCCTGCTCGACCACCTCATGAGCGTGCGCGCGGGAGACGCGCCGTTGACCGACGAGGAGATCGCCCTCGACGGATACAGCATCCTCCTGGGCGCCAACGTCACGACGCCGCACACCGTCTCCGGCACGGTGCACGCCCTCATCGAGCGGCCCGAGCAGTTCGACAAGGCGCGGTCCGATCCGTCACTCGTCCCCAACCTGGTCGAGGAAGGGCTGCGCTGGACGTCGGCCGCCTGCAACTTCATGCGGTACGCGGTGCACGACACCGCCGTCGGCGGGGGTACGGTCCCGGCCGGCGGGGCGGTCGTCGCGTGGATCGGGTCGGCGAACCGGGACGAGTCCCAGTTCCCCGATCCGCACGAGTTCGACATCGCGCGCGGCAGCGCGAAACGCCAGGTCGCGTTCGGGTTCGGGCCGCACTTCTGCATCGGGGCGCCGCTGGCCAGGCTGACCCTGCGCGTCTTCTTCGAGGAGCTGCTCCGGCGGTTCGGACCGATCGACCTCGCCGGGGCACCGCAGCACCTGCGGTCGTACTTCATCGCCGGCATGACCCACCTCCCCGTCGTCGCCCAGAAACGAAGGACGTCATGACAACCGGCCCCATCGCCGCCGCGTCGCCGTGGTTCGTCCGGCAGCCGTCCACGGAGCACTCCGCCCGGATCTTCTGCTTCCCCTTCTCCGGGGCCGGGGCCTCGGCCTTCAGCGCATGGCCTGCCGAGATCGACGACATCGAGGTGTGTCCGGTGCAGTTCCCCGGCCGCGAGAACCGGCTGGGGCATCCCCACTACGGCACCTACGAGAACCTCGCCGCCGAGCTGGCCGACACCCTGAAGCCCTTCCTCGACCGGCCGTTCGCGTTCTTCGGGCACTGCGCGGGCGCGCTGCCCGCGTTCGAGACCGTAGTGCGCCTCGACGACCTCGGTCTGCCCGGGCCGCACCACCTGTTCGTGTCGGGACAGCCGGCACCGCACGACGCCTCCCACGACCGGATGCTCACCATGACGGAGTCCGAACTGCGCGCCGAGGTCGAGACGTTCGTCCGGGACCGGGGGATCGACCCCCGGCCCGACATGATCGACATGGGACTGTCCGTGCTGCTCCGCGATCATGCCGCGGCGCGTGCCTACCGGCGGGCGGAGCCGGTCGCCGTGCGCTGCTCCATCACCGTGCTGCACTGGCGGGACGACCCGGACGTGAGCCTCGATCTCCTCCAGGGATGGCGTCGGTACTCGGACGCCGTCGACTTCCAGGCCGTCGACGGCGGCCACCACGACTTCGCGGGAGCGCCCGACGCGTTGCTGCGGTCGCTGACCCGTTGGCGCTGAGCTCGGTGCGGCCCGCAGCAGCCATGTGCCGAGGAGACCGAAGGAGGGTCGCATGAGCGGCGCAACCGCCGGCATCGCCGTCGTAGGCATGTCGTGCCGTTTCCCGGGCGTGCCCGACCTGACCGGGTTCTGGCGCCTGCTCCGGGAGGGGAGGTCGACCGTCGGAAGGCTTCCCGCACACCGGGCGGTCTCCTCGACCCTCGCCTCCCACCCGGATGCCGCCACCCTGACATCGGGTTCGTTCTTCGACCACATCGACGGGTTCGACGCGCAGTTCTTCGGAACGGATCCGGTCGAGGCGACCGCGATGGACCCCGTGCAACGGCTGGGCCTCGAACTCGCCTGGGAGGCCGTCGAGGACGCACGCATCCCGGCGAGCGCACTCGCGGGCCAGGAGATCGATGTCCTGGTCGGTGCCGCGCCCTCCGGCTACGACCTGCTGCGCAGGCTCTCCGGCAGCGACCGGGACGACCACTACGCCGCGCTCGGTTCCAGCGGCACACTGATCGCCAACCGGATCTCCGCTCTGTTCGACGTCCGCGGCATGAGTCTCTGCGCGGACTCCGGTCAGTCCTCGTCCCTGGTGTCCTTGGCGCTGGCCTGCGAACGGATCCGCGGCGGCGGCGCCGGCATGGCGATCGTGGGCGGCGTGCACCTGATCGCCGACCCGGAGGCGGGCGCGGGACTGGCG
This sequence comes from Streptomyces sp. NPDC048291, assembly GCF_043201715.1. Classification (NCBI taxonomy): domain Bacteria; kingdom Bacillati; phylum Actinomycetota; class Actinomycetes; order Kitasatosporales; family Streptomycetaceae; genus Streptomyces; species Streptomyces sp. NPDC048291. Next base: position 202,308 of record NZ_JBICZC010000010.1, read on the forward strand.
AACCTGGGCGCCCTCTCGCCCGACGGCCGCTGCTTCGCCTTCGACGACCGGGCCAGTGGTTTCGTCCGCGGTGAGGGCGGGGCGTTCGCCCTCCTGAAACGACTCGACCTCGCCGCGGCGGACGGCGATCACATCTACGCGGTGGTCCGCGGCTGGGGCGTGGGCAACAGCGGTGCGACCTCCCGGATGCCGGATCCCAGCCCCGGTGCGCAGGCGGCGACGGTGCTGTCCGCCCTCGAACGCGCGGCTGTTCCGTTCGAGAGCGTCGACTACGTCGAAGCCCATGGCACCGGCACGCGGCTCGGCGACCCGGCCGAGATAGCCGGCCTGCGCGAGGTGTTCCGTGCAACCGGCCGGAGCAGACCGCTGCCGATCGGCTCGGTCAAGACGAACGTCGGGCACCTGGAGCCGGCCGCGGGAATCGTCGGCTTCGTGAAGGCGGCACTCTGCCTGGACCGCGCTCATCTGGTACCGAGCCTGAACTACCGGTCACCCAACCCCGCCGTCCCGGACTTCCGGAAGGACTTCGAGGTCGTTCGCACCGCGCGGTCCTGGACCGGCACGCGGGGCCGCCCGCGACGGGCGGGCGTCTCGGCCTTCGGGATGGGCGGCACCAACGCGCACGTGATCCTCGAAGAGGCCCCCCGGGAGCAGCCGCCCGCATCGTCGCGAGCCCGGGACGCGGATCCGGTCCCGGTCGGCCTCCGCGGGCCACTGCCCTGGCTGCTGTCGGCGCGTTCGGAGTCCGCGCTGCGGGCCCAGGCCGCGCGGCTGCACGCGTTCGTGACGGCGGACGACGCGCCCCCGGCGGCAGCCGTCGGGTATGCCCTGGCATCGACGAGGTCGTCGTTCGAGCACCGGGCGGTCCTGCTGGACGGCGGCGACGGAGCGCCGGCCGGACTGGACGCGCTCGCGACGGGCGCGAGTTCGGCCCGTGTGATCCGCGGAGTGGCCGGGGGTCCGGTGGGTCCGGTGGTCTTCGTCTTCCCCGGCCAGGGCTCGCAGTGGCCCGGCATGGGCAGCCGGCTGTACGCCGAGTCACCTGTCTTCGCACGCGGGATCGACGAGTGCGCGAAGGCCCTGGCGCCCTGGGTGGACTGGTGGCTGCCGGACGTGCTGACCGGTGCGGACCCGGCCGTCCCGCCGGACCGGGTGGACGTCGTACAGCCGGTGCTGTTCGCCGTGATGGTGTCACTGGCGCGGGTCTGGCGGTCGCTGGGCGTGGTCCCCGAGATCGTGGTCGGGCACTCGCAGGGCGAGCTCGCCGCGGCGTGCGTGTCGGGTGCGCTCACCCTCGCCGACGCGGCCCGGGTCGTCGCCCTGCGCAGCCGTGCCCTGACCGAACTGGCCGCTCTGGGCGGTGGGATGAGCGCGGTGTCCGCCCCTCCCGGCTGGGTGCGGGACCGGTTGGGCCCGTGGTCCGGGCGGCTGTCCCTGGCCGCGGTCAACGGTCCGGCGTCCGTGGTGATCTCCGGCGACGGCGAAGCGCTCGACGGCTTCGCCGGGCAGGCGGCGGGTGACGGAGTCCGGGTCCGACGGGTCAAGGTGGACTACGCCTCGCACTCGCACCACGTGGAACGCATCCGCGAACGCCTGCTCGCGGACCTCTCGGGGGTCTCGCCCGGAGCGACGGCGGTGCGGTTCCACTCCACCGTCACCGGTGGCCTGCTCGACCCGCAGGCACTCACCGGCGGTTACTGGTACGACAACCTCCGCTCGATGGTGCGTTTCGGTGAGACCGTCGAGCAGCTGATGCGCGAGCGGGGCGGCGCGTTCGTGGAAGTCGGCCCGCATCCGGTGCTCACCGTCGCGATGGCGGAGACGGCCGACGCCCTGGGCGCCTCGCCGCCGGTGGTGGGCACCCTGCACAAGGACGACGGGAGCGCGGGCGCGATCGTGGCGTCGCTGGCCGAACTGCATGTGCGGGGTGTACCGGTGGACTGGGCGGCGCTGTCCGCGCCGGACCGGCCGCGCCGGATCGGCCTGCCGACCTACCCGTTCCAGCGCCGCCGGTACTGGCTGACGGCACCCGGCGACGCGGTCCTCGACGACGCGGTCCCCGGCGGCTCCGGATCGGTGGAACCGGGTTCGCAACGGTCCGTTCTGCGTCTTGTCTGCGCCGAAACGGCGGCCGTGCTCGGTGAGAAGGGCGCGGACCCGACCGGTGCCGATCTCGCGGCCAGGTCCGCCGAGACCTTCAGGGATCTCGGCTTCGACTCGTCGATGGCCGTCCGGCTCCGCAACCGGCTCGCCACGGCGGCGGGAGTGCGCCTCCCGGCCACCGTCGCGTTCTCCTACCCGACGCCGCAGACCCTCGCCCGCCACCTCTTCTCGCTCCTGGAGCCGAAGACGGCCGACGCGCCGAACCCGGTCGGTCCGGAAAGTCGCAGTGACGAAGAATTGTACGAATTGATCGATCGTGGCTACGTGTAGCACCACCCGCACCGTCCAAGTAACCGTTCCGGGAGGCCCTGGTGGAGGACGTCGACAAGCTCCGGTCCTACCTGCGACGCGCTGTCGGCGACGCGCGGGCCCTGCGCGAGCGGGTTCGCGAACTCGAAGAGGGGGCGCGCGAACCCGTCGCGATCGTCGGTGCGGGCTGCCGCTTCCCCGGTGGGGCGACGTCACCCGAAGGACTGTGGGACCTCGTGTCCGACGGCGTGGACGCGACAGGCGGGTTCCCGCTCGACCGCGGGTGGGACGTGGCGGCGCTGTACGACCCGGACCCCGCGGCGCGCGGGAAGACGTACACGCGATCAGGCGGATTCCTGCCCGGCCTCGCCGAGTTCGACGCGTCGTTCTTCGGCATCAGCCCGCGCGAGGCGCTCGCCATGGACCCCCAGCAGCGGCTGATGCTGGAGACGTCGTGGGAGGCGCTGGAACGGGCCGGCATCGACCCGGCCCTGCTGCGGGGTTCGGCGACCGGGGTGTTCACCGGGATCTACGGGGTCGACTACGGCCCGCGGATGGGCGGCGGCGCGGCCGGGGAGACGGAGGGTTTCTCCCTCGCGGGCACGTACACCAGCGTGGCCTCGGGCCGCGTGGCGTACGTGCTCGGACTGCAGGGTCCGGCGCTGTCGGTGGACACGGCGTGCTCCTCGTCGCTGGTCGCCGTCCACCAGGCGGTGCGGTCCCTGCGGTCCGGTGAGTGCGGGCTGGCACTGGCCGGCGGGGTGTCCGCGCTGCCGACTCCGGGGCTGTTCGTGGAAGCCGCCCGGCAGCGGGGCCTGTCCGCGGACGGACGGTGCAAGTCGTTCGCGGCGGCGGCCGACGGAACCGGCTGGGGCGAGGGCGCCGGCGTGCTGGTGCTGGAGCGGCTGTCGGACGCGCGGCGCAACGGGCGGCGGATCTGGGCGGTGATCCGGGGCTCGGCGGTCAACCAGGACGGGGCGTCCAACGGCCTGACCGCACCCAGCGAGCCGGCGCAGCAGCGGGTGGTCCGGGCGGCCCTGGCCGATGCCGGACTGTCACCCGCCGACGTGGACGCGGTGGAGGCACACGGCACCGGTACGAAACTGGGTGACCCCATCGAGGCACAGGCGCTGCTGGCCACCTACGGTCAGGACCGGGACCCCGGCAGCCCGCTGTGGCTGGGCTCGCTGAAGTCGAACATCGGTCACACCCAGGCCGCCGCGGGCGTGGGCGGCGTCATCAAGATGGTCATGGCCCTGCGCCACGGGGTGCTGCCCCGGACCCTTCACGTGGACCGTCCGACCCCGCACGTGGACTGGTCGGCCGGGACGGTGGCGCTGCTGACCGAACCCCGCGACTGGCCGGGCACACCGCAACGGCCGCGGCGCGCGGGAGTCTCGTCCTTCGGGGTCAGCGGCACGAACGCGCACGTCATCCTGGAGCAGGCGCCCGGCTCCGAGGGGGAGCAGGGGGAGCAGGGGGAGGAGGGGGAGGAGACCGCCGTTCCTCCCGGCACGGGCACCGCGACCGGCCCGGTGCCGTGGGTCCTGTCGGCCCGGTCGCCGCAGGCGTTGCGCGCGCAGGCACTCCGGCTGCGGGACCACATGGCGGCGGCCCCGGACCTGCCCGTCGCGCAGGTGGGCTATTCGCTGACGGCGACGCGCGCGCTGTTCGACCACCGCCAGGTGGTGATCGGCGCGGACCGCGACGAGTTGCTCGCCGGCCTGGCCGCGGCGGCGCACGACGGGGGGCACCGCCCCGGCGTGGTCTCCGGCCTCGCCGGACCGGTGGACAGAACGGTGTTCGTGTTCCCGGGCCAGGGGTCGCAGTGGGCCGGGATGGGACGGGAACTCTGGCAGTCGTGCCCGGTGTTCACCGAGCAGATGCGCGCGTGTGCGGAGGCGCTCGCGCCGTGGGTGGACTGGTCGGTCGTCGACACCGTGTCCGGGGGACCGAAGGCGGCCGGCCTGGACCGGATCGACGTGGTCCAGCCACTGCTCTTCGCGGTGATGGTGTCGCTCGCGCGGGTGTGGGGTTCGCTCGGAGTGACACCGGACGCGGTGATCGGCCACTCCCAGGGGGAGATCGCCGCGGCCTGTGTCGCGGGTGCGCTGACTCTGCGGGACGCGGCCAGAATCGTGGCCCTTCGGTCGCGGATGCTCGCCACGGTCGTCCACGACGGCGGCATGGCCGGGATCGTGGCGCCCGAGGACCGGGTCCGGGAGCTGCTGCGGCCCTGGGAACATCGGGTCGCGGTCGCCGCGGTCAACGGCCCGTACTCGACGACGGTCTCGGGTGAGACCTCGGCGGTCAGGGAACTGGTCGCGGCCTGCGAGTCCCAGGGCATCCGTGCGCGGTGGATCCCGGCGAGCGTTCCCGGACACTCGCCGCTGATGGACCGGTTCAAGGACCGGCTCCGGGACGAGCTGGGCGGGATCACCCCCGCGGCAACGGCGGTGACGTTCTACTCGACGGTGACCGGCGGACCGATCGACACCGAGGAGCTGGACGCGGCCTACTGGTTCCGCAACATGCGGGAACCCGTGCAGTTCGAGGCCGCCATGCGGCACCTCGTCGAACCGGAGCGCTGCGCGTTCATCGAGGTCAGTCCGCACCCGCTGCTCACGATCAACATCCAGGAGATGCTCGACGCCGCCCCCGGTGCCGCCGGGGTGGTGGTGGGATCGCTGCGTCGCGGCGACGGCGGACCGGCGCGGCTGTACCGTTCGGCGGCCGAGGCCTTCGTGGCGGGCGTGCCGGTGTCCTGGGAGGCGGCCTTCCCGGGCTGGGAGGGCCGCTGGGCCGAGTTGCCCACGTACCCGTTCCAGCGGCAGCGCTACTGGCTGGACACCCCGTTCGAGACGACCACCGAGAGCACCTCGGAGCATCCGCTCCTCGACGCCGTGATCGACCTTCCCGATGACGGGGAACACGGTGCACTGGTGGGCAGCGGACACCTGTCGCTGCGGCGCCGGCCGTGGCTGGCGGACCACGTGGTCCACGGAGCCTTCCTGGTGCCGGGAACCGTGCTCGTGGAGCTCGCGGTGTGGGCGGCCCGGAAGGCGGGCTGCGACGTCGTCGAGGAACTCACGCTGGAGACGCCGCTGGTGCTGTCCCGGACGGCGGACCGCGAGATCCGCGTCGTGATCGACGGCAGGCGGGCGATCAGCGTGCACTCCCGGGCCGAGGGCGAGCCCGAGTGGACGCGGAACGCCGTCGGGGCCGCCGGATCGGACCGCACGGGGACCGGCCTGGACCGAGATCCGGCCGCGTGGCCGCCGGCAGGGGCCGCCGCGGTGCCCTGCGAGGACGCCTACGCCAGGCTGACCGCCCTCGGATTCGGCCACGGCCCCCTGTTCCGCGGTCTGCGGCATCTGTGGCGCCACGGGGACGTCCTGTACGCGGAGGCGGAGCTTCCCGAGCACCACGACGCGGATCCGGGCCGGTACGGGTGCCACCCGGCCCTGCTCCACACGGCGTTGCTCCCGGCCGCCCTGGGGCGCGCTGCCGGCGCCTCCGAGCCCGACGGACGGCTGCCGTACCGCTGGACCGGCATCCGCCTGTACCCCGCCGAGCCGACCGTCCTGCGCGCCCGGCTCGCGCCCGCGGGTGAGAACGCGCTGTCCGTGACCCTCGCGGACCAGAACGGAAACCCCGTCGGCGGCGTCGAGTCGCTGAGCCTGGGCCCCGTGGACGTGGACAGGCTCACCGAGCTGGGCCTGGACCGCCGGGACTCGCTCTTCCACGTGGAGTGGACGCCCCTCACGGCCGCCGCCGGACAGGCCGTGCCCCCGCACGCGGTGATCGAGCCGACCGGCACGGCCACCGCTCTCTCACCAGGGGCCCCGGCGGTCTTCGCCGACTTCGCCGCACTCGCCTCGTCCGCAGAGCCGATACCCGCGCTCGTCGTCCTCCGCGCCGAACCCCCGGATGCCGACGACCGCGACGACACACCCACCGCCGTCGAGCGCAGTCTCCACCACGTGCTGCGCCGGACGCAGGAGTGGCTTGCCGACGACCGGTTCGCCGGGTCACGGCTGGTCGTCGTGACCCGCCACGCGATCCACGACGACGGGACTTCCCGCACGGATCCGGCGGGGGCCGCGGTCTGGGGATTCGTGCGCACCGCACAGACCGAGAACCCGGGCCGGTTCACCCTCGTCGACACCGACGGCCGGCCTGCCTCATGGGCAGGCGTTCCCGCGGCGGCGGCAACCGGCGCACCCCAGATCAGGATCCGGGCCGGTGCGCCTGCCACCCCCCGGCTGACCGCTGCGCGCATGCCCCGCGGCCGGGCGGAGGGCGTCGCCGCACCGGAGTCCGGGACGGTGCTCGTCACCGGCGGCACCGGCGGACTGGGGACGCTGCTGGCCCGGCATCTCGTCGAGCGGCACGGGGTGCGCCGACTGCTCCTGGCCGGTCGACGCGGGCCGGCGGCTCCGACGGCCACCGGGCTGCGGGAGGAGCTGACCGCGGCGGGGGCCCGGGTCGAGATCGTGGCGTGCGACGTCACCGACCGGCAGTCGGTCGCCGAGCTGATCGCCTCGGTGCCGGACGAACACCCGCTCACGATGGTGATCCACTGCGCCGCCGCGCTGGACGACGGGGTGGTCGAGTCGCTCACCGAGGCGAGCGTCGACGCGGTACTGGCGCCGAAGGCGCGCGGTGCCTGGCACCTGCACGAGCTGACCAGGCACCTGGACCTGTCCGAGTTCGTGCTGTTCTCCTCGGTCGCGAGCGTGCTCGGCACGGCGGGACAGGCCAACTACGCGGCGGCCAACGCGTTCCTCGACGCACTGGCGGAGAACCGCAGGGCCGCCGGGCTGCCCGCCCGCTCGCTGTGCTGGGGCTACTGGGCGGAACGCGGCGAGCTCGGCGCCGGCCTCGGCGACGCGGACATCGACCGCCTGCGACGACAGGGCATCCACCCGATGACGTCGGACGAGGGACTGGCGCTCTTCGACGCGGCGCTCACCCGGCCCGAGCCCGTGCTGGTACCGGCACGTCTGAACACGGGGGCGCTGGGCGCGCCATGGGCCGGGCGGCAGGGTTCACCGCTTCCGTCCGGTCCGAACGGAGCCCCTCCCAGCGGCTCCGGCGGTCCGGGAGGCCGCGAGACCACCGGCGCCCGACTCGCCCAGCAGGCCAGATCCGTGCCTCCGGCCGACGCCGAGGCCCTGCTGCTGACCGCCGTCCGGGAGCAGACCGCGATCGTCCTCGGCCAGACGGCGGCCGGACGCGTCGGGCCCGGCACGGCATTCAGGGATCTGGGAGTCGATTCGCTCATGGCCCTGGAACTGCGCAACAAGCTGGCGGACCTGACCGGACTGCAACTGCCCGCCACCCTCGCGTTCGACCACCCGAACCCGACCGCGCTGGCCCGCTTCCTGAACACGCGGGTCAACCCCGACCCCGGTGGTGACGCGGAGTCGGCGGTCGGCCGCCTGGTCGAGGAGATCGAAGGACTGGGCGCCCGGCTGGAGAAGGCGTTCACCGAACTGGCGGACGAGGACAAGGCCGTCCTCACCACACTGCTCGGCGAGCTGCCGGGCCGTGTCCGTCCGCCGGCCGACGCCGGATCACCGGCCGGCCTGCGCGACCGGATCAGTGCGGCGTCGGCCGGCGAGCTCCTCTCGCTGCTGGACGAAGAACTCGGCTAGGGGAGAGCGATGACGAACGACGACGACGCCGGACTTCTCGACTATCTCAAGCGGACCTCGATCGAACTGTTCGATACCCGTCGGCGGCTCGAAGAGCTGACGGCGGCGACCGCCGAGCCCGTCGCGGTGGTGGGGGCCGCCTGCCGTTTTCCGGGCGGGGCGACGTCCCCGGAGGCGCTGTGGGAGCTGGTGCGGGCGGGCAGGGACGCGGTGTCCGGCTTCCCGGAGGACCGGAACTGGGACCTGCGGGCGCTGTACGACCCGGATCCGGACCGGCCGGGGACCTGTTACACGCGCTCAGGCGGCTTCGTGCACGACGCCGGCGACTTCGACGCCGAGTTCTTCGGGATCCACCCACGAGAGGCACTGGCGGCCGACCCCCAGCACCGGTTGCTGCTGGAGACCTCGTGGGAGTCGCTCGAACGGGCCGGCATCGACCCGCACAGCCTGCGCGCCACCGCCACCGGCGTCTTCGCCGGTCTGGCGTACTTCGGATACGGGAACCACCACGTCACCCCCGAGGCCATCGCGGGCTACGGGCAGACGGGTTCCCTGCTGAGCGTGGCGTCCGGGCGCGTGGCGTACGCGCTGGGCCTGGAGGGCCCCGCGGTCTCGCTGGACACGGCGTGCTCGTCGTCCCTGGTGGCGGTGCACCAGGCGGTGCAGTCCCTGCGGCAGGGCGAGTGCACGCTGGCCCTGGCCGGAGGCGTCACCGTCATGGCGACGACACAGGTGTTCCGGGAGATGTCCCGGCAGCGGGGCCTGGCGGCGGACGGCCGATGCAAGGCGTTCGCCGACGCGGCCGACGGCACCGGCTTCTCCGAGGGGGCCGGGGTCCTGGTGCTGGAGCGGCTGTCGGACGCGCGGCGCAACGGGCGGCGGATCTGGGCGGTGATCCGGGGCTCGGCGGTCAACCAGGACGGGGCGTCCAACGGCCTGACCGCGCCGAGCGGACCGGCACAACAGCGGGTGATCCGGGCGGCGTTGGAGAACGCCCGGGTGCGGGCGAGCGACGTCGACGTGGTGGAGGCACACGGGACCGGGACGACCCTCGGCGATCCGATCGAGGCGCAGGCGCTGCTGGCGACCTACGGCCAGGACCGGGATCCCGACCGGCCACTGTGGCTCGGATCCCTGAAGTCCAACATCGGTCACGCGCAGGCGGCGGCGGGTGTCGGCGGGCTGATCAAGATGATCATGGCGATGCGGCACCGGACGATGCCCAGGACGCTGCACGTGGACCGCCCGACCACCCGTGTGGACTGGTCGGCCGGGGCGGTGGAACTGCTGACCGGGGCGATGAAGTGGCCGAGTGCCCCGGGACGGCCCCGACGCGCGGGCGTGTCCGCCTTCGGGGCCAGCGGCACCAACGCGCACGTGATCCTGGAGGAGGCGCCCGCGGCGGAGACGGCGGCCGGCGTCGGCGGGCCGGTGCCGGGCGGGCTGGTGTCCTGGGCGGTGTCGGCTCGGTCGGAGGCGGCGCTGCGGGAGCAGGCCGCGAAGCTGCGCGACTTCGCGGTCGACACGGAGGCCGACCTCGCGGACGTCGGGTGGTCGCTGGTGTCGGCCCGGGCCGGGTTCGAGCACCGCGCGGTGGTCCTGGGCCGGGGCCGGGAGGAGCTGCTGGACGGTCTGGCCGCGCTGGGTGAGGGAGCGGAGTCCGCCGGGGTGGTGCGCGGTGTCGCGCGAGACCTGGGCGGCACGGTCTTCATGTTCCCCGGGCAGGGGGCGCGGTGGGCCGGTGTGGGACGGCGCTTGTACGACGCCTTCCCCGTCTTCGCGCAGAGCGTCGACGACGTGTGCGAGCGTTTCGACACCCACCTGCCCTTCGCCCTGAAGCCCCTCCTGCTCGCCGACGAGCTCGCACAGGCCGAGGCGCGGCGCACCGACATCGCGCAGCCGGCGCTGTTCGCCCTGCAGGTCGGCCTGTACCGGCTCATGGAGCACTACTGCGGCCGGCCGGATCACCTGATCGGCCACTCGGTGGGCGAGATAGCCGCCGCCCATGTGTCCGGCGCCCTCGACCTGGAGAGTGCGACCAGGCTGGTGGCCGCCCGCGGCCAGATCATGCAGACGGTCACCGAACCCGGTGCCATGCTGTCGGTGCGTGCCACCGAAGCACACGTGAACGCCCTGCTCGGCCCGTACGACCGCATCGGGGTCGCCGCCGTGAACGGCCCGGAGTCCGTGGTGGTCTCCGGCAGCCGCGACGAGATCGTCGCCCTCCGGGAGCGGCTCGCCGCCGAAGGCGTCCCGGCGAAACCGCTCGACGTCGACCACGCGTTCCACTCCCCGCTCATGGACACGATCCTGGACGAGTTCACCGAGGCGGTCGGCGACCTCCCCGCCGGCCGCACGACGATCCCGGTCGTGTCGACGAGACTGGGCCGCGAGGCCACGCCCGCGGAACTCACCTCCGTGTCGCACTGGGCGCACCACGTCCGTGAGCCCGTCCTCTTCTCCGCCGCGGTGGAGCACGCCCGAGCGGCCGGCGCCGACGTCTTCCTCGAACTGGGACCGGGATCGTCCCTCGCGGGCATCGCCAAGGAGATGTTCGCCCGGTTGGGGGCGGACGACGCCGTGGTCCTGTCGGCGTCGCGCCGCGACCGTGACCCCGTGCGGACGGTGGTGAGCGCGCTGGCCCGGTTCCATGTCCGTGGCGGCGCCGTGGACTGGGCCGCCTGGTTCGGAGCCCGCAGCAGGGTCGACCTGCCGACGTACGCGTTCCAGCGGCACCGGTACTGGCTGGACCTCCTCGCCGGCACGGACCGGGCCGGCGTGGCCGCGGCCGGGCTGACGGCCCCCGGGCATCCGCTGCTCGGCGCCGTCGTGGACCACCCCGGCACCGACGAGGTGGCGTTCACCGGTCTGTGGTCCGTGCGGACCCATGAGTGGCTGGCCGACCACGCCGTGTTCGGCGCGGCCGTCGTACCCGCGACGGCCCATCTCGACCTGGCGCTGTGGGCGGGCGGCCACGTGGGGTGCGAGGCCGTCGAGGAGCTGACCCTGGAAGCACCCCTGACCCTGCCCGCGACGAGCGAGGTGCGGGTGCGGGTCGTCGTCGGAGTCCCGGACACGACAGGACGCCGCTCCCTGGTCGTGCACTCGCACCCGGGGGAGGACGGCCGAACCGCCGACGGCTGGACCCGGCACGCGAGCGGGTACCTGGCACCCGGCGCCGCGCGGACCGGGGACACACCCTCCCTCGGGGTATGGCCACCTGCCGCGGCGGAGCGGGTCGGCATCGACGACCTCTACGAGACCTTCGCCGAGGCGGGTTTCGACTACGGGCCTGCCTTCCGCGGGCTGCGCGAGGTGTGGCGGCGCGGCGACGACCTCTTCGCGACGGCCACGCTGCCGCCGACCGCCGACGGCACGGCCGACGACGGCACGGCCGACGACGGGTTCGCCCTGCATCCGGTCCTGTTCGACTCCGTCCTGCACGCGGTGGTGGCCGGCGGCGTCGTCGACACGGCGGACGGCCGGGGTTGGCTGCCCTTCTCCTGGTCCGGGGTGGAACAGGTCGGGCCGTGCGGGGCCACCGTGCGGATCAGGATCTCCCCGGCCGGCGAGGACGCGGTGTCCGTGGCGGTAGCCGACGAGCACGGCCGGCCGGTCGCCCAGGTCGGAGCGCTGACGTTCCGGCCGGTGAACGCCGGACAACTGCGCGCGCTGCGCGGCGGACCGGAGCAGCCGCTGTACGAACTGGGCTGGCAGCCGGTCCAGATGAGCCGGTCGGAGTCCGGCGCCGGGCGGTGGGCCCTGCTCGGCGCCGAACACGGCCTGGCCGCGCGACTTGGCGACGCGGTGGGCGAGCAAGTGCCGGTCCACGCTTCCATGGACGAGGTCCTCACCGGCGAAGCGCCCCCGTACGTCGTCCTCTGCCTGGACGACTTCGTCACATCCGGCCCCGATCTGCTCGGCACGGTCGAGGGCGCGGACGCGCGGGTACTGGACTGGATCCAGCGGTTCCTCGCCGCGCAGCGGCTCGCCGGAACCACCCTCGTGGTGCTCACCCGGCTGGCGCTCGACACCGGTGGCGGCGAGAGAACCGAAAGCCTGGCCGGCGCCTCGGTGTGGGGCTTGGTCCGGTCCGCGCAGACCGAACACCCCGGCAGGTTCCGGCTGGTGGACATCGACGACGCCAAGGAGTCGTGGGCAGGAGTCCCGGGCGCGCTCGCGTTCGGCGAGGACCAGCTGGCCCTGCGCCACGGCACGTGCCTCGCCCCCCGCATGACCCCGGCCGCACCCGTGGACAACCGGATCGAGCCACCCGCGGCCGGTGCCCACCGGCTGGGCATCCTGCGCAGGGGAACGCTGGAGAACCTGACGTGGCTGCCCTGTCCCGAGGTTGCGGAGCCTTTGTCGAGCGGGCAGGTCCGCATCGCCGTGCACGCCGCAGGGCTCAACTTCCGGGACATCACGATCGCCCTGGGACTGGTGGAGCGGACGGGCATCGACGCCGGCCTGGGCAGCGAGGGCGCCGGAAGCGTGCTGGAGGTGGCGGACGACGTCACCGATCTGGCGCCGGGCGACCGCGTGATGGGCATCTTCCCGGGCGCCTTCGGCGCTGTGGCCGTCGCCGACCGGCGTCTGCTCAGGCCCGTACCCGACGGATGGAGCTACGCCGAGGCCGCCTCCGTTCCGGGCGCCTTTCTCACCGCCTACTACGCGCTCTTCCACCTGAAGCGACTCGAAAAGGGACAGCGGATTCTCGTGCACGCCGCGGCGGGCGGCGTCGGGACGGCCGCCGTTCAGCTGGCGAGACACGTCGGTGCCGAGGTGTACGGCACCGCGAGCCCCGCCAAGTGGCCCGCCCTGCGCCGGCTGGGTCTGGACGACCGGCACCTGGCCTCGTCGCGGAGCCTCGACTTCGAGCAGAGGTTCCTGGAGTCCTCCGGCGGCCACGGCGTGGACGTGGTGCTGAACTCCCTTGCGCACGGCTTCGTCGACGCCTCGCTGAGGCTGCTGCCCGAGGGCGGGAGCTTCATCGAGATGGGCAAGACGGACATCAGGGACCACCGGCAGGTCGCGGCCGACCACCCGGGAGTCGACTACCGGGCCTTCGACCTCTACGACGCGGGCCCGGACCTGATCGGGCAGATGTTCCGGGACGTCATGGAACTCTTCGCCGACGGACGGGTACGGCTGAACCCGATCGCCGTCCGGAACGTCCGCGACGCGCGCAAGGCGTTTCGCGAGATGAGCCAGGGCCGCCATGTCGGGAAGATCGTCCTCGACCTGGGCAGCGGCTTCGGCGGCGGCACCGTCCTGGTCACCGGCGGGACCGGGGGAGTGGGTTCGGTCGTGGCGCGCCATCTCGTCGCCGAACACGGGGTACGGAGCCTGGTGCTGGCGAGCCGTCGGGGCATGTCCGCCGACGGAGCACCCGAACTGGTCGCGGACCTGGAGGGGGCGGGAGCGACCGTCGGGGTCGTGGCTTGCGACGTCGCCGACCGGGCCGCCGTGGCGGACCTGCTGGCGAGCATGCCCCCCGGGTACCCGCTGACGGCGGTCGTGCACGCGGCGGGCGCGCTGGCGGACGGTACGGTCGAGTCGCTGACGGGCGAGAGCCTCGGCCGCGCGCTGCGCGCCAAGGTCGGCGGCGCGGTCAACCTGCACGAGCTGACCCGGGATCGTCCGCTGTCGGCGTTCGTCCTGTTCTCCGCGCTGGCCGGCACGCTCGGGACCGGAGGGCAGGCGAACTACGCCGCCGCGAACGGGTTCCTGGACGGCCTGGCGGCACTGCGCAGGGCGTCAGGACTGGTCGGCATGTCGCTCTGCTGGGGCTGGTGGGAGCAGCGCAGCGGCATGACCGGGCACCTGGACCATGCCGACCTCGCACGGGTGCGGCGGATGGGCGTCGCCGAGATGCCCACGTCCGAGGCCCTGGGCCTCTTCGACTCGGCGTGCGTGCTCGACAAACCCGTGCTCATCCCCGCCCGGATGGACCTCCCCACGCTGCGGAAGAGGACCGGCGGCGACCTGCCGGACATCCTGAGCGGCCTCACCGGAGGCGGCCGCCGACGCCCCGACCGCCCGCGCGGGGCCCGGGGCGGCGGAGCCCTCGGCCTGCCCGCCCGGCTGGCGGGCCTGTCCGAGGGCGAGGCGGAGGCGGCCGTGCTGGAGTGGGTCCGGGAGCAGGCCGCCGTCGTGCTCGGGCACTCCTCCAGCGCGGCCGTCGACGCCGACCAGCCGTTCACCCAGCTCGGATTCGACTCGCTGACCTCTGTCGAACTGTGCAACCGGCTGGCCTCCTCGACCGGGCTGCGGCTGCCGTCCACCCTCGTCTTCAGCTACCCCACCCCACGCGAGCTGGGCGCACACATCTGCGACCGGCTGCGGCCGGAACGGACCACGGGCCCCGACGACGACGCGGAGATCCGGGAAGCGCTGCGGAACGTCTCGATCGACAGGCTACGGAGCGCGGGTGTCCTGGAACTGGTCCTGGCGTGCGCCGCCCCGGCCGGGGCGCAGCCCGACGGACAGCCGGCGGCCCCGTCGGCCGCCGGTGGCGAACTGGCCGCGATGGACCTGGACGCACTGGTCGATCTGGCGCTGGACGAGAGGGGCGAGTGACATGGAAACCTCCGCGGATCACCCGGCGGACGGCCGGGACCGGGTCGAACGGGCGCTGCGCACGGTGTTGCGGGAGCGGGACCGCCTCCGGCAGGAGGTCGACGCGCTGAAGTCCGGCCGCGGCGAGCCGATCGCCCTGGTGGGCATGGCGTGTCGCTTCCCGGCGGGGGTGGCGTCGCCCGAGGATCTGTGGGAGCTGGTCCGCGGCGGCGTGGACGCCGTGGACGAGTTCCCGGCGGATCGCGGCTGGCCGGACCTGTACGACCCGGATCCCGACACCGTCGGCGGTTCCTATGTACGGCACGGCGGTTTCCTGACCGACGTGGCCGGCTTCGACGCCGACTTCTTCGGCATCAGTCCGCGTGAGGCGTTGGCCATGGACCCGCAACAGCGCCTGCTGCTGGAGACGTCGTGGGAGGCCCTCGAACGGGCGGGCATCGTTCCCGCCGCCGTGCGCGGTGCCGACGTCGGTGTCTTCGTCGGGGTGAGCTCCTCCGAGTACGGGTCCCGCTTCCTGGAGGGGAGCAAGAGCGAACTGGAGGGCTACCTGCTGCACGGCAGCGCTCCGAGTGTCGCCTCCGGGCGGGTGGCATACGAACTGGGTCTCACCGGACCTGCGGTGTCGGTGGACACGGCGTGCTCGTCGTCGCTGGTGGCCCTGCACATGGCGATGCGGTCGCTGCACTCGGGCGAGTGCTCGCTCGCGCTGGCGGGCGGTGTGTCGGTGATGTCGACGCCCGCGATCTTCGTGGAGTTCTCCCGGCAGCGCGGCCTCTCGGCCGACGGCAGGTGCAAGTCCTTCGCGGACGGTGCCGACGGTACCGGGTGGGCCGAGGGGGTCGGCATGCTGCTGCTGGAGCGGCTCTCCGACGCCCGTCGCAACGGCCACCCCGTACTGGCCGTCGTCCGCGGCTCCGCGGTGAACCAGGACGGCGCCAGCAACGGCCTGACCGCACCCAACGGCCTCGCCCAGGAGAAGGTGATCAGGAAGGCGTTGGCGAGCGCGGGCGTGGCCGCCGCGGAGGTGGACGTGGTCGAGGCCCACGGCACCGGAACCGTGCTGGGGGATCCGATCGAGGCGGGCGCCCTGCTCGCGGCCTACGGGCAGGACCGGGCCGAGGGCAGGCCCCTGTGGCTGGGATCCCTGAAGTCGAACATAGGTCATGCCCAGGCGGCGGCCGGGGTCGGCGGGATCATCAAGACGGTGATGGCCATGCGTCACGGCTTCCTGCCGCGGACGCTGCACGCGCAGGTGCCCTCACACCATGTGGACTGGTCCACCGGTGCGCTCCGGTTGCTGGTGGAGGGGCGTGTGTGGGAGAGGGCGGACGGACCGCGCCGGGCCGGAGTGTCGTCGTTCGGCGTCAGCGGTACCAACGCGCACGTGATTCTGGAGGAGGCGCCCGAGGAGGACGCGGCACAGCCGGCGGGGGCCGCGGTCGTGGGGCGGGTTCCGGGCGGGGTGGTGCCGTGGGTGCTGTCGGGGCGGTCGGAGGAGGCGCTGCGGGCGCAGGCGGTGCGGCTGCGGGATCACGTGGCCGGTGGGGCGGCGGATGTCGCGGACGTGGGCTGGTCGTTGGTGTCGGAGCGGTCGGGGTTCGAGCATCGCGCCGTGGTGCTGGGCGGGGGCCGGGAGGAGTTGCTCGGTGGTCTGACGGCGCTGGGCACGGGTGCGGAGTCGGCCGGGGTGGTGCGGGGGGTCGCCCGGGATCTGGGCGGCACGGTCTTCATGTTTCCGGGGCAGGGGTCGCAGTGGGCGGGTATGGGGCGGCAGTTGTACGAGACCTTCCCCGTCTTCGCCCGGAGCCTGGACGCGTGCGCGGATGCCCTGGCCGAGTGGGTCGACTGGTCGCTTCTCGATGTGGTGCGCGGTGCCGAGGGCGCGCCGACCCTGGAGCGGGTGGACGTGGTGCAGCCGGCGCTGTTCGCGGTGATGGTGTCCCTGGCCGGGCTGTGGCGTTCGTGGGGTGTGGAACCGGCCGCGGTGGTGGGGCACAGCCAGGGCGAGATAGCCGCCGCCCACGTGTGCGGTGCGCTGTCGCTGCGGGACGCGGCGCGGGTCGTGGCGCTCCGCAGCAAGGCTCTGGAGACCTTGATCGGGCACGGTGGGATGGCATCGGTCGCGGAGTCGGCGGACGTGGTGGCGGCACATCTCGCTCCGTGGCAGGACCGGCTGAGCGTCGCCGTCGTCAACGGACCCCGCTCGGTCGTGGTCTCCGGGGAGACGGACGCACTCGACGAATTCGTCGCGAAGATGAAAGCCGAGGGGACGCAGGCCCGCAGGATATCGGTTGACTACGCCTCGCATTCGGTCCAGGTGGACCGGGTCCGCGACCAGGTCGTCGGACTGCTCTCCGAGGTGAGTCCGAAGACGTCGGAACTTCCCTTCTATTCGACTCTGTACGGCGCGACAACCGACACCGCGGAGCTGACCGGTGAATACTGGTACAACAACCTGCGGGAAAAGGTTCTCTTCGAGTCCTCGGTCCGGCGACTGACCGAGGACGGCTTCCGGGTGTTCATCGAGATGAGCCCGCATCCCGTTCTGACGCTGCCGGTGCAGGAAATGGTCGAGGAATTGGACGACGCCGTGGTCCTCTCCTCGTCACGACGGGACCGGGGGGAATCCGAGTCCGTGGTCGGCTCACTGGCCCAACTGCACACCCAGGGCGGGCACGTGGACTGGCACGCCGTGTTCGGGGACCGCAGCAGGGTGGAACTGCCGACCTACGCGTTCCAGCGGCGCCGCCACTGGCTGAACTCCGCGCGCACCGCGGTCGACGTGGAGGCACCCGCGGCGGAGCCGCCCCCGGACGGCGATCACCTCGTTCCGCTGCGGGACAGGATCACCGCCCTTCCCGACGGGGAGCGGGACACACTCGTGCTGGACCACGTGCTCGAAAGGGTCGCCGTCGTCCTCGGGCACCCCTCCGCACAAGCCGTCGACCCCGACCGCGAGTTCAAGGACCTCGGATTCGACTCGCTGCTGTCGGTGCAGCTGAGCAAACGCCTGGCCGCGTCGACCGGACTCAGGCTGAGGGCGAATCTGGTGTTACGGTACCCGTCCCCGAGAAGGGTCGCCGCGTACATCGTGTCCTCGATGACCGAAGGCGATTCGCGGTGATCCCACCGCATGCCGGCCGCCTTTCCGTCCCGCAGGGCCGTCCCGTCGACGGGACACCGTGAGTTCCTGATCGGGGTGTCCGGCACCCGCACCCTGTTGTCTTGACCGGGCGTGCCGCACCTGTGAGGGTGGAATTGATCTATGAATTCCCATGGAATCCGCGCCAGTCTGCTGAGGAGATGATCCGTGTGCGTTCGCTCGGTACGTCGTCTGCGCAAAAAGGGTTGTGGCTGGCGCAGAAAATGTCCCCCGACACGCTGAACCACGCGCTGTTCATGTGGGATGTGGACGGAGAGCTGGACGCCGCGGTGATGGATTCCGCATTCCGTCATGTTCTGGCGGAGGCCGAGGTACTGCGTGTCAACTTCGTCGACGAAGACGGCGAACTGCGCCAGGTGCCCCGGGAGCTGGGGCCCTGGCGCCCGTTCTTCATGGATCTCAGCGACTCGGCCGACCCGGAGGAGGCGGCCCGCGGCGCGCTGGCCGACATCGTGGGGCAGCCGTTCGACCTCGAGAACGATCTGCTGCTCAGACTGGGCGTGGTCAGGCTCTCGGCGGCCCGCTCTCTCGTCGTGATCGGCTACCACCACCTCGTCTCGGACGGGTACGGCGCGGGCGGCCTGCTGTCGCGGCGCCTCGCCGAGGTCTACACGGCGCTGGCGCGGGGCTCGCAGGTACCGGAACTGCCGCATCCATGGGATGCCGAGTCGTTCGCCGCCCAGGCGACCGAGTACCGCGCCTCGCAGACGTTCGCCGACGACCTGGAGTTCTGGCGCACCTACCTGGCCGACGCGCCCGCGCCCGCGCGGATTCCGGGCGTCGCCCTGTCCGAGGCGCTGCGCTCCGCGCTCTCCGAACCGGTGAGCGACGCCGACCGCTGGTCGCGGTTGGCCGACTCCATCGGCATGACGAGCCGGACCCTGAGCGTTCCGCGTGCCGAGGCGGACGCGTGGACGGAGACCGCGAAGTCCATGGGCGTGTGGACGGCGTCGCTGTTGGCCGCCGCGGCGGCGGTGTTCTTCCGGCACCGTTGCGACCGTCCGGAGTTCCTGCTCTCCCTGGCCGTGGCCAACCGGGCCGGGGCGGCGGGCAGGACGCCCGGTCTGGCGGTGAACGTGGTGCCGGTACGGGCGAAGGTTCCGCTCGACGCGGCCTTCACCGAGATCGCCGACGCGATCGTCGACGAGACGTACGAGGTCTTCGACCACACCGCCTGCCACTACTCGGACATCCAGCGCGCGAGCGGAACCGTCCTGAGCGGCCGCAGTGGATTCGGCGTCGTCCTGAACGTCGTCGAGTTCGCGGAACAGCTCCGTTTCGCCGGCAGCCCGGCGCGTCACCTCGGGGCGACGATCGGCGCCTTCGACGAGCTGTCGATCGGCGTCTATACCGACGGGAGTGCCGACAGCGACCTGTTCATCCGTCTCGACGCCCCCGCGGGCCTCTACTCTGGCGCGGAGCTGCGTGTCGTCGGAGAGGACCTGATCGCGTACATCCGGGCCGTGACGGCCGCGGTCTCCCGGCCGGTCGGCGCGCTCGACGCGCCGGCCGGCGCCGGCCGGGAGCAGGTGCTGTCGGTGTCCGGCGACACGCGGGCTCAGGTGCCGGGGCTGACGGTACCGGAGCTGACGGTGCCGGAGCTGTTCGCCCGCCAGGCGGAACGGGATCCCGAGGCCGTCGCGGTGGTCACAGGCGATTCCGCCGTCACCTACCGGGAGCTGGACACGCGGTCGAGTCGCCTGGCCGAGACGCTGCGCCGGCGGTACGGCGTCGGAACCGAGACGGTCGTGGCGGTGGCGATGCCGCGGTCGGTGGACCTCGCCGTCGCGCTGCTCGGGGTGGTGAAGGCCGGCGGGGCCTACCTGCCGGTCGACCCCGGGTCCCCCGCGGACCGGATCCGGCCGGTGGCCGCAGACTCCGGAGTCCGCATGCTGCTCACGGACGCGCCGACCGCCGAACGGCTCTCGGCCGATCTGGACGTGCCGACGGTTCTGTTCGACGATCTCCGGTCGCGGACCGCCGACGGTGACGGTGACGCTGCCGGGGAGACGCGGCTCTCCTTGCGCGGTGACGGTCTGCTGGCCGTGATGTACGGCTGCGACCCAAGCGGTGCGGTCACCGGAGTGGCCGTCACCCACCGGAACATGGAGCGCTTCGTCATGGATCGCCAGTGGCGCGAGGGCGGCCGTGGCACCGTGCTGTGGCACTCGCCGCCCACCTCCGATGCGCTCCCTCTCGAACTGTGGGTGCCGCTGCTGAACGGCGGCCGGGTGCTCCTGGCTCCCGAGGGTGAGCCGGACGGCGATGCGCTCAGCGGGTTCCGGGCAGAGCCCGAGTGCACCACGGTGTGGCTGCCCGCGGCGCTGTTCTCGGCCGTCGCGGCGGAACGCCCCGCCGGCGTAGCCGGGTTGCGCGAGGTCTGGACCGGCGGCGACCACGTCTCCGCGACCGCGGTACGGCGGGTGCGCGAGGCCTGTCCCGAGCTGACGGTCGTGCACGCTCACGGTCCCGCGGAGACGACCGTGTTCGCCGCCGCCCACCGCCTGGCTCCGGGCACACCGTCGCCCCACGCGGGCGCGGTCGGCCGCCCGATGGACGGCACCGCCCTCTACGTGCTGGGGCCGGGCCTGGCGCCGGTCCCCGTGGGTGTGACCGGCGAGCTGTACGTCGCCGGCGCAGGTGTGGCGCGTGGCCGCCCCGGGCGCCCCGGAGCGACCGCGGAGCGGTTCGTCGCCTGTCCGTTCGGTCCGCCCGGCGGGCTGATGTACCGAACGGGGGACCGGGTGCGCCGGGGTGCCGACGGCGTCGTCGAGTACGTGGGCCGAGCCGGCACCCCGACGGAGATACGCGGTGTCCGGGTCGAACCGGCCGAGATCGAGGAGGTGCTGTCCGGGTACCCGGGACTGGCACAGTCGGTGGTGGTCGGCAGCGGGGACGACGTCGGTCAGCAGCGGCTGGTGGCGTACGCGGTCCCGGCCGGAGGCGCCGGGCAAGCGGCCGGCCTCGCGGACGGACTGCGCCGCTTCGCCGCGGAGCGGCTGCCGGAGTTCATGGTGCCGTCGGTGTTCGTCGTGCTGGACCGTCTGCCGGTCACCCCCGCAGGGAGGGTGGACCGGGCCGCACTGCCGGATCCCGCGTTCGACGACGGACGGTACCGGGCACCGCGCAACCGGACCGAGCAGGTCCTGGCCGACGCGTTCGCCGACGCGCTCGAACTGGACCGGGTGGGCATCGACGACGACTTCTTCGACCTGGGCGGCAACTCGGTGCGCGCGATCAGGCTGGTGGGGCTCATCCGCGCGGAGCTGAACCTCGAGGTGTCCATCCGTACCTTGTTCGCGGCACGCACCATCGCCGGCCTCTCGGACCGCCACCAGGGGTTCGCCCGGTCCGACAGGCCGGCCCTCGGCAGGAGGACGAAGGACGGCGAACTCCTCTGAGAACGGAATTACGTGTGTATTCGTGTCCCGCTGACGGGACACGAATACACCGGCCGAAAACGGCGTACTTGAACGGTTCACAGCGCCGGGTCTAGGTTGACCGGACGACCGATGGAAATGTCAGCTCGCCCGGACGTGGGCCATTCTTGGAGCGGATGATTACCGGTCGGAGACAGGAACGCGCACCGCGCACCGTGCAGCCATGCCAGCGGGAGAATTCTGTATGAGGAATCGTGAGCACGAGATCTACGATGTGGTCGGCATCGGGTTCGGTCCCTCCAACCTGTCGCTCGCCATCGCCCTGGAAGAGTATGCGGCGAGCGGTCCGGGCAACGAGATGAGCGCCGTCTTCTTCGAGCGCCAGAGCTCTTTCGGCTGGCACCGCAACATGCTGCTGCCGTCCGCGACCATGCAGATATCCTTCCTCAAGGATCTGGTCACCTTCCGCAATCCGACGTCGAGTTTCAGCTTCATCGCCTTCCTGCACGCGTCGGGCCGGCTTCCGCGGTTCGTCAACAACCAGGACTTCTTTCCCACCCGCCAGGAGTTCCACCAGTACCTCGAGTGGGCGCAGGCACGGGTCGCCGACCGCGTCGTGTACGGCTCGGAGGTGACGTCGATCCGGCAGCCGTCGAGTACCGCCACCTCTCCGGACCGGCTGCTGCTGGAGGTGACGGATGCCACCGGCCGGGCCGGCCGCGTGATCGAGGCGCGGAACGTGGTGATCTCGACGGGTCTGGTACCGAGCATGCCCGCGGGGACCGAGCGCGACGAGCGGGTCTGGCACAGTTCCGAGTTCCTGGAGAAGTACCGCCGTACCGACCCGCGGGAACTGCGCCGGGTCGCGGTGGCCGGAGCGGGCCAGAGCGCCGCCGAGATCACCAGGTTCCTGTACGACGACCTGCCGCACGCCCAGGTGTTCGCGGCCGTCCCGTCCTACGGGTACTCCGTCGCCGACGACACCCCGTTCGCCAACCAGATCTTCGACCCCGGAGCCGTCGACGACTACTACTTCGGCACCGAGCAGACGCGGGGGGCGTTCTGGCGCTACCACCGCAACACGAACTACTCGGTCGTCGACGGCGACGTGATCAGGGAGCTGTACCGCAGGTCGTACGACGAGGACGTGCACGGCGTCAGCCGCCTGGAGTTCCTCAACCTGACCATGGTCACCGGGGTGAAACGGGTCGGCACCGAGACCCGCGTCTCGCTGCAGTCGGGCCCTGACGCCGAGGTACGCGAGCTCAACGTCGACGTACTCGTCTGCGCGACGGGCTACGACGCGATGGAGCCCACGGGCCTGCTCGGCGATCTGGACCGGTTCTGCCTGCGTGACGAGGCGGGCCGCTACCGGGTGGAGCGCGACTACCGCATCGTCACCTCCCCCGAGTCGCGGTGCGGCATCTATCTCCAGGGCGGCACCGAGCACACCCACGGTCTGACCTCCTCGCTGCTGTCGAACATCGCGGTGCGAAGCGGCGAGATCGTCGACTCCATCGTCGCCCGGCGCACGGCGTGAGACGCCGAGGGAAGGCGATAGAAGACGAGAGAAAGGGAGCCCCTCGATGAGCAGTGCGGTGGAAGAGCGGTGGGTGCGCCGCTACCGCGACGACGACCGGTGCGAGACGAAGCTCGTCTGCTTCCCCGCCGCCGGCGCCGGGGCGAGCGCATACCGCACGTGGGCCGGGCGCCTGTCGTCGGACGTCGGCGTGCTCGCCGTCCGGTACCCGGGCCGGGAGGACCGGTTCGGTGATCCGTTCCCGCCACGGCTGGAGGCCCTGGCGGACGACATCGCCGACGCGCTCCAGGAGCTGACCCGGCACCGCCTGGTGCTGTTCGGGCACAGCATGGGTGCCTCACTGGCGCACGAGGTCGCGCTGCGCTTCCAGGAGCGGGGGTGCCCGCCGGCCGCCCTGTGCGTGTCCGGGAGGCGGCCCACCCATGCGCTGGCCGGCCGTCAGATGATCTCGGGCACGGACGAGGAGATCATCGCGCATGTCGTGAGCTTCGACGCGAGTCGCGCGGCGGTCTTCGCGGACCCGGACCTGCGGGAGATCGTCCTGCCCGCGGTCCGTGCGGACTACCACCTGGTCGACGACTACGCCGGTGGTCGCCGGCCGCTGCTCGACTGCCCGGTCTACGGCTACACCGGTGACAGCGACTCCGAGGTGACACCGGAACAGATGCGCAGGTGGGCGGAACTGACGCGCGATTCCTTTCGGCTCAGAGTGCTGCCCGGCGGGCATTTCTACCTGAGAGCAGAGGAGCCCGGACTCCTGGCGGATTTGAGCGCGGTATTGGGCGACCTCAAACTCCGCGCCGAAGTCGTCTGATATTCGGCCTTCGGGACCGTGCAAGACCCCTGCGGGAGTTATTCTCGCCGGACACTCGTGCTAGGCTCCTTTTGACGGTCATGGAATTCGCGAGGGATTCGCGGCACAAACTGCGCCGTGGCAGCACGAGTGATTGCCGGACGTGCTGAAAATCCGGGGCAAGGAAAATTCGACGGAACACCTGTGCACGGAACACCTGTGCCCGGAAATCCGCGGCTGATTGAGCAGTGCCACGTTGACGAACTCACCCGCAGCCCGCCCGTATCGCCCAGGCGGCAGATCGGCGGTCTCATGAGCGACCTCGGCCCAGGGATGGCAGATGGCAAGTAAATCGACAGCGCTGACCGCGCCCGGCCTGCTCCCCCCGCTGTGGGGCGGGCCGGCGGATCCGCCGTGCCTGCTCGAGGCACTGGCCATGACCGCTGCCACTCGGCAGGACGACATCGCGGTCCGTGACAACGACCGCGAACTGACCTACGGCGATCTGACCCTCTGGATCAGGAACATCGCCGCGGTCCTGGTGGAACAGGGAGTCCGCCCGGGCGACCGAGTGGCGATCACCGGTGTACGCAGTGCCGCGATCGTCTCGGCGATGCTCGCCACGGTGCACATCGGCGCCACGTACGTGCCGCTGGACGCCGAGTACCCGGTGAAGCGACTGGAGTACATGAAGACCGACAGCGGGGCCAAGGTGCTGCTGTTCGCCGACCACGAGCCCGAGTTCGCGGTCGGCGTGCCGTCCCTGCGCATACCACCGGCTCCCGGCCGGCCGGCCGCGGTCACGCCCGGCGACGGGTCCATGCCCCGGCACCCGTGCCGACCCGACCTCCCCGTCTACATCATCTACACCTCCGGGTCCACAGGCCTGCCCAAAGGGGTCGCGCTGCCGCACCGTTCCATCGACAACATGGCGGCATGGCAGCGGAGTCACTCGGTGCGGCCGGACCTGCGCACCGCCCAGTTCACCCCGCTCAACTTCGATGTCTGGTTCCAGGAGGTCCTCGGCACACTGTGCGGCGGCGGAACACTGGTGATCATGCCCGAGCCGCTGCGCCGTGACCCGATCGCGTTGCTCGACTGGCTGGCGGACAACCGGATCGAGCGCCTGTTCCTGCCGTACGTGGCGTTGAACATGCTCACCGTCGCCGCTGCCGCCGCCGATTCACTCGACGGTCTCGCGCTCCGGGAGGTCAACCTCGGTGGCGAGCAGCTCGTCTGCACCCCGGCGGTCCGGGACTTCTTCGACCGCTTGCCGGAGTGCCGGCTGAACATCCATTACGGGCAGAGCGAGTCCGCCATGGTCACCGCCTACACGCTGCCGGACCGGCCGGAGAACTGGCCGACACTGCCACCGATCGGACGTCCGCTGCCGGGCTGTGAGCTGATCGTCGATCCGGTCGACCGGAGCGAGCCCGACGTGGGGGAGCTCCTGGTGGCCGGCCGGCCCCTGTCGCTCGGGTACCTCAACCAGCCGCGCCTCAACGCGGCACGGTACGTCCCCCTGGACCGCACGGTTCACGGCCACAACCGGGCCTTCCGTACCGGAGACCTGGTGCGTGTCGAGGACGACGTCATCCACTACGTCGGACGTGCCGACAACGAGGTGAAGATCCGCGGAGTGCGGGTGAACCCGCTGGAGGTGGACGCCTGCCTGCTGGAGCAGCCGGGTGTCACGGAAGCCGTGTGCGTTCCGATCGAGGTGACCGAGGGGTCCCGCCAGCTGCGGGCCGCCGTCACCGTCGACGCGGAGCAGGCCGCCTTCGACGCGGGCCGGGCCCTGGCCGCCCTGACCGAGCTGTTGCCCGGTCCGTCCGTACCCGTCTCCGTCACGGTACTGCCGGAACTGCCCCGGACACCCAGCGGCAAGGCGGACCGCAAGGCCGTCGCACGGACGCTCGCGGGAATGTACCTGCACGGCCAGGAGTACCCGGGCCGCTGACCCGGGGGAGTGACCCCGGCCGTACGACCCCCGCGGTCCTCGGCCACGACCACGCCGTCCGACGGACGCATGAACGCATGGGCGACCCGGGCAGGACGGTGTCCGCCCGAGCAGGCGAGCCGAGTGTGGCCAGGACGCCACCGCAGACAGGGGTATCAAATGGTAGGCGACTTCGAGACGCAGACGGAAAGTCGGCTGGCGACGATCTGGGCCGACGTCCTCAAGCTGGACAAGGTCGGGCGAGACCAGGACTTCTTCGGCCTCGGCGGGGATTCGCTGCTGGCCACCAAGGTGGTGCTCGAAGCCCGCCGGGTCTGGAACATCGACTTCACGGTGCGGGTGCTCATCGACACACCCGTCCTCGCCGAACTGGCGGCACGCATCGACATGTGGGCGGATCGCGACGCCGGCCCGTCCGCGTCCTGAAAGGCCTGCGACCGGCCTGCACACTCGCACGGATCGACGACACAGCGGCTCAGAACTCGGGGCGGGAGGTCCACCATGCTCATCGAAAGCATCCCGACAAGGACCGGGAACGGCAACCAGGAGCGTAGAAAGGTCGTACTCGTCGAGATTCCCACCTACGAGAACATCCTGCCGCTGGCGTCCGGCTACATCCAGGCGTGCGCGCAGGAGGACATCGAGGTGGGGGCCTCCCATGCCTTCGAAATAGTCTCGTACCCGGTGACCGACGACCGGCACAAGCTGCTGGAGGAACTGGCCGGGAAGTACGCGGATGTCTACACGTTCAGTTGCTACATCTGGAACATGAGGCTGGTCAGCTGGCTGCTGAAGGAACTGCGCGAGCGCCAGCCGGACGCCCATTACCTGCTGGGCGGCCCGCAGGTCATGAACCACGCCGCGACCTATCTGGCGGATGCCCCGGCCAACGTCTACGTGTGCAACGGCGAGGGGGAGCGGACGTCGGTGGAGCTGTTCAGGCAGCTCAACAGCGCGACGCCCGACCTGCACAAGGTCCCCGGCATCAGCTTCTGGTCCGGCGGCGAGCTCGTCACCACGGAAGCCGCGCCGCGGATCAGCAATCTCATGGAGATTCCCTCCCCCTTCCTCACCGGCGTCTTCGACGGCCGCGAGTTCAGCATGGGGATCCTGGAGACGAACCGCGGGTGTCCCTTCCGCTGCACGTTCTGCTACTGGGGCGCGGCCACCAACTCGAAGGTCATCAAGTTCGAGGAGGAACGGATCAGGGCCGAGCTGGACTGGATCGCCCGGAACGGCCTCTCCGGACTCTTCATCGCCGACGCCAACTGGGGGCAGTCGCCCCGCGACGTGGCGATGACCGAGCACATCGTCGAGCGCAAGAAGGAGTTCGGCTACCCGCTCGTCGTGTACATGGCCGCCACGAAGAACCGGCCCGAACGCATGGCCCAGATCACCGAGATATTCGTGCGCGGCGACCTGATGGTGACTCAGCCCATCTCGCTCCAGACGCTGAATCCCGAGGCCCTCAAGCTCATCGATCGGTCCAACATCCGTGAAGAGACCTTCGTCGAACTGCAGCGCACGCTCAGGGAAAAGCAGATCAGTTCCTACGTGGAA
Source organism: Streptomyces sp. NPDC048291 (assembly GCF_043201715.1). Lineage (NCBI taxonomy): Bacteria > Bacillati > Actinomycetota > Actinomycetes > Kitasatosporales > Streptomycetaceae > Streptomyces > Streptomyces sp. NPDC048291. The sequence goes on from NZ_JBICZC010000010.1 coordinate 229,355, forward strand.
CTGATCTGGCCCCTCCCGGGCGAGACCTCCGAGTCGTTCCAGGACGGGTTGACGAAGCTGTGCCGGTCCTATGCCGACACCGTCATCGTCTACCCGCAGCTGCTCCTGCACAACACGCCCATGTACCACCAGGTGGAGGAGTACGGCCTGACCACGGAGCCGGTGCCGAGCGACGTCTCCGAGGCGGAGGTCGTGGTCGCCACGAACTGGGTGACCAAGGAGGAGTGCCGCGACGCGTACTGGCTGTACAACGCGATGCACACCACCTACAACATGCGCGGTCTCTTCCTGCTCTCCGGCTACCTCGACGCGGCCGGCGTCATCTCCTACGGCGACCTGTTCGCCGACGTCGCGCGCTACCTCCGGCAACGGACGGAGTCCGAGGTGCTCCGGCTGATCAGCACGTCACTGGCCGATCTGACCAACTACGACGTGCTGCTCAGCGGCAAGATCGGACACATGATCCTCAGCACCCACCGTGAGGAGTTCGACGCGCTGCTGGCCGACTACGTCACCGCCCAGGAGTGGTGGTCCGACCCGATGGCCCGGCAGGCGTTCGAGATGGACCTGATCGCACGGCCCTACATCTACCGGGAACCGGTGAGCGTGCCCAGGTACGAGTTCACCGAGATCACCGTGCACGGGCTGGGTGACGCCGAGACCTTCATCGTGGACGTCTCCCCTGAGCTGGCGGGGCTGCTGGCGGAGCGCGAGATGCTCGACGCCGACGCCCTCACCGATGCCGGATCCGGCCGGGTCACCCTGCACGTCAACCACCACGCCCGGCAGAAGATGCCCTACATGCCGCAGCGGAGCCTGGAGCACAACGCGAACTACTGCCACGGCACCGTGTTGCGCTTCCGCGAGATCCTGCCCTTCGTCGAGGTCCACCCGCCCCACGTCGCGCAGACTCCGGCCGCCGACTGACCGTCCCGCAGACCTGGGAGAGGACGCCACTCCGTGCAGTTGTCCCGATCCGGAACCAAGATGGCCAGTCTGTCCGGCCTACGGCTCATCATGGAGGACATCGCCACCACCACCGGCTCCGCCGACGGAAGGGAGTGGCTCAACCTCGGCATAGGAAATCCGGCGGCCATACCCGAGGTCATGGACACCTGGCACCGGCTGACGGCCGAGGCGCTGGTCGCCGGTTTCGGGGAGGTCAGCTGCAGGTACGGGCCGTCCCGCGGACTGCCGGAACTCGTCGAGGCGATCGCCGACTACTTCAACAGGCACTACGGCTGGGGCATCGGGCCGGGCAACATCGTCGTGGGGCCCGGCAGCCAGATGCTCTGCTTCGTCGCCGCGGCCCTCTTCACCGGAGCCGGTGCGACCCGTGACACCCGGCTGATCCTGCCGCTGACCCCGGACTACACCGGGTACCAGGGCCTCTCCCTGACCACGGGCGGAATCAAGGGAGTCGAGCCCCTGCTGCAGCTCCAGGGCGAGCGGTCGTTCCGCTACCTCTTCGATTTCAGCGCCCTGGACCGCTTGGACGACGCAGGGCTCCTGCTGCTGTCGAGCCCCAGCAACCCGGCCGGCCGCTGCGCGTCGCAGGACGAGATCCGGCGGCTCATCTCGGCCGCCGAAGTTCGCGACGTACCGCTCGTGGTCGACAACGCCTACGGTGCTCCGTTCCCCGGCATCGGCGGACCGTCGATGAAACCGGTGTGGGACGACCGCGTCATCAACGTCTTCTCCGTCTCGAAGGCGGGCCTTCCGGGTGAGCGCCTGGGCTTTGCCGTCGCCCCTGAGCAGTACATCGACCCGATCGTCTCGTTCCTGTCCAACTCGGTGCTGCACGCTCCCCAGCTGGTCCAGTCGGCGCTGGCCCAGGCGCTTCGGTCGGATGTGCTCGACACCCTGGTCGCGTCGGTCATCGGCCCCTACTACGCCGAGCGCCGGAAGTACGTCGAGGCCCTGCTCGCGGCAACGCTGCCGCCGGACGTCTCCTGGCACCTGCACGCCGCCGACGGCGGCATGTTCTGCTGGGTCTGGATCGACGAGGACTGGTTCGACGACCTGAGTCTGTACGAGTCGCTCAAGCGCAGGGGCGTCTTCGTCGTACCGGGAAGGTACTTCTTCACCGACGCCGAGCACAGCCGGGCCCTGGACCGGCACCCCCGGCAGTGCTTCCGGATCAGCATCACCTCCGATCAGCACGCCATCGCCAGAGGCATCGAGGTGATAGCCGCAGGGCTGCGTGACCTGCGTGCCGGGAGCGCCACGGGGTGACGCCCGGGGCCCGACGAACGCGCACCGCAGGTGACTGGCCGTCAAGTTCCCGTTAAATATGTCGAGTTGGTGCGATGCGCGGCAACCTCGCGGGACCGGGACGCGTTCTCACACATGCGTGTGCACAGGCGTGTCCGTGCGTTCAACCACCGAACCAGGGAGGAGCCTCTCATGGTCGTGCGTCGCCACCGCGCTTCCGTCGTCCTCGGCGTCGTTCTCATGGTCGTCCCCGCGACGATCGGTCTTGCCGCATGTGAATCGGACGACGCGGTGAACTGCGTCCGGGCGGCCGATGCGCTCTCCGAGAGCGTGGGCATACTCGGGGAGGCGCTGAAGGACTCGGTCCTGTACCCGGAGAGTGCCGACAAATCGATCGCCAGGGTCAGGAGCAACCTCCAGGACCTCCGGGCCAAACATCATGACAAGGACGTGGTCGCCGGCGTCGACGACATGGAGAAGGCCCTGGACAATGTGCAGAAGTCCGTGGACGACGGTGACAGGACCCCGGACCTCACACCGGTCGTGAACGGGACCGCGCGGATCGCCAAGGCCTGCGCGCACTGATGGCCCGCGGAGGGCGTCAGGGCGCCCGCCGGGCCGTGCCGCGGGACGGCACGGAGCCGCGTCCGTGCAGCCGCTGGAACGCGTACGCGGCGGAGACGAGGGCCATGTGGTGGTACCAGCCGAGGAACGAACGTCCCTCGAAGTCCTGCAGCCCGAAATCCTGCTCCAGGGAGGCGACGACGTCCATGGTCCCCCTCTGCAGACCGCTGATCGCGCCGACCTCTGCGACGGTGTGGTGGGTGAGGTTCGTCAGCCACAGCGTGCCCGGCGCACGGTCGCGGGCCACCTCGGTGAAGAGCCGGTAGAGCGGGCCGGGGGAGCGGCCTTGGGAGCCGGACGGCAGACGGACCAGTGACGTCTGGAGCTGGGTCATGGGCTGCTGCCCGTCCGGGAGCGAGACGACGGCCGTATCCTGGCTGCCCCTGAGGACCAGGGCTCTTGCGCTGACGGGCCCCGCGGCGACCCCCTCGCCGGCCTGCAGGACCGTCAGCTGCGGCGGTATCGCGATGACGAAGTCACGACGGCGGTGGGCGAGTTCGCGCAGCAGGTGTCCCACCTCGGGTTCGTCGCTGAGGTCGACGAGGACGATGGGGGAGGTGGCGTCCGTGCGCTCCGACAGTCGGTCCACGAGCCGGAGGGTGTGTGCCCACAGGGGCAGGTACCGCTCGGAGTCGGGAATGCGGGCGTCCTTGCGCCGCTGGGAGTCGTGCATCCAGACGGCGGGTAAGTGCAGGAACCAGTCGACGGGAATCTGCGCGGAGCCCACGCACAGAAAGGCGCCCAGTCCCAGCTGGCAGTTGAGCGTACGGCGCGAGGACGGGTCGAAGTAGCGGTGGACGCCCACCGAACGGTCACCGCGCTTGGGGAGAACCGCGCGGCCGATGGACCAGACCGGAGCCGGCCGGTGGCCCGCCACCCAGCGGGTGAGCTCCTCCATGACGTCCTCGGAGTCCCAGGGGCTGAGACTGACGAACTGCCGCAGCGACTGCACGGCGGAGGGGTCCTGGGACACGGCGGTGGCGAGCCGGCGGACCGACTTCTTGCCGGAGGTGACGAGAAGCCCTTTCAGATAGGCGTGAGCCCAGTTCCGTTGGTCGATTCGGCGCAGGCTCTTGAAGATCGTTCGGCTGTAATGGTCCAACGTTAATTCAGAACCGCTTGCGTAGGCCGCGCCTTGTGACGTCGACGAAGTGTCTGATTGGGCAGTGTCCATGCCGCAATAACTCCCCCGGGGTTACTGAGCGTTGGAGGGAGTGTAGGGCGCACCTCCGACATCGCGCCACTCTCTGAGGTCGGCTGATTCACCTCTGCGCCCCGAATGGTACGCAGCCTCCGGGCAGGGTGCGAGTGCGCAGTGGCCGGATTTCAGCAGTCCTTTTCGGGCACGAGGAGTGCGCCCAGGGGGCCGTAGGGTTGCCCTCGCGGCCGGTCGTGCTGCTCAGAGGGTGACCGGCTCAGGCCGAAGACGGGCCCGGCTCGGTCGGAGTGACCGCTGTTGGACGGTGCCGGCCCGCTGCGCGTACTCAAATCACGCCATTCGGTGAACTGGGCCGCTAAGATTTCATTAAGCTTTTGAACTCCGCAAAGTAGTCTTTGGTGATGGCAAGATCCTTGAATCGGGAAACGTTGTCGGGTTCTACTCGGAGCGCGGAGGCCGGCCATCTCTACCTCAACTGGGAACCTTGCGGTCAACGGTTCTTTGGGGTTGCCTGTAACTCCTCGACGGCAGTGGCCATCGCGCGGGGCACGTAGGTGCAAAGGAGGGGGTGAACGCTTCTGTATTCGATCGGGAGCGACCGCGAACCCACCCGGTTTATAGGCGCGTTGCGGCGGAGGCGTGATGACGAATCAGGTAGGCGACCACAGAGACTCCCAAGTGCTGATATTCGGCAGGACTGCGGATACCGCGTCGAGAAGCCGGAAGGCCGGCGGGACGGAATCACGGCGCGATCAGGTGCTCACCACGAAGGTCGGACTGCACATACCCGTGGGCCTCGCCTTCGAGGAGTGGGAACGCGCCGGCCGTCAGCTCTCCGGACTGCTCAACTCCTCGTCCTGGTGGCTCGGAGACTGGCTCATCTACGGTAAGGACCAATACGCCGACCGTTATGAGCGCGGCATCCGTGCGGCCGGCCTGCAGTACCAGACGCTGCGCAACTACGCCTGGGTCTCCAGGCGGTTCGAGCTGGAAAGGCGGCGGCCCGAACTCAGTTTCCAGCACCACGCCGAGCTGGCGTCGCTGCCCGTCGAGGAGCAGGAGGACTGGCTCGATCGTGCCGAGAGGATGAAGTGGAACACCAAGCAACTGCGCAACGCCCTCCGGGCCGAGCGTGAAAACGGCTCGGAGCAGATGAGCGCGGCGGCGACGCGTCGGCTCGCCGTGCCCGACAACCGGCTCCAGTGGTGGCATAGAGCCGCGGCACATGCGGGCACCGAGTTGGGGGAGTGGGTGACGTCCACACTCGACGCCGCTGCCAGCCAGGTACTGAAAGAGGTCGACCGGCACGTGCCCCTCGAATGAGGGGCACCCGCATGCGGTGAGCCGCGCCGGAGGCAGGCGGACCGGGCCGGCGCGGAGGCGGAGACGGTGCCGGGGTCCGCAGACGAAGCGGCGCGGACCCCGTGGTACGGGCCGGGCGGTCACGTGAGGCGGTTCATGAGACGGGCCGTCTGCATGTGGCGGGTGCAGGCGCGACCCGCGAACGACCGTGCCACCTGCTCCCGAATCGGGGTGCTCTGCTCCTGGCTGAGCTTGAACATGCCCTCGGCCCCGGTCACCCGGACCCGGAAAGCGCCCACGCCGGGCACTATCCTGCGGAAGTATTCCAGGGATTCGGTCATGTCCCAGCTGTCGCCGAATCGGTCCTCGAACGCCCGCACCGTCGCCTGCACGACATCCAGCGTTTCGTGCACCGAGTCGAATTTTTCCATGGTGCCGTGGACGTGCACCGAGGTGAAATTCCATGTCGGGGCGGCCGGCGTAATGCCGTAGACAGTGGGGGAGACATAGGCGTGCGGTCCTGTGAAAGTCAGCAGGGCCATTGATCCGGTGGTCAACGCGGCCCAGTGCGGATTGGCTCGGTTCATGTGCCCCAGCAAGGGCAGGCCGACGAGATCCGCGGCGGGAATTCCCCTCCACTCGGGGTCCGTGATGACCGGCAGATGGGTGGCGAAGGGTCCGTCGGCAGGAGCTCCATTGCTTGCCAGTAGGGCCAGCGGATTCTCGTGCATCAGATCGGTCATCCACGAAACATCCGGTTCCCGGTACTGACTGGGGACAAACATAGAGCACTCACCTTTCGTGGTGTGCGGAGGCCGGTGAATGTGCGGCAGGGGGGGGGCGAGCGTCGCTGCAGGGTCGCGGCGAATAGTCGGCGCGGTCGACGTGCTGTCCTGTCGACGGGACAATCGGGGTTGTCATCATGACTCGATATTGCCGCAGGTGCAATGAAACAGAATTAATTCAGCCGTTGAATGCGTGCGCCTGAACCAGGGGCTGATTGCATTGTCGTGGGTCGGGTCTCGGTCGATCCACAGGTTGATATTCCCCGGTGGGAATGGCCGTGACGCACGGAGTCCCCCCTGCTATCCCGTCATAATCCCGAGGTCCGCCGTTTGCCAGTGCGATCCGGATCGATCGGGCAACTTCCAGGAGTGCGGAATGCCGATGAGGACGAGAGCAAGAGCCGGCGTGGTCGCCATGGGGGCCGTCGTGGCAGCGATCACCGCCTTCACGAGTCCCGCCCCGGTGTCGCGGGACGGTGCCCCCACGCCGGTCGACCACAGCGCGACGCAGCGCGCGATCGACGCCGCGGTACGGGCGGGCGTCCCTGGCATCACCGTCCAGACGCGCGACACCCACGGGGTCTGGCGAACGGCGTCAGGTGTGGGCAACCGAGAGACGGGTGCGCCGCGTGGGAAGAACGACCGGTTCCGGGTCGGCAGCATCTCCGACACCTTCGTTGCCACCGTCCTCCTGCAGATGGAGGCGGAGAAGAGGCTCAGTCTCGACGACTCCGTGGAGCGTCACCTGCCAGGCCTGGTGACCGGCAACGGCAACGACGGCCGCAGGATCACCGTACGGCAGCTCCTGAACCACACCAGCGGTCTCTTCGACTACCTCGCCGACAAGGAGTACGGGGAGACGTACCTGCAAGGCGACGGCTTCCTCCGGCACCGGTACGACACGTTGACACCCGGGCAGCGCCTGAAGGTCGCGTTCTCCCACGAGCCGCTGTTCGCGCCCGGTGCACGGCATTCGTTCTCCAGCACCAACGACGTCCTGGCCGCGCTCATCGTCGAGAAGATCGCCGGCCGGCCGTACGAGGACGAGGTACGCGACCGCATCATCGAACCCCTGGGGCTCGAGGCGACGTCCTACCCCGGGAGCAGTGTCCGACTGCCGCGGCCGAGCAGTCGCGGATACTCCAAGCTCTTCCCGTCGCAGCCGGAGCGGGTCGACGACGTGACCGAGATGAACGGGTCCCAGGGCTGGGGCAGCAGCGATCTCGTCTCCAGCGCCCGCGATCTGAACCGGTTCTACGGTGCCCTGATGCGCGGGAAGCTGCTGCCGCCGGGACAGCTGAAGGAGATGAAGACCACCGTCGCCAATCCCGACTTCCCCGGTGCGTCCTACGGGCTGGGCATCGAGCGCTTCGAGTTGGGTTGCGGCACCGTTCTCTGGTACCACGACGGGGCCGTGCCGGGATGGCTGACCCTGGCCGCCACCACGGAGGACGGCCGCCACCAGCTTGCGTTCGACTACAACGCCGACTGGGGAGCGGAGACCGTGCTTCCCCTCGTGAACGCCGAGTACTGCACCGAGCCCGCCCCGTAGCCACCGGGCAGCCGCGGCCGCCGACGATCTCCGCCTCGTCACCCTTCCCCGGCAGGCATCAGGCCGGGCCGCACCACGTCGCGAGGGCCGTTCGGAGGGCCACGGTGTCGAGCGCGCCGGTGTCGGCCGCCCAGGCGACGTGACCGTCGGGGCGGATGAGGAGCGCGGCAGGAGCGGGAATCTCGCCGACGGACGGGACGGCCCAGTGGTCGTCCTCGCTCCGCGCCTCGACGAGATCGACACGCTCGGCCCAGCCCCCGGCGGCGGTCGCCAACTCGGCACTTCCCCGCAGGTCCAGAAGCACGGGCCGGGCGGCGTGCAGCAACTCGTACACACGGGTGGTGCCGTCAGGCGTCTTGAGGTCGGCATCGGGAACCCTGCGGCCCGCCAGCGGGTGGAAGCCGTCCACCGGGTACCGGATGTCCAGTGCGGTGATCGCGTTACGCAGGTACCGGTTCACGTCGTCGAAGACCATGAGTGAGCCGAACACCTCGCGCAGTGCGTCCGTCTGGGCACCGGGGCGGGCGAGGGCCGCCTGCGCCCGGGTGTTGTGGAGAACGCCCTCCGCCACGGGGTGGCGTTCGGTGTGGTAGCTGTCCAGCAGGCTCTCCGGCGACCGGCCCCGGACGACCGAGGCGAGCTTCCAGCCGAGGTTCACCGCGTCCTGCACGCCGAGGTTCAGCCCCTGCCCGCCGGCCGGGTAGTGGATGTGGGCCGCGTCGCCGGCGAGCAGCACCCGGCCCCTGCGGTACTGGTCCGCCTGCCGTGCGGCGTCACCGAACCGGGATATCCACCGGGGACTGCGCATGCCGAAGTCGGTGCCCGCGAGCCTGATCAGCGACTCCCGTACCTGGTCGAACGTCGCGGGTTCGTCGCGGTCCGCGACGCGGTCGTACTCGGACGTGATCACCCGGTGCCAGCCCGGCTCCAGGGCGAGCGCCGAGAAGTGACCGCCCGCACAGCGCCGCATGAAGATGAAGTCCTCGGGGAGATCGGGAAGTTCTGCATCGGCGAGCAGCGCGGTCATGGTCGCCGGCGTGCCGGGAAAGCCGATGTCCGACAGCTTGCGGACCGTGCTGCGCCCACCGTCGCAGCCCACCAGGTAGCGAGCCCGCAGCGTTGCCGGATCCGCTTCCGCCGTACGCAGTTCGACCGTCACGCCGTCCCGGTCCTGCCGGATCCCGTTCACCGCGGACGACCAGCGCACCCGGGAGCCGAGCTCGGCGCCCCACTCCTCCAGCAGCCGTTCGATGACGTCCTGCAGGAGCATCAGCGGCATCGGGCGCCTGGACTCCATCCCGTCGAAGTCCAGCCAGAGGCCGGAGAAGTGCCCCACGGGCGTCAGCTGTCCGACGGCGAGGAAGCGGTCCAGGATCCCGCGCTGGTCCAGTACCTCCAGTGTGCGGGAGTGCATTCCGCCGGCCCGTGACTCCCCCGTCCGTTCCGCGAGCTGTTCGACCACCACCACGTCGACGCCCGCCAGGCGCAGTTCGCCGGCGAGCATCAAGCCCGTCGGGCCGGCCCCTGCGATCACTACTTCCGTGTCCGACTGCGTGACTCCCACGGCGCCGCCCCTCATTCGACTGTGCCACTGACCTGGTCAAACCATCCCAACGGTCACGGACCTCATGCGGTCGGTCAAGACAATGCCGAGGCCGGTCCGGGGAGCGGCCGTCGAACTTGCCCTGTACCGCCGGCGGGACACTCGCACGGGAGGCGCGACGCAGATCGATCAGCGACGCGAAGCCGACGACATGGCGCACGGAAGGCGGAGTTCACCAACACCGCACCCTGGTGCAGGCGTTGCTCCTGGGCCGGCCTCCGCCGACCGGATCCCTCGTCCCACGCGCCCCTTCAGCCCCGCGTCAGGATTGTGCTGACGCGGCGTCAAGGACGGGACGAGACGGCTTCCCACCGCGGCGCGCCCGCTCGCGCACGGCTCCTCGCGAGGACCGCTTCCCCTGGGTTGCCCTGCGCCTCGGCCAGCAGCCGCTCCCGCACCCGCGGCGCCAGCGCCGGGAAACGGTCCTGGATCAGCACCGCCGCCGCGGTCGCGTCGAGCGGCCGTACGTGGTGGTCGGGCACCCCGCCGCGTTCGAAGAAGGTCCCCTCCTCCGCCCGGTACGCGCCGAGGAGACCGACCCGGCCGCCGTTCAGACGGCGGGCGACGATGCCCAGCACCACGGCACTTGCCCGGTCCAGCCAGGGCGGGTCGTCCACGACCACCAGCAGCGGGCGCTCCCCGGCAGCCTGCACGAGCAGCGTCAGCACCGCGTTCGACACCAGCAACTGGTCGGAGGGCGCCCCCTGAGCCAGCCCCAGCGCGACACTCAGCGCACCCCGAAACGGCTCGGACAGTCGCCCGAGCCCGGCGAGCAGCGGACGCAGGACCTGATGCAGTCCCGCGAAACCCACCGTGCTCTCGAACTCCACACCGGCCGCACGGACGACCCGCACGCCCATGTCCCGGGCGTACCCGGCGGCGGCGTCCAGCAGCACCGTCCTGCCGACACCTGTGTCCCCGGACAGCAGCGGCGCGCCGCCCGAGTCCCGGGCCTCGTCGATGAAACCCCGGACCACACCGAGGTCGTACTCACGCCCGACCAGCCGCCTCGCCGACCCCGCCGGGGGATGACCGGCACCGTCCGTGCACGTCTCCTCACCGACGCCCGTACCCTACGCCGGGACGATGCCGCCGGGCCGGATCCCGGCCGCTCGTCGGAGGAAGCGGGGCCGGCCCCGTGCCGCCCGCCTGATCAGTGCGGCTACCTCGGCGGGCTTCGAGACGTACACCGTGTGGCTGCCGGACACCTCGACGACCTGCGCGCCCGCCCGCTCCGCCATGGCCCGCTGCGCCGGCGGCGGGATCATGCTGTCGCCGGTGGCGACCAGGTACCAGCTCGGCTTCACCTGCCAGCGGGCTCCGTCACGGCGCCGCCGAGGGCGTCGACACCCCACGGCACCTGCGAGTCGGCCATGAACGCCGCCACTTCGGCCGGCACGTCACCGGCGAAGGAGTCCGCGAACCTCTCGCGGTCCGGGAACAGGAAACCGTCCTGCGGCGGCAGGACCGGCGGCACCGGAGCGCCGGGCGGCGGGTCGGGGATGAGGGAGCTCTCCGACTCGCCCTTGTCGGGCGCGAACGCGGCGACGTACACGAGCGCCGCGACCTTCGGGTGGTTGCCCGCCTCGGAGATCACGGCACCGCCGTAGGAGTGCCCCACCAGGACGGCCGGACCGTCCTGCGCGTCGAGGGCCTTCCGCGCCACGGCGACGTTCCCCTCCAGGGACAGCGTCGGGTTCTGGACGACGGTGACCTGGTAGCCGTCCTCCCTGAGGGCGTCGTACACCCCCTGTCACCCGGACCCGTCCACGAAGCCTTCGTGGACGAGAACGACATTCCTCGGTTCCGTGGTCATGGTCTCTCCTCCGGCGCGGCCGACCGTCGCGGCCGCGCGAGGAGAGCCAGGCGTGGTACGGCGTGATCGATTCCGTCAACCGACGTAGTCCGCGGGGCACGCCGTATCCCATGGTGCCGACACCCTTGCGACCGCGTGCGGAACTTGTCACGCTGGACGTTCGCACCGTTTGTTCCTGCTCTCACCACGGCGTTTGCGAGACCGCCTGCTCCGACCAGTCCCGGCTCGATACGTTCGTGCGCGCTGCTCTCCCTCTCGGCGTTGACGCGCGCACACCGCGCCCGAGCACCACAGCGACCGGCCGGACAGCCGCCGCCTCACCTGTGGAGCACACCATGGACACGAGCGAGGAGGCCGCCCGCGGCCTGACCGACATCCAGGACTTCTTGTACCAGCAGGCCCATCTACGAGCGGCACGCCGGCGCGTCTCGGCCTTCGTCGCACGGGAACCGGGGCTGACCCAGGAGCAGAAGGCGGACATCGAGCGCTGGTACCTCCAGGAACAGGCCTACGTGGCCCACATGGTGACCGAGCACATCGCCGCCAGCGTCAGCGCGGTCGAACAGCGCCACCACGCCCGCTTCGGCCGGTGGCTGCGCGGCACGCTGACCGCGATGCTCCTGGTCACCGCGGCGATGGCCCTGTGCGTCACCATGGTGCTGGTCGGCGCGTCCTAGACCGAAGGACAGCGAAGGACAGCGAAGGACAGCGCCGGACAGCGCCGGACGGCGACGGACACGGATGGTCATGGACGGTCGTCCGGTCGCGGAATCCGGCGGTCGCCGAACCGCGGATCCTGCGCTACTTCTGTCCGGCGAGCCAGTCGGCGAACCTGGTCTCGCCGAGCTCCGCGTCCGGGCCCGGCACCAGCGTGTCCTCCTGGAGCTCGGCACCCCAGTACGTGGCCTGCGGGTCCGTGACGATCTTGCGGGGGTCGTCCTGGGCGGTGAGCGCAATCCGGATGAACTCCTCCAGTTCGAAGCTCTCCGGGCCGCCGGTCTCCACCACCCCGCTCACCGGGGCGCCGACCGTGGCGCGGGCCACGGCCTCGGCCACGTCGTCGGAGACCATGGGCTGGATCCGCCCGGCGGGCAGCCGCACGGTGTCGCCCACGGTGACCCCGTCGGCGAGCCCCTTCGCGAACTCGAAGAACTGGGTCGCGTGGACGATGGAGTAGGGGATGCCGGACTCCTCGATCAGCTCCTCCTGGGCCTGCTTGGCCCGGAAGTAGCCGCTGCCCTGGAGCCGGTCGGTGCCCACCACGGACAGCGCCACGTGGTGCCGCACGCCGGCGTCGGCCTCCGCCTTGAGGAGGTTGGCCGTGGAGACACGGAAGAAGTCCATGACGGCCTGGTCCTCGAAGGAGGGGGAGTTGGACACGTCGACCACGACCGTGGCGCCCGCCAGGGCCTCGGCCAGGCCCTCACCGGTCAACGTGTTGACGCCGGTGCTCGGCGCGGCGGCGACGGCCTCGTGGCCCTGCTCGGCGAGCCTGCGGACCAGCTTCGAGCCGATGAGTCCGGTGCCACCGATCACTACGACCTTCATGACGGAATTCCTCTCGGGATCTCTCTGGTGCTTCCATCACAAGAGACCGGGCAGCCTCCGCGTGTGTGACACGCGGTCCGGGAAAGCCGGAGAACGGGTGCGTCACCCGTCCAGCGAGGCCACGAAGGGAGCCAGCTTGGCGGGGCTCATCACCCACAGGAGACGTTCGATCCCGCGCGCCGAGATGTCGGCGGTCAGCAGAGCCACCGCGGTTCCCGAGGCGGAGACGAGGACGGCCGGCCTGCCGTTGGCCTCGACCCACCGCACCTGGGCCTGCGGCCAGAACCGCGGGGCGAAGGCGACGAGGTACCGGGAGACGTGCGGCAGCCCGGACACCGGGATCTTCGACGCCCCGCGCATGCCGCCCCCGTCGGTGTAACTGACCACGTCCTCGGTGAGGACCTTCTCCAGCACCGACAGGTCGCCGTGCCGCGCGGCGGCGAGGAACACCTCGAGGAAGCGCCGGTGCTCGGCGGAGCCGACCGGCTCCCGGCGCTCCGCCGCCAGCCGCTTGCGGGACCGGCTCACCAGCTGGCGGGCATTGGCCTCGCTGGTCTCCACGATGTCCGCGATCTGCCGGTAGGTGTAGTCGAACGCCTCCCGCAGCACGTACGCGGCCCGCTCCACCGGGTTCAGCTTCTCCAGCAGGAAGAGCACCGCCAGGTCGAGCGCCGCCGACCGCTCGGCGCCCAGCTGCGGATCCGCGCTCGTGTTCACGGGCTCGGGCAGCCAGGGCCCGACGTACGACTCCCGGCGCACCCGGGCCGACTGCGTGAAGTTGATCGCAAGGCGGGTGGTCACCGTCGCCAGGAAGGCGGTCGGCTCGTGCACGCCGGTGCGGTCGGTGCGCTGCCACCGCACCCACACCTCCTGGACGATGTCCTCGGCCTCCACCGCGCTGCCGACCACCCGGTAGGCGATGCCGAAGAGCTGCGGACGCGCCGCGACGAACTCCTGCGTCGCCCGGTCGAGGGAGTCGGCGTGGTCACCGGCGCGCATCCATGTCCTCCAGGGTCGGACCAGCATGTTACAAGCCCGTCCGGCCCCGGCCGGCGCCCGCCCGGCCGGGTCGCCGACGCCCCCGAAGGTCAAGGGCGGGGCAGCGGCCGGTAAAGGCACGGGCAGGTGTCGGTCCGGGCGCCCCGATGACCGACATGTGATGGCCAGGTGGTCATGTGGTGTTCATGCGACAGCAGTTGGGCTGGGCAAGGGTGCGGTCGTCGTCTGCACAGCTGCTCGTCGGGAGGGCGTCATGACCACACACACTGAGTCGACAGAGGACAGATCGGCGGAGGGCCCGGAGGGACTTAGCCGCCGGCACGCGCTGGGCCTGCTGGGTACCGCGGGGGCGGGCGCGGCCGCCCCCGGCCTGCTGGGGGCGGGTACGGCACAGGCCGCCCCGCTCGCCGCGCCGGCCTTCCACCTCACCGCGGACTCCTCCGGCACGCCCCCCGTCCAGGGCCTGCACCTGACCTTCGGGGCGGACCCGCGCACCCAGATGACGGTGTCGTGGATCACGGACCGTCCGGTGACCAAGCCCGTCGTGCGCTACGGCACCCTGGAGCACGGCTTCGGCTCCAGCAAGAAGGCCCAGACCGTCACCTACCTCGACGGCACCTCGAACCGTACCGTCTACGTCCACCACGCCCTCCTGAAGGGGCTCACCCCGGACACGGACTACCTCTACCTCGCCACGCACGAGGGGGCGACCCCCGACAGCGGCACGTTCCGCACGGCTCCGCAGGGACGCCGGCCCGTCACCTTCACCAGCTTCGGCGACCAGTCCGCCCCCCAGGTCACCTGGGCGGCCGACGGCAGCGTCGGCCTGGACGCCAACTCCACGCCCGCGACGAAGGACATCGTCACCGGCATCGAGCAGGTCGCCCCGCTGTTCCACCTCCTCAACGGCGACCTCTGCTACGCCAACCTGGACGTCGACCGGGTGCGCACCTGGAACAACTTCTTCACCAACAACACCCGTTCGGCGCGCTTCCGCCCCTGGATGCCGGCGGCCGGCAACCACGAGATCGAGAAGGCCAACGGCCCGCTCGGCCTCGGCGCCTACCAGGCGTACTTCTCGCTGCCCTCCACCGAGACCGACGCCGAACTCGCGGGCCTGTGGTACGCGTTCACGGCCGGTTCGGTGCGGGTCATCGTGCTGCAGAACGACGACAACTGCCTCCAGGACGGCGGCGACATCTACATCAGCGGCTACTCCGGCGGCCGCCAGCTCGCGTTCCTGGAGAAGGAACTGAAGGCGGCGCGCTCCTCGAAGGACGTCGACTGGGTGGTCGTGGCCATGCACCAGGTCATGGTCAGCTCCTCGGACGCCAACGGCGCCGACCTCGGCCTGCGCGAGAAGTACGGCCCGCTCTTCGACCGGTACGGCGTCGACCTGGTGCTCTGCGGCCACGAGCACAACTACGAGCGTTCGCTGGCCGTGCGCGGCGTGGTGAACGGCAGCGAGACGCTGACCCCCAACCCGGTCTCCCAGGCCACCGACGACATCGACGCCAACCTGGGCACCGTGCACATGATCCTCGGCGGCGGCGGTGTCTCGGGCACCACCAACCAGAAGTTCTTCAACGACGGCACCGGCAAGGTGATCACCGCCGTCTCGTCGACCGCCGGTTCGAACGGCAAGCGCACCTCCACCTACGTACAGGAGAAGGCGGTGTGGGTCGGCGTCCGGGACGTCGAACACCCCTACGGCTTCGCCGCGTTCACCGTCGACCCCGGCCGGCACCCCGGTGACACCACCCGGATGCACGTCACGTACTACAACGTGAACAAGCCGAACGGCGACCTGTCGGTCTTCGAGACCTTCAGCCTGCACCGCAAGCGCTCGGACGGCCACGCCGGCTGACCGGCGACCGGCAGGGAACGCGGGCCGGGCGGCGACCGTCCGGCCCGCGCCGCGTTCCGGTCGGACGACCCGTCCGGCCCAGGGTGAGGCTCCCCGCACACGCGCACCCGGATCGCTGGCCGAAAACGGTGAACTCCCGCTGAGTCGGCACGAGATCGCAGCGTGGCGCCCACTGGAACTGCTTGGCTGCGCAAGTATAAGCTCCCGGATGGGGGCGATTTGGTGAGGAAAGCCGGACGCCGCCGGCAGAGCCGTGGCGCCGTCACACCCGATCGATCTCACGGTTCGGCAGGGGTGCCGCAGTGCTGTCGAGATCAATGACTCCTGGAAGGAAGTACCGTGGCACCGGTGCTGGTCGGGCTCGAAGGTCTGCTGGCGGGGGAGCGCATCCCGGTCCTGGACACCCGCGTCACCTTCGGACGCAACTCGGAGAACACCGTCGTCATCTCCAGCCTCAGCGTCTCCCGCTTCCACGCGGAGATCGTCTTCGACGAGGACAAGGGTTACGTCCTGCACGACCTGGAGAGCAGCAACGGCACGCTGGTCAACGGGGAGGAGGTGGAGGCCCGGCTGCTGCAGCCCGGTGACGAGATCACCCTGGGCGACCAGGAGTTCCGCTTCGAAGTGGCGGACGCCATGGAGACGCTGATGGCGCTCTCCCTGCCCCGGTCCGTCACGCACGCCGGGCAGGCGAGCGAGAAGGGGCCCGTACTCCAGGTCACCGTCGCCGGCGGCGGCCCCGTCGGACTGTCCCTCGCCCTGCTCCTGGAGCACTTCCTCGGGTCGCAGGTGAAGATCACCGTCTACGACAACAGGTGGCGCAAGCAGGGCCGCACCGTGGTCTGGAAGGGCCAGGACGAGGGCAACGTACGGCGCCAGCAGGTGGTGACCGTGCAGAGCCGCCAGTACCTTGCGTGGCCCGAGGAGGTACAGGCCCGCCTCTTCGACCCGGACCACTTCACGGAGATGTGGCCCTCCGGCCCCGACTCGGTCGGCGACCACAGCCCGCGCAACATGCGCATCGCCTACATCGAGGACCGCCTGCTGGAGCTGGCCAACGAGAAGCGGGAGCGGATACGCCTCATACCCGCCCGGTTCGACCCGGCGGAGCAGCAGGAGGCGCTCGCCTCCCAGCACGTGCTCGCGATCTGCGACGGCGGCCGGTCGCGCACCCGGGAGCACTTCGCCGCCCGGTTCGGCAAGGCCGACGAGTCGATCTACTCCCTCGACGGCCGCCACCTCCAGGACGTCGTCCTCGGCCTGCGCGTGAAGTCCGGCCTGACCGACCCCATGGCGGTCCTGCTCACGGTCGCCCAGAACCGCTTCCTGCTCAACTCGCTGCGCGGCGAGGGCTTCCTCAACATGCGGCTGACCGACGCCGAGGCGGCCGAGGTGATCGGCCTGGACCCGGTCCGGCGCGTCTTCGAGGAGTGCATCGCCTCCCGGCCGTGCCTGATGGACCGCGACGAGTACGGCGACTTCCAGTGCTCGACGCACGGCACGCTGTTCCTGCCCGCCCTGGTCAAGGGCTCGGCGCTGTGGCGGCGGGTGCAGGAGGGGCTGCTGCTGTACGGCGTCGAGGCCGACGACCTGTCGGCGGTCACCAGCTTCCGCCTGGACATGGTGCAACGCCCCCGGTTCTCCGCCGAGCTGCTGCCTCCCACCACCGGCTCGCCGGGCACGTACGGCTTCCTGCTCGGCGACGCCGCCAACGCGATCCACTTCTGGCCGGGCCGCGGCCTCAACAGCGGCCTCGCCTCCGCCATCTCGCTGGCCCGTTCCCTCAACGGGGCGTGGAACGGCAGGTCGTTCCGGGACGCGGACTTCCTGCGCCACGAGGCGGCGATGTCGATGCTGCAGTACCGGCACAAGAGCCGGGCCTGGAAGGCGATGGTGACCACCGACGACCGGGGCGTCACCTGGGCGATCAAGGACATCATCGGCCACGGCATCGACGGGATCCCCGAGGACCCGGACCGGGAGGCCGACACCAAGACGCTGCTTGAGCGCATGCAGGCCATCCGCGACCGCCTGGCTGCCCGCCTGTCCGGCATGCCGGACGACGAGGCGATCCTGGAACGCCTGCGCACCCTGCAGCCGGCCACCCTGCGCATGCTCGTCCTCAGCGGCGCCTGGGACACGCTGACCATGGGCGGCGAGGAGGTCGACATCGACATCTTCTACGGCCAGGACTCGTCCGCGGCCGCGGCGGCCGTGGAGGCACTGGAACCGGCCGCCCAGGCCTAGTACGGGGTTCCGGACCCCGCCCGCCGGACTGCGCGTACCGGAGGGCGGGCCCGGCCTCGGCCGTGTCCCACCGCCCGGAAGGTCAGGTGTGCGGGCGGTGGCCCTTCTCCTGACGGGGGTAGGTCTGGTCGTTCTGCGGGAGCGTGGGCTTGGGGAGGGTGGCGACCTCCTCCTTCGCCTTCGCCAACTGCCCGGCGGTGTCGTGGGGGAGCCGCGGCGGGCGCGGCCGGGCGTCGCGGAAGCGGAAGGCGGTGGTGAGGTCGCCGAAGGTCCGCCGGCGCCAGTCGCTCACGTTGGGTTCCCCGACGCCGGTGAAGCGTTCGAGGAACTGCAGGGCGGAGGTGTGGTCGAAGGCCTCGGAGGCGACCCAGCCGCCGACGGTCCACGGGGAGATGATGATCGCGGGGACCCGGAAGCCGCCGCCGATCGGCAGGCCCTTGACGAACTCGTCCTTCGTGCCGGCCGGCGGGGTCGGCGGCGCCACATGGTCGAACAGGCCGTCGTTCTCGTCGTAGTTGAGAATGAAGGCGGTCTTCCGCCACACCTTCGGGTTCGACGCGATGGCCTCGATCTTGGACGCCACGTAGTCGGCGCCCGCGGCCGGCAGGTAGTCCGGGTGCTCCGACTGGTAGCTCGTCGGGCAGATCCACGACACGGTCGGCAGCCGGTCGTTGCGGGCGTCGTCCTCGAACGTGCCGTGCGCCTGCGGCCGTACCCCCCGCTCGTACAGGTCGGAGCCGGGCCGAGCGTTCTTGAACGACGCGAACTGCTCCAGCAGGTTGGTGCCGTAGTCGTCCTCCTCCTGGTACACCTTCCAGGAGATCCCGGCGGCCTGCAGACGCTCGGCGTACGTCGTCCAGCGGTACGGCGTGGGCGCCGCGTTGCTGATCACCGGGCCGCCCAGGGTGCCGCCCGGGTCGATCGAACCGGTCATCCACATCAGCCGGTTGGGCCAGGTCGGGCCGAACACCGAGCAGAAGTAGTTGTCGCAGATGGTGAACGTCTCCGCGAGGGCGAACTGGAAGGGGATGTCCTTGCGGGTGTAGTAGCCCATCACGTACGGGCCGTTGACGCCGTCGGCCTTGCGGTGGGCGGGCAGCCACCGGTCCATCCTGCCGTTGTTCCAGGCCTGGTGCTGCACGGCCCAGGCGTGGCTGGTGGAGGGGATGGCCTGGGCGCTCGACGTGTGCGTGTCGAGGTGGAAGGGCAGCAGGTAGCCCTTCGGGTTGACGGTGTCGGGCTGGTAGAAGACGGACCGCCCGTCGTCCAGCTTCAGCGCGTGCGGGTCGGCGAAGCCGCGGACGCCGGAGAGGGTGCCGAAGTAGTGGTCGAAGGACCGGTTCTCCTGCATCAGCATGACGACGTGCTCGATGTCGTGCAGGGAGCCGTTCCTCGGCGGTTCGGCGGCGACGGCCTTCTGGACGCTGGGCGGCAGGAGGGAGAGGGCCGCGGCGCCGCCGAGCGCGCCGGCGGCGGAGCCCAGGAGTCTGCGACGGGTCAGTTCAGCCATGGCTGCTCCTTTCGCGGGCCCTCCGGCAGGAAGGCCTTTGCGGGAGTGACGGCAGGCCCGGCCACGAGGTCGGGCCGTCGTTCACTGTGGGCCCCGGGCGGTGCGGTGCGTCAGGTGCGGCTGGTGAACTCCGGGCCAACGCACGGAAGGAATTTACCGAGCCGTTGCGTGCAACACCGAGCGGACGCACGGGTGTTGCCGAGCGTTGTAGAACGATGGCGGCTACATGGACCTCGCCCGTCCGGGTGGCCCGCACCGCGGTGCGGGCGCGGCCGGTGACGACGGACCCCGTGACGGGCGCTCAGCACTCCTGGTTCGCTGCCGCGTATCCCCCCCCGCCGGCCCTGCCCGGCACCCGGCGTCCGACGGCCGCACGGCCCGCCGCGCGCCGATTCTTGATCCATGCTTTACGTCCCCCGGGGAACTGGAACCCGTGCTTCGGCAGTCTGACGAGAAGTGGGGCCCGTCGAGGCCGCGGAGCGAGACGAGTGAGTGGGGCAGGGCGTGGGACGGCGCAAGGGCGGCATAGGCATCGCAGTCGGTACGGTCGCAATGCTGGTGGGCGTGACCGCCTGCGGCGGCGGGGGTGGCAGCGACAAGGCGAGCGGGGACGACGCGAAGGCGTCCGGGAAGCCGAGTGCGAGCGCCTCGCCCAGTCCCACCAAGCCCGCGGGCCCGCCGATGCTGCTGGACACGATCACCCCGCAGACGGGCACCACCGTCGGCGTGGCCATGCCGATCTCGGTGATCTTCACGAACCCGGTGGCGGCGAAGGCGAAGGCCACGGTCGAGAAGCACATGAAGGTCAGCACCTCGCAGCCGGTGGTCGGCGCCTGGCACTGGATGGGCGACCGGCGCGCCGACTGGCGGCCGAAGACCTACTGGCCCTCCGGCACGAAGGTGCGGATCGACGCCGACATGACGGGCGTCAGCAACGGCAACGGACGCTACGGCGTGCACGGCTACACGCACACCTTCACCATCGGCGACGACGTGCGGGCGGACGTCTCGGTGACCGGCCACACCATGAAGGTGACCCGCAACGGCCAGGCCGTGCGCACCCTGTCGATCAACGCGGGCAGTGCCCAGTACCCGACGTGGGACGGCACGATGGCCGTCATCGACAAGCAGGAGAAGGTCCACATGACCTCCTGCAGCGTCGGCATCAGCTGCGACAAGGGCAGCCCCAACTTCTACGACCTGACGCTGCCCTGGGACGTCCACCTCACCCAGTCGGGCACCTACGTGCACTACTCGACCGGCGACCCCAACCCGGGCAGCGGCAGCGCCCGCGGTTCGCACGGCTGCGTCCACCTGTCCCTGTCGGACGCCAAGTGGTTCTACGGCCAGGTCAAGCAGGGCGACCCCGTCACCATCACCGGCTCGCCCCGGGGCAAGGCCCCGGCCGACAACGGCTACGCCGACTTCAACCTGGGCTGGGACCAGTGGCTCACGGGCAGCGCGTCAGGAGAGGAGACGTCCACGGCGCTCTGACCCGCGGCTCCCGCGGCGGAAGGGCAGCCGCTTCTCCTGCGGGAGAGGCGGCGGGCCCTTCCGCCGGGGCCGGCCCAGGACGACTCCGGCCAGGACCAGGACGAGGCCGCATATCTGTCGGCCGGTCAGCACCTCTCCGGCGACCACCGTGCCGAGCAGGACGCCCGTGACGGGGTTGAGCAGTCCTGTCAGCCCCACCGTTCCGGCGGACAGGTGCCGTAGCCCGGTGAACCAGGCGACGAAGGCGAGCGCGGTGGCGACCAGGGAGACGTAGCCGAACGCGAGGAGCGCCGGTACGGAGAGCGCCGGTGGCGGACCCTCGACCGCGGCGGCGACCGGGAGCAGGAAGAGGCCGCCGGCGGTGAGCTGCCAGGCGGTCGAGGCGAGCACGTCGGTACCGGCGCTCCACCGTTTGGTCAGGACGTGCCCGAAGGCCGACACCAGCATGGCGGCGGCCGACGCCAGGACGCCCGGGACGCTCGCGCCCCGCACCCCCGTGAGCAGCATGAGGCAGACCCCGCCGAGTCCGAGCGCCGCGCAGGCGAGTTGGGCGGGCCGGGGCCGCTCGGACACCAGGGGCCAGGCGATGAGCATCATCGTCAGCGGCGAGACCGCCATGACGGTCGAGGCGACGCTCGTCGGAAGCAGCTGCGAGGCCGCGTAGACGAGGACGAAGAACACGCTCATGTTGAGCAGCCCGAGCACCGCGGACCGCCACCACCACGCGCCGCGCGGCCGTTGCCTGCGCAGGGCCAGCAGGACGAGCCCCGCGGGCAGCGCCCGCAGGGCGGCCCCGTAGAGCGGGCGGTCGGCCGGCAGGAACTCGTGGGTCACGTAGTAGTTGGCACCCCAGGCCACCGGCGCCACCGCGGTGACCGCCACCCAGCGCGAATTAGCTTCCATGGAAGCCAATATAGCTTCCTGGGAAGGTATTGTGGACGCATGAAGCACGGTGAACCCATCGACCGCGTGGCCCGCATCCAGGCCGACTGGCGCCGCGAGCGGCCCGACGTCGACATCGCCCCGCAGGGAGTGATCGGCAGGCTGCACCGCCTGGCCGGCCGGCTCACCGAGGAACTCTGCCTCGTCTACGGCCGGTACGGCCTCGGTGAGGGGGAGTTCGACGTCCTGTGCGCCCTGCGCCGTGCGGGGGAGCCCTACGAGCGGGCGCCGGGCGAACTGGCCGCGCACACGATGGTCACCACCGGCGCGATGACGAAGCGGATCGACCGCCTCGAACGGGCCGGACTCGTCACCCGCCGCCGCTCCGACGACGACCAGCGCGGCCGCATCGTCGCCCTCACCACCCCGGGGCGTGAACTCGTCGACCGGGCCTTCACCGACCACATGCGCAACGAACGCCGCCTGGTGGACCTGCTGACCCCCGCCGAGGCCGAGTCGCTCGAAGCGCTGCTCACCACCTGGCTCGCCCGGCTGGAGGATCCGCGTCCGCCCGGTGGCGAGTGACCGGCCCGCGGCCTGCCGGTCCGATGACCGGTTCACTCGGGCGGGTGATCCTCCCGCGCTCACGGCAGGGCTCGTTCCAGAGTAGGGGCCGGGGGAGCGGGAGACGCGGCAATGCCGTGATCGGCTCACCGCCCACCGGCCCGCCAGGAGGATGCGGGCATGGTGTGGATGATGTGGGACGCGGAAACCTCCTTCGTCGGCCGGGCGGCGGAACTCGACCGGATCGCCGCGGCGATGGCCGGGAGCAGACTGGTCACCCTCGGCGGCGCGGGCGGGGTCGGCAAGACCCGGCTCGCCCAGCGGGCCGTGGCTCTGGCCGCGGCGGCGGGCGGGGGAGGCCCGGAGGTCGCCTGGGCGGACCTGTCCCCGCTGCGCGACGGACACCTGCTGGCGTCCACCGTCGCGGACGCCCTGGGGCTCTCCGACCACACCGCGCGGCTGCCGGCGGACGCCGTCTGCGCGTGGATCGGCGACCGCAGCACGCTCCTGGTGCTCGACTCCTGCGAGCACCTGCCGGCCGAGTGCCGCGACCTGGCCGGCGATCTCCTGACGGCCTGCCCGAACCTGCGCATCCTGGCCACCAGCAGGGAGCCGCTGCGGGTGCGGGGCGAGACGGTGGTCGAGATCGAGCCGTTCGCCTCCGTCGAGGAAGCGGTCGCCCTGTTCGCCGACCGCGCCGCGGCGGCGGGCAGCCCGCTCGTCGACGACAGCGACCGGCAACTGGCCGTGAGCCTGTGCGAACAGCTGGAACGGCTCCCGCTGGCACTGGAGCTCGCGGCTGGCCAGTTACGCAGCATGTCACTGCCCGACCTCTGCGCGGGCCCCTACCGGGCCGTGGACCTGCCCCGAGCGCCGACACGCAGGTGGCCGCCCCGGCACGCGGCCCTGCGCACCACCATCGGCTGGAGTCACGAGCTGTGCACCCCGCAGGAACGGCTGCTGTGGGCGCGGCTCTCCTACCTGCCCGCCCACTTCGACGACGAGCTCGCGGGCCAGCTGGCCGGCGGCGCCCCGCTCTCGCCGGGCAGCGTCGGGTGGACGCTCGTCTCGCTCTGCGACAAGTCCGTCGTCGTCCGGAAGGACGGGACCTACCGGATGCTGGACGCCGTGCGCGAGTACGGCCGGATGTGGCTGGCCGAGCTCGACGGCGAGCGGGAACTCGCCCACCGGCACGCCCAGTACGTGCTGGCCCAGACCCGGCGGGCCCACCGTGAGTGGTTCGGCCCGGCGCAGCGGAGCTGGTACCGGCGGATCGGGTTCCTGCACTCCGACATCCGGCTGGCGGCCGACCACCTCCTGGCGGCCGACCCGGCCGCGGCGCTGGAGATGATCGGCAACGTCACCTTCTTCTGGGTCTGTTCCGGCTACCTGTACGAGGCCCGCCGGTATCTGGAGACGGCGACCGTGCCGGCCGCCCGGGACCGGGACGCGACGTGGGTGCAGGGACTGTGGAGCCTGGGGCTGACCCTGACCCTGCAGGGTGAGCAGGCCGCGGCGCACGAGACGGCCGCCGCCTGCCGGCGCGCCGCCACGGAGGGCCTCGACGCCGAGGGGCTGGGGCGGGCCGCCTACCTGGACGGCCTGCTGCACCTGCTGGAAGGGCGTCCCCTCGCCGCGGTGAACGGCGTCGAGACGACGACGCCCGGCGCCACCGCGACCCGCCGGGGACAGCTGACCGCACCGGCGGTCCTGTGCCGCCTGGTGCACGTCTTCGGGCTCACCGGCTCCGGCCGGCTGGACCAGGCCCGGCAGGAAGCCCTCGAACTCCGCGACCTCTGCGCGGCGCTGGACGAGCACTGGACCCGCTCCTACGCAGAGCACCAGCTGGCCCTCATCGCCTTCCTCAGCGGGCAACCGCACGACTCCGTACGCCACGCGCGGGCCGCCCTCGACGCCAAGCAGCACATCGGCGACGCCTTCGGGATCGCCATGGTCATGGACCTCCTCGCCATCGCCCTGGCCGACGCGGGGGAGGAGCCCGCCGCCGCGTACGCCTTCGGCGGGGCGGCGCGCTTCTGGGAGACGGTCGGACACCCGCAGCGCGGCACACCGGAGATGGCGGCGCTGCGCGGCGAGTGCGAGGACCGGCTCGTACGCCGGATGGGCCTGCAGCGCTACGGCCGGACCTTCCGCCGCGCGGTCCTGAGCGACGCACGCTCACTCGTGACCTGGGGAGCGTACGGCGGCCCGGTGCCCGAGGAGTGACACCGGGCCGCCGTACGCTCAACTCAGCGTGAACGCCTGCGCGCCGGATCCGTTGCAGTCCCAGATCTGGAGGCGGGTGCCGTTGGCGGTGGCGCCGCTGGGGGAGTCGAGGCAGCGTCCGGACTGGGGGTTGAGGAGGGAGCCGTCGGATTGCTGGACCCATTTCTGTCCGCCGACCCCGTTGCAGTCCCACAGCTCGACCTTGGTGCCGGCGGCCGTGCCGTTGCCCACGACGTCCAGGCAACGCCCCAGCGTGGACAGGGAGTTGTCGGCACCGTGGTACCAGTGCTGGTCGATCGCGTACGACTGGCAGTCCCACAGCTGTACGGCGGCGCCGTCGCCACCGGTGTCGTCGGCGGCCACGTCCACGCAGGTGCCGCCCGGGCCCTTGACCGGCCCGCCGCCGTTCACCGAGAACTTCTGCGCGCCGGATCCGTTGCAGTCCCAGATCTGGAGGCGGGTGCCGTTGGCGGTGGCGCCGCTGGGGGAGTCGAGGCAGCGTCCGGACTGGGGGTTGAGGAGGGAGCCGTCGGATTGCTGGACCCATTTCTGTCCGCCGACCCCGTTGCAGTCCCACAGCTCCAGCTTGGCCCCGCCCGCCGTGCCGTTGTTCTCGATGTCGAGGCACCGGCCGAGGGTCGACAGCGAGCCGTCCGGGTTGTGGGTCCAGTGCTGGTCCTCGGCGTAGGTCTGGCAGTCCCACAGCTGTACGGCGGCGCCGTCGGTGCCGGTGTCGTCGGCGGCGACGTCCACGCACTTGCCGCCCGGACCCGTGATCGTTCCCTGCGGGCCGTTCGGCACGTCCGTCGCGCCGTTGTAGCCGACGGAGACGATGTTCGCCTGCACGGCGTTCTCGGCGGCGTCGGTGGGGTAGCCGGCGACCATGACGCCCTCGAAGAAGGTGCCGCGGTTCCAGTTGCTGTTGTCGCCGCCGATGCCGAGGATGATGCCGCCCTCCTGCTGCATGGGCTGATAGCCGCCCCGGGTCGGGAGCGCCCCGTCCCACCACGTGGACAGCTCGCCGGAGCGGGAGTCACCGCCCTTGAGCGCGTACCGGGTCTGCCCGTTGTTCTTCAGGACGGCGGTGACGAAGGCGGAACCGTTGCCCTGGTTGGCCGTGTTGGAGCCGTTGTCGCCCTGGAACATGCCGTTCTCCAGGTCGGCCTCCACCCACGGGCCGTTCCCGGTGCACGGCGCGAAATAGCACGTGGTGGCGATGGACACGGCGTCCATGTGCCCGTTGCCGGTGTCGGCGGGGGTGCGCTCGGCGTTGCCGTAGTCGAAGCAGCAGGCGGATCCGACATGGGTGCCGCTGGCCACCATGTAGGCGCCCTCGGGCTGTCCGCCGACGGCGACCCCCGAGGCGACGCCGGTGTAGCGGTAGCCCACGCCGGGCGAGATCCACAGCCCGTACACCTTGTGCCCGCCCGCCGTGACGGTGATCTCGGACGCGTCGGCACCCCGGTCGGCCCCCATGCCGGCGGTGCCGGCGGGCCCCGGCGTGAGGTCGTTGTGCCGGCCGCTCTGGTCGTAGATCTTCGTGATCCGGCAGCCGCCGTCCGCGGCGCAGAAGGCGTCCTGGGCCGCCGCGTCGGCGTACCCGCCCTGCGCCAGCGGCCCGATGTCGGCGGTGGCCCCGTCCGAGACACGGGTCACCTGGTAGAGCGGGCCGTCGTAGGCGGAGAGCAGCGCACGGGTGACGCTGTGCGCGGCCACGCAGGGGGTACCCGCCGCGGCGTAGATGTCGCACGGCAGCGAACCGGCCGCCTGCGAGGCCGCCGGGAACCCGAGCAGCAGCCCGAGAGCGAGTCCGAGGGAGGCCAGCACGGCCACCAGCGGTGACCTTCGCATCCAGCTTCTTGGCGAGGTCATGACATTCCAGACGGACGGGGAACCCCGCATGGCGCGTCCCTTCGAAGCCGGGGTGGGGGAGGGCCGCACCGAGGGCGCGGCGGCACAGCTCTTCGATCGGCTGGCCCGGAACCTACGCACGCTGTTCGACCGCGTCAATGTTTGTTTCCTTTTTTGGTTCAGACCAGGCCTGGAGAGTGAACTCCTGTCGGAGCGTGTGGGATTCGGCCGGGCCGGCACACCGTCAGGCGCTCAGGAGACGGTCCGGGCCGAGCGGGACCTCGTGCAGCAGCAGACGGCTGCGCGCCTCCCGTACCCCCAGGTCGGCCTTGAGCCGGTCGACGACGGTCTCGAACTCGCGGGCGTCCGCGCAGGCGACCCGCAGCTGGTAGTCGTAGTCCCCGGTCAGCCGCATCGCGGCCACGACCTGCGGGACGTCGTGCAGCCGGGCCTCGAAGGCCGTGCGGTCCACGCCCTCCCGCAGGCGGATGTCGCTGAGCAGTTCCATGCCGCGCCCCAGGGCCGCGAGGTCCACCTCGGCCCGGTAGCCGCGGACGATGCCGTCCGTCCGCAGCCGGCGCACGCGATCGGCGACCGTGTTGGCGGACAGCCGCACCCGGCGGCCCAGGTCCTGATAGGTCGCCCGGCCGTCCGTGAGCAGGATGGCCAGGATCTGCCGGTCGATACGGTCCACGAGCCCGCCTCCATAAAAACTCGGCGAATTGTCGGCGTCACCGATCTTTCCACAGTCAAAGGGGCCAGGGAGCCGAGAAGTCCGAGCCAAAGTCGGCGTGATCGGTGCCAGGCTCCAGGGTATGGAGATCCTGTTGCGGACCGCCCTCGCCCCCTGCCTCGTCCTGCTGGTTTCCGTCGTCGCACGTCGTTCCGGCCCACGCCTGGGCGGGCTGCTGCTCGGCGTGCCGATGACCTCGGTGCCGTTCGCCATGCTCGTGTGGCTGGACGCCGGGAGCGGCGCCGCCGCCCGAGCCGCGCGCGGCCTCGCCGCGGCCCAACTCGCCGTCGCCTGCTTCTGTCTCGCCTACGGACGCCTCGCCACCGCCCTGCGGCCGGCCCGCGCTCTCGCCGTCGCCCTGACCGCCACCGCCGTGGCCGCGGTGGCGGCGGCCACCTGCCCGAACGTCTGGCTGACCGCCGTCGGCGCCCTCGCCTTGACCTGCGCCGGGCTCGCGACCTGGCCGCCCCCGCCGCCCGCCGGACGCCCCGTCAGCCGCCGGGCGCGCCCCGGCCGGGAGATCGGTACGCGGATGGCGGTGTCGGCCGTCACGGTCCCGCTGGCGATGACCGCCGCCCGCGTCCTGGGACCCTTCGCCGCGGGCGTCCTCGCCGCGTTCCCGGTCCTGTTGGCGGTGATGGCCCCGGCCACCCACCGCGCGACCGGCCCGCAGGCCGCCGCCGTGATGATGCGCGCCGCGCTGACCGTCGTACCCGGCACCCTCACCTTCCTGCTGCTGCTCTCCGCCGCCCTGTGAACGCCCCGCGGCGGCCGGTCAGGTGACGCGCCGGAGGCGGCTCGGTGAGCCCGCCGTCTGACTGCCGTCGGCGCCGAGCGACAGGGCGCCAAGCTCGTGAAGGTGCCGTGTGAGCCCGGGGCCCGCACGGCACCTTCACTGTCCGACCGTCGTGATGTCCCGCTAGTCGCCCTTTTCGCGTACGCCGTCGGCGATGCGCTTGCCGATCGTCTCGTCGATGTGCGCCCAGTACGTGAACGCCCGCTGGAGGACCGGGTCGCTGACGCCGTCGAGCAGGTGCCCCACGACGTTGCCGACCAGCCGGTCGCGGGCCGCGTCGTCCAGCACCTCCCGGACCAGCGTGCCGGCCTGGCCCCAGTCGTCGTCCTCGGGGTGGGAGACGTACGCGGCACGGACGAGCTCGCCGTCCGCCTCCCAGGTCGGCGGCGGGCCGAAGGCGGCCGGGTCGGCTACGGGGCCGCCCTTGGAGTTCGGGGCGTACACCGGGTCGGACGTCTTGCGGTACGCCATCGCCCCGTCCTTGGAGTACGTGCGGACGTCGACGACGGGCGCGTTCACCGGGAGCTGCTGGTAGTTGGCGCCGATCCGGTGCCGGTGGGCGTCCGCGTAGGAGAACAGCCGGGCCAGCAGCATGCGGTCGGGGCTCGGCCCGATCCCGGGCACGAAGTTGTTGGGCTGGAACGCCGCCTGTTCGATCTCGGCGTGGTTGTCGGTCGGATTGCGGTCCAGGGTCATCCGCCCGACCGGGACGAGCGGATAGTCACCGTGCGGCCACACCTTGGTGAGGTCGAACGGGTTGAAGCGGTACCCCGCGGCATCCGCGTACGGCATGAGCTGCACGTACAGGGTCCAGCTCGGGTACTGGCCGTCACGGATGTGCTCGAACAGGTCGCGCATGTGGAAGTCCGTGTCGACGGCGGCCATCTGGTCCGCCTCGTGCTGGGTGAAGAACTCGATGCCCTGGTCGGTCTTGAAGTGGTACTTCACCCAGAACCGCTCGCCCTTGGCGTTGATCCACATGTACGTGTGCGAGGTGTAGCCGTTCATGTGGCGCCAGGTCCGGGGGATGCCGCGGTCGCCCATCAGCCAGGTCACCTGGTGGGCGGACTCCGGGGAGAGCGTCCAGAAGTCCCACTGCATGTCGTGGTCGCGCAGGTTGCTGTCCGCGCGGCGTTTCTGGGAGCGGATGAAGTGCTGGAACTTCATCGGGTCCTTCACGAAGAACACCGGCGTGTTGTTGCCGACCATGTCGTAGTTGCCCTGGCCGGTGTAGAACTTCACCGCGAAACCGCGCGGGTCGCGCCAGGTGTCGGGGCTGCCGCGTTCACCGGCGACCGTCGAGAAGCGGATCACCAGGTCGGTACGGACGCCGGGCTGGAAGAGCCCCGCCATGGTGTAGGCGCTGACGTCCTCGGTCACCTCGAAGCGGCCGAAGGCGCCGCTTCCCTTGGCGTGCGGCTGGCGCTCGGGGATGCGCTCCCGGTTGAACTGTGCCATCTGCTCGATCAGATAGGCGTCCTGGAGCAGGATCGGCCCCCCGGGCCCCACGGTCAGCGAGTGCTCGTCGCTCTCGACGGGGGCACCGGAGTCGGTCGTGGTGAGGGGTGGCTTCTGCGTCATGACTCTGCCTTTCTCAGCACGGAGCAGTGGGTGGCGGTCCTCGCGGGGACCCGGGGTCCGCACGGAGACCTCACGGGCGTCGGGGCGCACGTGGCCGCACGCCCCGGCGCGGCGCCGTATCGGTGTGCTCGCGCTCTCGCGTCCTTCGTGTCGTCGGGGGGCCCTCCGGCTCCGCCGGATCGGGTGACCCGGCGTGCGCGGGGCGAACACCGGACGCCCGGCGGCCCGGCGCCCGGTACCCGAGCCGCGTGCCGACGGCGGCCCGGCCCGGCTCTCCGGCATCCAGCCTGGTCCCACCGGGCCGGAGCCGCCACTCGGGACCCGGGGGTCCGGGGCGTTTTCCGAGGTCGGCGGCCGTCGGTCGTGTCCCCGGCCGGGGACGGTCGTTCCTCAGGGCATGAAGAGGATCATCACTGCCGCCGCGCTCGCTCTGACGGGCGTGGCTCTCGCCGCCCCTGCCCACGCGGACGGAACCGGCCCCTCCCGTGACCTCGCCACCAAGGTCGCC
Source organism: Streptomyces sp. NPDC048291 (assembly GCF_043201715.1). NCBI lineage: Bacteria > Bacillati > Actinomycetota > Actinomycetes > Kitasatosporales > Streptomycetaceae > Streptomyces > Streptomyces sp. NPDC048291. The sequence goes on from NZ_JBICZC010000010.1 coordinate 259,216, forward strand.
GGGGCGCTGCCCAAGGCCGCGGTGGCGGGGCTCAACGCGGCCGCCACGTCCATGACCACCGGCCTCCAGGACCGGGCCCCGGCCAAATAGATCCGTCCGGCCCCGATCGGCTCCGACCCGGTTCCCGCCCTGCGGCCCGGGTCGGGGCCACGGCTCCGCCCGGCCGCACCCGCGGTGCGCCGCCCTTCGGCCCTCTACCGGGCCGAGCGGCGTGGCGGCTGCCCGGTGAGCAGGTGGCGCTCGTGGGACGCGTACCGGTTGCGTTCGCGGTCGGCGGACCGCCGGCCGGCCAGGACTGTGGTGAGCCAGCCGGCGAGGAAGCCCGCGGGCACGGAGACCAGCGCGGGCGTGTTGTAGGGGAACCAGGCGAAGTCCGCGTCGGGGAAGGCGGACAGCGGTGTCCCGGAGACCAGGGTGGTGCCGGGGGCCAGGGCCAGCACGGTCAGCGAGCCCACCACGAGGGTGGCGAGCAGCGCGGTGCGCGTGAAGCGGCGCCAGAAGAGGGTGTAGAGGAGCGCCGGGGCGATGGCGGAGGCGCCGAGGGTGAAGGAGACCGTCGCCAGGGGCTGGAGGCTGCGGTGCTGGGCGAGGACGGCCAGCAGGATGGTGGGGATGCCCACGGCGAGGGCGCTGCACCGGGCGAGGGTGAGTTCCCTGGCCGGTGCCGGGGGAGTGGCGCGGGACGCCGTCAGGTCGTGGGCGAGGGTGTTGGCGCAGGCCAGTGTCATGCTCGCGACGGAGGCGAGCAGCGTGAGGAAGACGGCGGTGGTGACGGTGGCGAAGAGCAGGCTCTCCGGCCGGGACAGATCCGCTCCGAACGCGGCGCGGGCGCCCAGCAGGTAGGCGGTCGTGCCGTGCGCGTCGGCCGCGGCGATGCGTTCGTGACCGACCAGCGCGGTCGCGCCGGTGCAGATCAGCGTGAGCATCAGGATGAAGAGGGTCACCGACGAGACCGCCCAGGACATCGCCCGGCGGACCTGGCGCGGGGTGCCCGCCGTGTACATCCGCATGGTGACGTGCGGCAGGCAGGCGCCGCCCAGCACGATGGCGCACTGGGTACTGGCCATGTCCAGGGCCGGATGCGGGCTGCTGGAGTACTGCAGCCCCCAGCTCAGATAAGCGTCACCGGCCCCGCTCCGCCCGGCCGCCGCGTGGAACAGCGCCTGGGGCTGCCAGTCGAACGTCCGCAGGATCAGCACGCTCACCACAAGACCCGAGCCGAGCAGCGCCACGGTCTTGAAGATCTGGACCAGCGCGGTGCCGGGCATCCCGCCGAGCGCCGCATAACTGATCATGAGGACACCGGCGCCTGCCACGCACCCGTTCTGCATGCCGGTGTCGGAGAACCCGAGGACGTACGCGAGGAGTTCACCGACGCCGGCGAGCTGGACGACCATCATCGGGACGAGTGCGGCGAGGGTGACCACGCAGGCCGTGACGCGGACCGACCGGGCCGGGTGGCGGCGGGCCAGCGCGTCGCCCATGGTGTAGCGGCCGGTGTTGTGGAGGGGTTCGGCCAGCAGGAACATCAGCAACAGCAGGGACAGCAGTGCGCTGAGGGCGAGGACGATGCCGTCGTAGCCGCACAGGGCGATGATCCCCCCGATGGTGAGGACGGTGGCGGCGGAGATGTAGTCGCCGGCGATGGCCAGCCCGTTGCGCAACGGCGACAGGGACCGGTAGCCGGTGTAGAACTCCGCGAGGTCGTCCGCCTCCGGGCCGGTGAGCACGCACAGCAGCAGGGTGAGGGCGACGACCGAGCAGAACGCGACGAGGGACCAGGACTGGGCGGAGCCGCCCAACCCGGTCACGGCGCCTGCTCCCGGTCCGCGCCGGCCGCGCCCGTCTGACGGCGGGCGCGCCGCGCCAGGGGATCCACGAAGCGGTGCGCGGCGGCCTCGTGCAGGAGGACGGCCAGCCAGGTCACGGGGATCTGGACCAGGGCGAGGACCAGTCCGGTGGGCAGCCCGCCGGGGCCGGGGCGGGCCATCAGGGACGGTGCCTTGACGGTCAGTGTCAGGAAGGCCGCGAAGTAGCCGAGCGCGGTGACGGTCGCCACCCGCCGGTGCCAGCGGTGCGCCCGCCGCAGCAGGCGCAGGGTGCGGTGGGCTCCGGACCGAGGGCCCGTCGGGGAGACGTCGTACGGCTGTTCGCCGGTCGACCAGGTCGGGGACGGACGGTCGTGGGCGAACCGGTCCGGGGGCGGATCGGGAAACCAGTCTGAGGGTAAATCAGAGGCATCGTAGGACATTTCGGCAACTCCTCGATGGGCACCGCGGACCCGGCCGTGACGGGTCGCGAGCGGGGAGAGCGGTTCGAACGGTCGCACGGTGTGCGGCCTGGAGGTCGGGGGAAGCCGTATGCGCCGGTCGTCCGGGGTGCCGCCTCCTGGGGGAGCGGCCGGGTGGGCAGGGCGCCATGGTCTCCGACGTGGGCGTTGTCCGCCAGAGGCGCGGCCGGACTCGGTGCGGGCGGTCCGCGGTGCGCGGGGCTGACGTCGGGATCTCCGGCGGAGGTGATGAAGCATGTGAGGAGCGCGGGGTGGCGCGATTCGTTCGAAAAGTGCGCCGTCGCACACCCCATGAGCCCCAGGCCGCCCGCCGGTTGGCCAACCCGCGCCCGGCGCGACTGTGACGCACCTCATGGGTGGCGTAGGTCTCGGGCCGCTGCCCGATTCGTACGGCGCTCAACTTCCCTAAGGCGCAAGGGGTTTGCTCGGCAACGATCTATGCCGGGCGGCTGTGTGCTCCTGTCGCGCAAGTGCCGGAAGGAACTGGGGTGGCTTTCGGGGGACATGGGGAAACCCCGGGGTTGTCGAATGCGAAGTACATTGCAATGACGGTGTCTTGACCTCAGCCCTGGTCAACAAGTCCTATTTCGGACACTTAACTCATTTACTGGCTTTCTGTGAAAGATGCGTGCTATGGGCGCCTATCTGACTCCTCCAGCCGTCGTACAAGGCGAACATGCCGTGAAGACCGGCGAGATCCTCGCCGAGGTGCGGGGACGGCACCCGCAGGCGCCGTGGCTCTCCCGGATCGACGGCATCGCCGGGAGCACGGGGATCGACACCCGCGGCTGGATGCTGCCGCTGGAGACGGCCACCGAGCCCGGCGGCGGGACGGGCCTGCGAACTCCGGGCGCCGGCCCGGCCCGTGCGGCACTGGCCCACCAGGGGTTCACCGAGCAGGAGGTGAACCGCGTGATCGCCGCGCTGGAGGCGATACCGGCGCCGCAGACCATCCAGGAGCGCACCGCGCCGGCCTGGGCGGCCGTGCAGTCGTACGGGGAACGCGCGGCGCGTGACGCCCTCCGGGCCGCCGGACTGGACACCACCGACGTCGACTGCCTGATCACCAGTCACTCCACCACCCCGGCCCTGCCGGGTCTTGACCTCTCCCTCCTCAACCGCCTCGGGCTGCGCGACGACGTCCTGCTGCTGCCGGCCACCCAGTGGGCCTGCATCGCCGGCACCCGGTCGCTGGCACTGGCGGCCGACCTGGTCGCCGCGGACCCCGACCGGGCGGTGCTGGTCGTGATATCGGAGGCGCTGAGCACCACCTACCAGCCCGCCGACGACACGCTGGAGTCACTCATCGTGCGGCTGCTCTTCGCGGACACCGCGGTCGCCGTGGTGGTCACCGGCCGCCCCCGGCCGGAGTCGGTGCTGCGCCTGGACGCGGCCTGGCACCACACCCTGCCCGGCACCACCGACCTGCACCGGCTGGAGACCCGGGAGGACGGCACGCACTTCGTGATGGACCGGCGCGGGCCGCGCGCCGTACAGGAGACGGTGGCCGCGATGTGGGAGTGGCTGGGCGCGCGGCACCGGGACGACGGGCAGCCCTGGCATCCCGATCTGCTGCTCGCGCATCCCGGCGGCACGCGGGTCCTCGAGTACATGGAGCAGACGATGCCCGACACCTGGCCGGAGGGCCTGCTGGCCCACAGCCGGGACAGCTACACCACCGGCAACCGCGGCGGTGCCGCCGTACTCGACATCCTGCGCCGCGCGCACGACGCGGGACAGAAGTCCGGCAGCCGCACGGTGCTGTACGCCGCCGCGCCCGGGCTGACGGCCACGGCCCTGGAAGGGGAGTGGCTGTAGCCGAGGGCCGCCGCTCTCGGCGCGGCACCGGCGCTATCCCTCCAGTTCCGCCCAGACGGCCTTGCCGGTGTCGGTCCACCGAACCCCCCAGCGCGTGGTCAGTTTGTGGACGACGTGCAGGCCCCGCCCGCCGTCGTCGAGCGGGTCACCGCGGCGCAGCCGCGGCCGGCCGTTGCCGGTGTCGCCGACCTCGCAGGTCAGCCGGTTCCCGGCGCGCACCAGCCGCACCGTCACCGGCCCGGTGCCGAACCGGACGGCGTTGGTGACCAGTTCGCTGACCACCAGCAGCGCACCGTCCCGGGCCTGCTCGCCCAGGTGCCAACGGCGCAGGAGGGGCGAGGCCAGGGCGCGGGCGCGGGCGGCGGTGTCGTCACGGGCGGGCAGCCGCCAGGTGGCGGTGTCCCGGCCGCGGCGCCCGGCCATCCGCGCGAGCAGCAGGGTGACGTCGTCGCGCAGCGGCTCCTGCGGACCCAGCCGGGCGACCACGCGACGCGCGGCCTGCTGCAGATCGTCCCAGGGATGCACGTCGCGCACCACGTCCGTCAGCCGGCCGATGCCGTCGTCGATCGAGGCCGCCGGATCCTCCACCAGGCCGTCGGTGTAGAGGACGAGGAGCGAACCGGGCGGCGCGGCGAACTCGTGCACCTCGAACGGCTCCCGTACGACGAACTCCGCTCCGAGGGCCGGGTGCGGCTGTGCCGCGACCGTCTCCGCGGAGCCGTCGGGATGCACCAGGAGCGGGGGCAGGTGGCCGGCGTTGGAGATCAGTACCTTGTGGTCGACCGGATCGTAGACCGCGATGCAGCACGTCGAGCCCAGCGCGCTGTACCCGGCGGCGAGGCCCGCGTCCGTGTCGTCCAGCAGGGTGACGGTCTCGTCCAGCCGCTCCAGCACCTCCCCGGGTCCCAGTCCCGCCGACAGCAGCGCCCGCGCCTCCATGCTCAGCTGGCCCATGGCCGCCGCGGCCCCCAGCCCGTGCCCCACGACGTCACCCACCACCAGCGCGGTACGGTCCCCCGGCAGCGGAAAGCTGTTCACCCAGTCGCCGCCGACGCCCGCGCTGTCCGGGGTGGTGGGCTCGTACACGCTGGCGACCTCGATGGTGTCGCTGCCGGCCCGCGGCAGCAGCCGCCGCTGCAACGCCAGGACCTGGGCGTGCTCACGCTGGTGCTGGCGGGCCAGGTCCACGTGCCGGGCGGTCTTGGCGACGAGTTCCTGGAGGTCGAGCAGTTCGGCGTCGCCGAAGAGGCACTCCGGGCGCCGCCAGACCTCCGTCACGCCCAGCACGATGGGCCTCGGCGCGCCCTCCGGTCCCTCCACGACCAGCGGTATGCAGGCGACGCTCACCGGCCGGTTGCCGGGCACCAGGGCCCGCACCAGCAGCGGATCGCCCAGGACCCGTTCGATCGCCGCACGGTCGGGGATGACGACCGCGTGGGGAACGTCGTCGCGCATGACCGCGCCGGCCAGCAGACGGCTCGCCTCACGGGGAAGGTTGTCCCCGGGCGTCAGATACCCCTCGGGCCAGGCCCGGTCCGGCACCAGGGCCGCGCGCCGCAGCCGGATGCGGTCCTGCGCCTGCTCGGTGACGGCCTCGCCGGTCCACACGGCGTAGTCCAGGTTGACGGCGGCCACGTCCCCCCAGGCCAGCAGGGACTGGGCCAGCGACTGGGCGGTCTCCCCGATGTCCAGGGACGTGCCGATCGCGGTGGCCGAGGCGTACAGGTGCAGCCGTTTGGCCATGGCGATCAGCGAGACGGTCAGGCCCTCCTGCGGCGGTGCGGCCGGCAGGATGCTCATCGAGACCACCAGCTCCGTCCCGTCGTCCCGCAGCAGCCGCTGGACCCGGGCGACATGCGCCTCCCGCGTCTTCAGGACCCGTCGCAGCCGTTGCGTGACCGTCGGTACGTCCCCGGGCGGCAGCAGATCGGCGAAGGCGGTGCCCGGCGCGGCGCTCACCCCCGCGAACGGGGCGGCGTCCAGATTGGAGCCGCTGATCCGCAGATCCGGGCGGAGACCGACCACCGCGAGAATCTGTTCCCCGTCCTCGGCCTCGCTGTCGGCCCCCAGGGGGTGCTGCCTGCCCACCACCGTCGCTCCGCCCTTCGGGATGTAGTCCCCCAGGGCGCCGCTGACCGTGTCGAACGGCGAAGCAGAGGAGGGTGTGGGGTCCATGCAGCTCACACAGCTCGCTGACTCCGGCGCGTACCGGCAGATCTTCCCGAGTCCATGCGGGCGGGTCCGGAGAACCCTCTCCCGCACATCTCATGAGTAACACAAATACCCTGCTCACCGAAGGGATAAAAGTGATCAAAACAACATAAGTCGTGAGTAACGCCAGGACCGGCCGCTTGTAAAGGTTTCTTTAGAAAGATACCTTTACATCATGGACCGGCGACAGCTCACCGACCCGCGTGCGCTCCGCGCGTACGCCCATCCGTTCCGCCTGACGCTCATCGGGCTGCTGCGCAGGGAAGGCGCGATGACCGCCACCCGGGCGGCCGAGCTGACGGGGGAGTCGGTGGCCGGCTGCTCGTACCACCTGCGGATGCTGGCCAAGTACGGGCTCGCGGAGCAGACCGGCGAAGGGCAGGGCAGGGAGAAACCCTGGCGGGCGACGGCGTCGTCCACCTCCTGGCCCGGCTACACGGCGGACCCCGAGGTGCGGGAGGCCGCCACCGCGCTCAGCCTCGCGCTCGTCGAGCGGTACTTCACCGAGGCGACCCGCTGGCTGGAGAACCGGCACACCGAGCCCGCGGACTGGCAGGAGGCGGCACCGCTGGGCGACGCCACGATCTTCGTCACCGCCGCCGAGCTCAAGGAACTCGACGAGCAGGTGTGGGAACTGCTCCGCCCCTACCTCCGCCGCACCGAGGATCCGGAACAGCGTCCCGCCGCGTCCCGCCGCGTGTCGTACGTCCACTTCGGCCACCCGGCACGGGAGTTCGGCACGCCGACCCACGACGAGACGCAGGAACCGCACGCGTGAGCCCGGCCGGACGGTTGCCCGCCCTCTTACGCGAGCAGGCCTTCCGCCGTTACTGGACCGGGCAGACCGTCTCGCTCTTCGGCGACCAGATCACCCAGATCGCCCTGCCCCTGCTCGCCGTCCTGACCCTGGACGCGGGCCCGGCCCAGATGGGGTGGCTGACGGCAGCCGGGCTCCTGCCGAACCTGCTGTTCTCCGTCCACGCCGGTGTCCGGGCGGACCGCAGCGGGCGACGCCGGCGCATGATGATCGCCGCAGACCTCGGGCGGGCGCTGACACTGGCCTCGGTCCCGGTCGCCTGGGCGCTGGGCCTGCTCGGCCTCGGCCAGCTCTACGCGGTCGCGTTCACGGCCGGCGCCCTGAGCGTGCTGTTCGACGTGTGCAACGCCGCGCTGTTCGTCTCCCTGGTGCCCGCCGACCGCTACGTCGAGGGAAACTCCCTGCTCAACGGCAGCCGGGCCATGTCCTACGTGGGCGGTACCAGTGCCGCGGGACTGCTGGTGCAACTCCTGTCCGCCCCCGTCGCGCTGCTCGCCGACACCGCCTCCTACCTGGCGTCGGCCTGGCAACTGTCCCGTATCCACCCCGTCGAACCACCGGCCGCCACCCACGCCGAGGGCGGCCTCACGGCCGGCTTCCGCCACCTCGGCCGGTCCCGGATCCTGCGCGGCTACTACGGGGCGGTGACCACGCTCAACCTGTTCAACTTCGCCTTCCAGGCCGTCTTCGTCCTCTACGCCACCACCGAACTCGGACTCGGCCCGGGCCTCCTGGGCGCCGTGCTCGGCTGCGGCGCCGTCGGCTCGGTGCTCGGAGCCCTGCTGACGGGCAGGATCGTGCGCAGGCTCGGAACCGGACGGGCGGCACTCCTCGGCCTCTTCGCCTTCCCGGCGCCACTCGTGCTGGTCCCGCTGGCCCAGGGCCCCGTTCTCGCCACGGCGACGTGCCTGCTGCTGGCGGAGTTCGGCTCCGGATTCGGCGTCATGCTCCTGGACATCGCCGGCGGATCCCTGACCGCGTCGCTGATCCCCGACACCCTGCGATCCCGCGTCGCCGGAGCCGCCCGCCTCTTCGGCTACGGCATCCGCCCCGTCGGCGCACTGGCAGGCGGCTGGCTCGGCTCGGCGATCGGTCTGCGCCCCACCCTCTGGATCGCCACCGCGGGCGCACTGCTCGGCCTGGTGTGGGCACTGCCCTCCGGAACCCTCCGGCCCGCGCGCCCGACACCCACCGACGTCCGGCCGGCGGACTGAGGAACCGCCTGCCCCCTGCACCGGCCCGTCCCCGGCGCGGCTCCCGCGGGCTGGGAGGGCGCCGCCGTCCGCGCCGGATCGGTCGACCGAAAGACGTCCGGCCGGGCCGGTCTCGATCCGCTCAGGAGGCGGCGGTGGCGGAGGGTGGGGCCGTGGAGTTGCGGATCACGAGTTGGGTGCCGACCTCGATGTGATCCATGAGCAGTTTCTGGCCCTCGACGAGGGAGAGCAGCGCGCGGGCCGCCTTCTGGCCCATGTCGTGCAGGGGCTGGCGCACGGTGGTCAGGCCGGGGAAGCTCTGCGCCGCCTGGGGGAGGTCGTCGAAGCCGACGACCGAGAAGTCGTCGGGAACCTTGAGGCCGTGGGCCCGCGCGGCGTCGACGGCGCCTAGCGCCATCAGGTCGGCCCCGGCGACGATCGCCGTGGGGGCGTGGTCGGCGATCAGGCGGGTGGCCGTGCGGAATCCGCAGGCGTAGGAGAAGTCGCAGGACGCGACCATGCGGGCGTCCACCTCCAGCCCGGCCAGCCGCATCGCGTCCTCGAAGCCCTGGAAGCGGACGGACGTGCTTTCGAGGTCCTCCTCGCCCCGGAGGTAGGCGATGCGGGTGTGGCCGAGGTCGATCAGGTGCTGGGTGCCCTGCCGCATGCCGTGGTAGTTGTCGACGGTCAGCCGGGGCAGGGGCACGTCCAGGCGGCGCGGGTCGATGATGACGCAGGGCAGGGTCTGGCGGCGCAGCAGCTCGACCGTCTCGTCCTCCAGGACCGGCGCGATCATCAGGACGCCGTCGACGAGGCCGCGGCCCAGGAACTCGATGCGGTCCTTCTCGCGTACGGCGTCGTGGTAGGAGGCGTTGACCAGCAACTCCTGTTCCGCGTCGGCCAGTTCGTCGGCGACGCCGCGCAGGATCTCCAGCCCGTACTGGCTGGTGAGGTCGAGGGCGATGAGTCCGATCAGTCCGGTGCGGCTGGCCTTGAGGTTCCGTGCCGAGACGTTGGGCCGGTATCCGAGGCGGCCGGCGACCTCCATGACGCGGCGGCGGGTCTCCTCGGAGGCGCCGGGCTTGCCGTTCATGACGTTGGACACGGTCATCGCGGAGACGCCGGCCTCCGCGGCCACCCGCGCGATGGTCACCCGCTCTGCCACTCCAACTCCTCCTGCCTGTACGGCACATGGGCCGAACCGGAACTCCGTCGTGCCGGCTCACCCAACCATGGTACTCCGGGAAACTTCCAGGAAACTGTAACGATAAGGCTGGGGCGATCCCGAGTGAAACCCCGTGTGGGCTTGGGCCGTGCGACCGCCGGGACTACGGGCGTCGGCCACAGAAAGTTACGTATAGATGTCGCCTAAGTTTTGCGTTACAGTTCCCGGCCATCGGCACGAAACGATTGCCGCAACTCGGGTCCACCGACCTCCTTTCCGCCGTATCGGCGCTGTACCCACACGGATGCAGGCCGACCGGATCAACCCCTTCAGACATGACAAGTCGGTCCGTACCGACGATGGGTGAGGTGTGCAATGAAGCGTTCCGGGAGACGTGTCGCGGTCGCCACCGCGGTGGCCGCGGCCATGGCGATGTCGCTGGCCGCGTGCGGAGGCGGGTCGAGCGGCGCGTCCGGTGACGGCACGGTGACCCTGCACGTCCAGGCGTGGAAGGGCGGCGGTGCCGAGCCGGCGAACGTCGCGGAGATCAACAAGGCGTTCGAGAAGGCTCACCCGAAGATAAAGATCGACTTCGAGTACATCACGGCGAACGACACCTACGTCCAGAAGCTCCAGCCCGAGCTGCTGGGCGGCAAGGCCGGCGACGTGATCATGGTCGACACGGACAAGATGAAGAAGTGGGGTGCCTCCGGCTACCTCGCCGACCTGTCCCAGGAGTCCTGGGCGAGCAAGATAGCCCCCGATGCCAAGCCCTTCGCGCAGACCGACGGCAAGACCCTCGCCATGCCGATGGAGCTGATCGGCATCGGCCTGTACGCCAACATGGACCTGCTGAAGAAGGCCGGCATCACCGAGGTCCCCGCCGACTGGCCGACCTTCCTCACCGACCTCGCCAAGCTCAAGAAGGCCGGCATCAACCCCATCTCCCTTCCCGACAAGTCGGGTTGGACCGGCAGCTCGGTGTTCCAGGCGAGCGGATCGACCGTCGTCTACCAGAAGAACAAGCAGTGGGACTCCGACTTCCTCGGCGGCAAGGCCTCCTTCGACCCGGACTGGCAGGGACCGCTGGACCAGTTGAAGACCCTGGAGGACAAGGGCTACGTCGACTGGAAGAACGAACTCGGCGTCGACGAGTGGTCCCAGGGCCCGCAGAACTTCAGCGCCGGCAAGAGCGCCTTCTGGTACCAGGGCGCGTGGCAGGTCTCCAACGTCGAGAAGGCCGGTTTCCCGGTCTCGTTCGCGCCCTGGCCGGGCGGTGCCGCGGGCACCGAGCCCAACGGGATGCTCTTCTCCGGCACGATGTGGGCCGTCAACTCGCAGTCGCAGCAGGGTGACGCGGCCCGCGAGTACGTGGACTTCTGGTCGCAGAGCGAGAACCTCGCCAAGTACCTCGACGCAGAGCACGCGGAGTCGCCGTTCACGGGCGGCACGACGCCCGAGAGCACCGCGACCACCGCGTTCACCACGGCCTTCAAGGACGGCCGTTACCGGATCCTGCCCTCCAACTCCTGGTACGGCGCGACCGCCGAGACCGCAGTCGGCTCCAAGATCCAGGCCTATCTGCTGGGCAAGTCGTCCGCCGCGCAGACCCTCAAGGACATCCAGACCGCGGCGTCCGCGAAGTAACCCGTCCCCTGGCCGACCGTGGCGGGGCGCGACCGGCGGCTCCCGACCGCCCCCGCCACGGCCGTCCGGGCAAGAGGAGGACCCCCGTGATCCATCGCCGGCGCGCCACCATGGCCGCCTTCCTGCTTCCGGCGATCGCCGTATACGCCACCTTCATGCTGTATCCGCTGGCCCGCGGCGTCTACCTGAGCATGACCGACAGCCTCGGCGGACCGATCGCCCACTTCGTCGGCACCGAGCAGTACCGTGCCATGGCCGACGACCCGGACGTCACCGCCGCCCTGTGGCACACCGTCCTGTACGCGGCCGTCGTCGTGGTCGTCCAGAACGGCCTCGGCCTGCTCTTCGCGAGCCTGCTCTTCCGCCGGCCGAAGGTCCGCAAGGCGCTCAGCGTGGTGCTGCTGACCCCGACCCTGGTGTCACCGGTGATGGCCGCGTTCATCTGGTCGTACCTGTTCGCCCCGGACGGCGGCATCAACGCCCTCCTCGGCCTGGTCGGCCTGCACTCGCTGGAGCACGTCTGGCTCGGCGACACCTCCACCGCCCTGTACGCGGTGGCCGCCGTCAACATCTGGATGTTCGCGGGCTACTCCTGTGCCATCTTCCTGGCCGGCTACATGAGCCTGCCCACCGAACTCCTCGACGCCGCCGCGGTCGACGGCGCGGGCGGCTGGCGGCGCTTCCGCGCCATCGAGTGGCCGATGCTGGCCCCGGCGCTCACCGTGAACGTGACGCTCAGCCTCATCGGTTCCCTGAAGGTCTTCGAGTTCCCGCTGGTGCTCACCAACGGCGGCCCGGCCGGCGCCACCGAGACCCTGACCACCCTCGTCTACCGGAACGTGTTCGGCGGCGGGAAGTTCGCCCTCGGTATCGCCATCTCCGTACTCCTCCTGGTGACCGTGGTCGTCCTGTCCAGCGCCACCTCCTCCCTGCTCCGCCTGCGCGAGCGACGAATCTGACGGGCGGATACGACCATGACCTCGCACACCCTGCCCCCCAAGACCAAGACCAAGACCGACACCCGGCCCTCCGCGTCCCGGCCACGGGCCGGCGCCGCCCCCGTCCGCTCCGGCACCACCCGGCGCCGGATCCTCGGCGGCCTGGGCACCGTGCTGCTCTGCCTCGGCGTGCTGGTGTTCGTGCTGCCCTTCGTGTTCACCGTGCTCACCTCGCTGCGGACCGCGGCGGACGTGGCCCGCGCCCCGCTCGGCATCCCGCACACCTTCACCCTGAAGAACTTCTCCGCCGCCTTCTCGCAGATCCACTACGGCCGCAGCGCCCTGAACACCCTGCTCATCACCGGTCTGTCGTGCCTGAGCATCACCGTGCTCGGCTCCCTGGCCAGCTACCCGCTCGCCCGCATCTCCCAGGGCTGGTCCACCTGGGTGTACCGGCTGTTCATCGTGGGCACCTCGGTGCCGGTCTTCGTGGTCGTGGCACCGCTGTACCTGCTGATGCGGGACCTGAACCTGCTGGACAACTACGCGGGCGTGGTCTTCGTCTACACGGCGATGTTCCTGCCGGTCGCGGTGTTCTTCTACACCAGTTTCATCCGCTCGATCCCCCCGGACCTGGAGGAGGCCGCCGCGCTGGACGGCTGCGGGGCGCTGCGCACCTTCTTCACGGTCATCCTGCCGCTGTTGCGTCCGATCACCAGCACGCTGCTGACCTTCGTCTCCCTCCAGGTGTGGAACGACCTGATCGTCCCGCTGGTGTTCCTCCAGGACCCCGACAAGCGGACGGTCATGGTGAACGCGTACTCGTTCATCGACCCGCACACGGTGCAGCCGACCACCCTCTTCCCGGCCGCCCTGCTCGGTGTCCTGCCGCTGTTCCTGATCTTCGTCTTCCTGCAGCGTCACGTGGTCGCCGGCCTGTCCGCCGGCGCCGTCAAGTCCTGACCCCCGCACACCGGTTCACCCCCCCGGCGCCGTGCCCCGCACCGTCGTCCGGCCGTTCCGCCATGCCCTGCCGCCACCAGTCCCGACATCCCGGAAGGACCCCCACCGATGTACGTGGTCTCCTATTTCACCGACGCGGACGAGGCGCTGCACCTCGCTTACAGTCACGACGGCGAGGAGTTCGCGGCGGTGAACGGTGGCCGCCCCGTCCTGCGGGGGACCGTCGGTACCGGACGGCTGCGGGACCCGTTCATCGGGGTCGGCCCCGACGGTCTGTTCCATCTGCTGGCCACCGACGGCTGGACGAGCCCGTACATCGTCCACGCCACCTCGGCCGACCTGGTCAGCTGGTCCGAGCAGCGGCTGGTGCCGGTGATGGCCCGGGTGGCGGGCGCCCTCAACGCCTGGGCCCCGGAGTTCTTCCTGGACCGCGCCACCGGGCTGTACCACCTCATCTGGTCGTCCGTCGTCGAACCGGGCCACACGGCCGAGGGCCGCGACTTCGAGCACATCAGCCAGGACCACCGGATCTGGCACTGCACCACCCAGGACTTCCGCACCTACTCCGCACCCGGCGTCTTCTTCGACCCGGGCCACTCCGTCATCGACGCCACCGTCCGTGAACTGGACGGCGGCGGCTTCGTGATGGCCTTCAAGGACGAGCGCGGGGTCAACGACCGCGACACCGCGCACAAGGACATCCACCTGACCACCTTCGGCAGCCCCGGCGGCCCGTACGCCGCGCCGGCGGGTCCGGTGACACCTTCCCTGGTGGAGGGACCGTCGCTGTTCCGCCGCGGCGACGAATGGATCATGATCTTCGACCACTTCCTGGAAGGACGTTACGGGGCGGCCCGCAGCAGGGACGGCGTGGCGTGGGAGCCGGTCGCCCTCTCCTTCCCGCCGGGCATGCGGCACGCCTCGGTCCTGGAGACGTCCACCCCCGTACTGGAGACCACCGTCGCGGACGCGCTCGCCGCGCGCTGAGCGCTCCGCCGGAAGCGCCGCGACGGCCCGCGGACCGTCTGCGGCGCCATCGCGGCTGGTCGCGCCGTTCCTCCCCCCCACACACACTTCGCCCGACCTGCTCGGCTCCGCTGCCGCAGCACGGCGGCCACGGATTCCGGACGCATCCGCAGCCCCTCGGCGTCGCGCCCGGTGCACATGAAACCGCGTCACAACCCGTGGCGCGGAGGATTCGATCACCCAGCAAGGAGCGTCGCGATGAAGAGTCGCAGACCGACGCGTCCGGTCCGCCGGGCAGCACGCGTTCTGGCCCTGCTAGCCACCCTGGCGGGAGCCCTCGTGCTCCCGGTCCAGTCCGCCATGGCGGCGGGTACCACCTACTACGTCGACTGCTCCGCCTCCGGCAACGGCAGCGGCACCCAGGCGAGTCCATGGAACGCGGTCGGCAGCGTCAACAGCACCACCTTCGCCGCCGGTGACAGCATCCTGTTCGCCGCCGGCACCACCTGCACAGGCCAGCTCACCCCGGGCGGCTCGGGTACCTCGGGCAGCAACATCTCGATCGGCGCCTACGGCTCCGGCGCCAAGCCGGTCATCGACGCGGCCGGTGCCACCGGCGCGGTCATCAAGCTGCTCAACCAGCAGTACTGGGACATCGGCGGCCTGGAGCTGATCGACAACGCCTCCTCGCCCGCCTACCGCTCCGGCGTCCTCGCCGAGAACAGCTCGGGCGGCGTCCTGCACCACATCCGGGTGCACGACATGTACATCCACAACATCGCGGGCTACGGCGGCGGCTGGTACTCCACCAACGCGGGCGTCGGCGTCCAGACCGACCACACCACCCCGGTCTCCACCTGGGACGACGTGGTGATCGAGAACAACACCTTCGACCACGTCGACCGCATAGCGGTGGCCGTCACCCCCGACGGGGACGGCCAGGGCACCGGTCTGACCACGAACACCGTCATCCGCAACAACACGATGACCTACGACGGCGCCGACGACATCCTCGTCGTGAAGAACGACGGCGCCCTGATCGACGGCAACAAGGCGGGCTACGGCGGCGCCAAGTCCACCTGCCCGCCGTCCGGCCAGTACTGCAACGGCGCCTCCGCCGGCATCTGGATGTCCGGCAGCAGCAACACCGTCGTCCAGAACAACGAGGTGTACTGCCACGTCAACGGCGCCGACGGCACCGGCTTCGACGTGGACTGGGGCAACCACAACACCACCTTCCAGTACAACTACAGCCACCAGAACCTCGGCGGCTTCCTGCTGGTGATGCCCCCCTTCACCATCGCCAACGAGCCCACCTCGACGGTGCCCAGCGACGGCACGGTGGTCCGCTACAACATCAGCGAGAACGACGGCAGCAACTCCGGCTGCCCCACCTCCGGCACCCAGACCCACGGCGGCGGAGTCCTGCACTTCGTGGGCGGCGTCCCGAACCAGAGCGGCAGCTCCAGCGCCGTCCCGCTCTTCTACAACAACACCTTCTCCGTCCGGGACGGCCTGTCCACCCCGATCCTGTACTCCCGCTCCGGCACCTCCATCAGCGGCGCCCTGTCCTTCCAGAACAACGCCGTCTTCAACTACGGCTCCGGCAACTACTTCACCACCACCGGCACCTCGACCTACTCCAACAACCTCTTCTACGGCAACCACCCCTCCCGCGAGCCCGCCGACGCCGCGAAGGTGACCACCGACCCCGAGTTCCGCAACCCGGGCAACGCCAACACCTCGTCGTCGTACACCGGCAAGAACGCCTACCAGGTGCACGCCTCCTCCCCGGTGATCCGGGCCGGCACGGTGATCAGCTCCAACGGCGGCCAGGACGCCTTCGGCAACGCCGTCTCCGCCACGGCCGCCCCCAACATCGGCGCGTACAACGGCACCGGCGGCAACCTGCTCTCCAACGCGGGCTTCGAGACGGGTGCGTTGAGCCCTTGGACCCAGGCGAGCGGCACCTCCTCGTCCGTGACCGCGGCCAACGCCCACACCGGCAGCGACGCGCTGACCACAGCCGCGAGCGGCAGCGGCGCCAACCAGGCCATCACCGGCCTCAGCCCGAGCACCACCTACCTGCTGACCGGCTGGGCCAAGGTCGCCACCGCGGGCGAGACCCTCGCCATCGGCGTGAAGAACTTCGGCGGGACGGAGACCTACACCAACATCGCGACGACGTCGTACAGCCAGGCGGCCGTCCTGTTCACCACCGGCTCTTCGAGCACCACGGCCACGGTCTACTGCTGGAAGAACGCCGGCGGCAGCGGCGCGGGCTACTGCGACGACCTCGCGGTGGAGCCCCTGTCCTCCGCCACCAACGCGATCACCAACCCCGGCTACGAGACCGGCGCGCTGACCCCCTGGGCCCAGTCCACCGGTACGGCGTCGAGCGTGGTGGCCTCCAACGCCCGCTCCGGCACCTACGCGCTCCAGACCGGGGTCAGTGCCAGCGGCGCCATCCAGACCGTCAGCGGTCTCACCTCCAGCGGCAGCTATCTGCTGGTCGGCTGGGCCAAGGTGGCCACGGCCGGTGAGGAGGTCGCGGTCGGCGTGAAGAGCTTCGGCGGTACCGAGACGTACCTGCGGGCCTCGACCACGTCCTACGCCCAGCAGCCCCTCTTCTTCACCACGGGCGTCTCCACCACCTCCGCCGGTGTCTACTGCTACAAGAACTCCGGTTCGGCTGCCGGTTACTGCGACGACTACTCGCTGATCAAGCTCCCCTGACGAGCACCGATCCCGAAGAGTGAAGTTCCCCTCGAAGAGGCGGGCCGGGTCGCCCCGGCCCGCCTCTTCGCGCTCCGGGGCGCACGGCCGTCCCCGGACGGACATCGGGGTCCGATACCCGCCAGCGCCCCGCGTCGCCCCGCGCCACGCTGAACACCATGACCACGACCTTCCCGCCCGTCCCCATCCCCTCCGCGACCCTCCGGGAACTCCGCGTCCGCGACGACGCCGGGAAGCCGCCGAGTCCGTACGCGGACGACGAAGGCGGCGCGCCACTGCGCTGCTGCCTGCGATCCAGCACCGTGGGAGACCGGATCGCCCTGCTCTCCTACGCCCCGCTGCGCCGTTGGGCGGCACGGACCGGCGCCGACCCCGGGGCCTACGACGAGCAGGGGCCGGTCTTCGTCCACGCCGAGGACTGCGGCGGCCCGGCCGGCGAGCACCCCGGCTACCCCTGGGCCCGCCCCGGCGCACTGCGCGTCCTGCGCCGCTACGACAGCCGGGGGCACATCACCGGCGGTCGCCTCCTGGAGCTTCCCGACGACGCCCAGGCGGCGTTCGCCCACGCGCTGGCCGAGGCCTTCGCCGACTCCGCAACCGCCCAAGTGCACGTGCGTGCCGTCGAGTACGGCTGCTACCACTTCCGCGTGGACCGCCCCTGAAGCAGCGAAACCCGGGCCCTGCGCTGCGCCACGGCACCCGGGGATGATTGGCTGGCCCTGGCCGATTCCAACCCCGACCCGGCTCTGCCGGCAGGAGGACCCCGCAGTCATGAGCAGTGCCTACGCCTACGAGTACAAGGTCGTCACGTTCCGGGAGTCGCTGATCGGCGACGCGCTGGACAGCGACAAACTGGAGAAGGTCCTCAACAAGCACGCCGAGGACGGCTGGGCCCTCAAGGCCATCACCTCCGCCGACGTCAAGGGCCGCATAGGTCCCGGAGCCGTCGAGGGCCTGCTCCTGACCTTCGAGCGCCCGCGCGGCTGACCACGACGCAGCCGACAGCAAACCGAACGCCCCTGGACCCGCCGAGGTCCGGGGGCGTTCGTCGTGCTTCCCTGCAATAATTTGCGCTTTTTGCGCTCACTTGCGTCATGAGGCGCAAGTTCGGGGTGCGGCTTTCCTGCCCGCCCCTCTGGTAGCGGGCGATGCGTGGGTGCTTCTGGTGAAATTTGTGCAGTCCTGGCAGTAGACGGGTTCACATCGCTCTGCAATATTTCGATGAAACAATGCAAAAGTCTGCGTATTGAGTCGCCGCACCACTCCGCCAGGAACGAGCCGCCCTCGCCGCCCCACCGGCGCGCGAGCCTCCGCAGGAAGTGACCCCGCATGACTCGACACAAGCCGAGATCCCGGAGACGCCGCGCAGCGACCGCTGTGCTCGCCTCCGCCGTCATGGTTCTGGGCCTGCCGGCCGTCGGCGCACACGCGGCCGGCGGCCCGAACGCCGCCGCGGACGCGGCGACCACGGCAGGCAGCGCCCGCACCGCACACGCGGCCGTCAACGTCACCGACGGCGACACCGACACCTACTGGCAGGCCGGGAAGAAGTCGGCCCAGTGGGTCCAGACCGACCTCGGGCGGACCGAGCGCGTCCGCGAGGTCGTCCTGCGGCTGCCCGAGCAATGGCAGACCCGCAAGCAGACCCTGGCGCTCCAGGGCAGCGCCGACGGCAAGAGCTTCGCCACCCTCAAGTCGACGGCGCAGTACGTCTTCAGCCCCGGCAACGACAACACGGTCAAGGTCTCCTTCCCCGCGACCCTCGCCCGGTACGTCCGGGCCGACTTCAGCGCCAACTCGGTCGCCGGCACCGCCCAGCTCGCCGAGCTGCAGGTCCTCACGACCGCCGCCTCGACCCCCAACCTCGCCCTGGGCAAGCCCTTCAGCGAGAGCGGGCACGCCGACGTGTACGGCGCGGCCAACGCCGGTGACGGCAACCGCAACACCTACTGGGAGAGCACCAACAACGCCTTCCCGCAGTGGCTCAACGTCGACCTCGGCTCCTCGGTCCAGGTGAACCAGGTGACGCTGCGGCTGCCCAGCGGCTGGCCGAGCCGCAACCAGACGCTCAAGATCCAGGGCTCCACCGACAACCAGAACTTCACCGACCTGACGGCGTCCAAGGCGTACGCCTTCAACAGCTCCAACGACCAGTCGGCGACCGTCACCTTCGACGCGACCACCACGCGGTACGTGCGGGCGCTGTTCACCGCCAACGACGGCTGGCCCGCAGGGCAGGCGTCCGAGCTGGAGGTCTACGGACCGGCGACCGGCGACACCCAGGCGCCCACCGCCCCGGCCAACCTGGCCTACACCGAGCCGGCCACCGGGCAGATCAGGCTGACCTGGAGCGCGGCCACCGACGACACCGGCGTGACCGGTTACGACGTCTACGCCAACGGCCAGCTGCGGGCGAGCGTCGCGGGCAACGTCCTGACCTTCACCGACACCCAGCCGGCCGGCACCGACGTCACGTACTTCGTGCGGGCCAAGGACGCCGCGGGCAACGTCTCCGCCAACAGCAACAGCGTCACCCGCAAGGGGGCGACCGGCGACACCCAGGCCCCCACGGCACCCGGCAACCTCGCCTACACGCAATCCGGCAGCGACGTGAAGCTCACCTGGCAGGCGTCCAGCGACAACGTGGCGGTCACCGGCTACGACGTCTATGCCAACGACCAGCTCGTCAAGAGCGCGGCGGGTGACGTGACGACGTACACCGACACCCCGCCGGCGACGGCCACGGTCACCTACTACGTGAAGGCGAAGGACGCCGCCGGGAACGTGTCGGTGGCGAGCAACAGCGTCACCCGGCCCGGCTCCGGCGCGGGCTCCGACCTCGCCCAGGGCAAGCCCATCGAGGCCTCCTCGTACACCTTCACCTATGTCGCCGCGAACGCCAACGACGGCCAGATCGGCACCTATTGGGAGAGCGCGGGCGGCGCCTACCCGGCCACCCTCACCACCAAGCTGGGTGCCAACGCCGACCTCGGCCAGGTCGTCGTCAAGCTCAACCCGGACCCGGCCTGGTCCACCCGCACCCAGAACATCCAGGTGCTCGGCCGAGACCAGGACGCGACCACCTTCACCAGCCTCGTCGCGGCGAAGGACTACACGTTCAACCCGGCCACCGGCAACACCGTGACCATCCCGGTCTCCGGCGCCGCCGCCGACATCCAGCTCAGGTTCGCCTCCAACACCGGCGCCCCGGGCGGACAGGTCGCCGAGCTCCAGGTGATCGGCACCCCGGCCGCCAACCCGGACCTCAAGGTCGCCGGCATCACCAACTCGCCCTCCGCGCCCGTCGAGTCGGACGCCATCAGCCTCTCCGCGACCGTCACCAACAGCGGCAGCAAGGCGGCCAAGGCCACCGACCTGAACTTCACCCTCGGCGGCACCAAGGCGGCCACGGCCGACGTCCCGGCCCTCGCGGCCGGCGCCTCGACGACGGTCACCGCGAGCATCGGCAGCCGGGACGCGGGCAGTTACCCGCTCGGCGCCGAGGTGGACCCGTCCAACAAGGTCATCGAGCAGAACGAGGGCAACAACACCTTCACCCGCTCCGACGCCCTCGTCGTCAAGCCGGTCTCCAGCTCCGACCTGGTCGCCGCACCGGTCGCCTGGACGCCCTCCAGCGCCTCGGCCGGTGACACCGTCGCGTTCACGGTCGCCCTGAAGAACCAGGGGACGGTGGACTCGGCCGCCGGCGCCCACGGCGTCACACTGACCGTCAAGGACGCCAACGGCGCCACCGTCAAGACGCTCAGCGGCTCCTACAACGGCACGATCGCTTCCGGCCGGACGACCGCACCGATCAGCCTCGGTTCCTGGACGGCCGTCAACGGCAAGTACACCGTCCAGACGGTGATCGCCGACGACGCGAACGAACTGCCGGTCAAGCGCACCAACAACACCACCACCCAGAACCTGTTCGTCGGCCGGGGCGCCGACATGCCGTACGACATGTACGAGGCCGAGGACGGCACGGTCGGCGGCGGAGCCAAGGTCGTCGGACCCAACCGCACCATCGGTGACCTCGCGGGCGAGGCGAGCGGCCGCAAGGCGGTCACCCTCGACGCCACCGGCGAGTACGTCGAGTGGACCACCCGTGCCGCGACCAACACCCTGGTCACCCGCTTCGCGATCCCCGACGGCACCGACGCCACCCTCGACGTCTACGTGGACGGCCAGTTCCTCAAGGCGATCGACCTCACCTCGAAGTACGCCTGGCTCTACGGCAACGAGACCGCGCCCGGCAACTCGCCCGGCTCCGGCGCCCCGCGCCACATCTACGACGAGGCGAACCTGCTGCTCGGCAAGACCGTGCCGGCCGGTTCCAGGATCCGCCTCCAGAAGGACGCGGCCAACACCGCCAGTTACTACGCCGTCGACTTCGTCAACACCGAACAGGCGACGGCGAACCCCAACCCCGACCCGGCCGCCTACACGGTCCCGGCCGGATTCACCCAGCAGGACGTGCAGAACGCCCTCGACAAGGTCCGCATGGACACCACGGGCAAGCTCGTCGGCGTCTACCTGCCCGCCGGTGACTACGACACCTCCAGCAAGTTCCAGGTCTACGGCAAGGCGGTCAAGGTCGTAGGAGCCGGGCCCTGGTTCACCCGCTTCCACGCCCCCGCCTCGCAGGAGAACACCGACATCGGCTTCCGGGCCGAGTCCACGGCCAACGGCTCGACGTTCGCCGGCTTCGCCTACTTCGGCAACTACACGTCCCGGATCGACGGCCCGGGCAAGGTGTTCGACTTCTCCAACGTCTCGGACATCACCATCGACAACATCTGGGCCGAGCACATGGTGTGCCTCTACTGGGGCGCCAACACCGACAACATGACCATCTCGAACTCCCGTATCCGTGACACGTTCGCCGACGGCATCAACATGACGAACGGCTCCACGGACAACCATGTCGTCAACAACGACGCCCGCGCCACGGGCGACGACAGCTTCGCGCTCTTCTCGGCCATCGACGCCGGCGGCGCCGACGAGAAGAACAACCTCTACGAGAACCTGACCTCCACCCTCACCTGGCGCGCGGCCGGCATCGCCGTCTACGGCGGCTACGCCAACACCTTCCGCAACATCCGCGTCGCCGACACCCTCGTCTACTCCGGGATCACGATCTCCTCGCTGGACTTCGGCTACCCGATGAACGGCTTCGGCACCGATCCCACGACCGTCGAGAACGTCTCCCTGGACCGGACGGGCGGCCACTTCTGGGGCTCCCAGGTCTTCCCCGCCATCTGGGCGTTCTCCGCCTCGAAGGTGTTCCAGGGCATCCGGGTCAACGACGTCGACATCGACGACTCCACCTACGGAGGCGTCATGTTCCAGACCAACTACGTCGGCGGCCAGGCCCAGTTCCCGGTGAAGGACACCATCTTCACCGACATCTCCATCACCAACTCCAAGAAGAGCGGGGACGCCTTCGACGCCAAGTCCGGCTTCGGCATCTGGGCCAACGAGCTGCCCGAGCCCGGCCAGGGTCCCGCCGTCGGCGAGGCCACCTTCCGCAACCTGCGGATGAGCGGCAACGCCCAGGACATCAAGAACACGACCAGCACCTTCAAGATCAACATCGAGTAGGTCCCGAAGGACCTTGAAAGAGCAGGGGCGTCCCGGCGGGGACGCCCCTTCCTGCCGTGCCGTCAGCGGCCGTGCGGGGCGATGGTCTGCCCGAGACGGGCGTCGGGGACGGGGGCGTGCAGGGTGCCGCCGTCGAAGGACCACGACCGGTCGGCCGAGGGCCCGCTGCCCGCGGAGGGGAAGACCCACACTCCGCCGTTGCCGCCGTCCTCGCCGGGAGCCCCGACGACCAGGTCGTCGTAGCCGTCCCGATCGAGGTCCGCGGTGGACGTGGCCTGCCCGAAGTGGTCGCCGCTCCGGGCGAGGCCCACCACACCGGGGGTGCTCATGCTGAACGTCGCCCGGTGCGCGCGGGACAGGCCGCTCCCGGAGCCGTGCAGGACGGCGACGCAGCCGGCGCCCTGCTGCCCGCTGACGGTTCCGCCGGGGGCCGATCCCACGAGATCGCGGTATCCGTCGTTGTTGAAGTCGTCGTGCGTGACGGGCGCGGGGGCGGCGCCGGCGGGCCGGGCCGTCGCCGTGTCGGCCGCCCGGCGGAAAGCCGGGCGGCCGAAGGGGGGGACGGGGTGCCGTGCGGGTGGTCAGTCCCGGCCGGTGTGCGGCAGGACCTGGACCGTCTCGCCGACGGCCCGCTCGCCGGTGGTGTCGGACGTGGTGTTGACGAGGCTGCCGTCGACGGCCATGGCGGTGGAGCCGCCGCCGTCCAGGTTGAGCGCCTGGACCGCGCCGAGCGAGCGCATGAACCGGGCCGCCTCGGCGAGCGTGAAGCCCTCACTGACACCGGGCTGGCGGCCGTCGACGGTCACGAGGAGCAGGCGCCCGCGACCGTCGACGCCGGCCAGGGTGCGCGGTTGGCGCACGTTGGACCAGGCGAACCCGAAGGAGAGGTCGAGCGGGTCGAGCGTGCCCTCGGCGGCGGCGTCGATGTGGACCCGGCCGTCCTCGACCAGGGTCGGGGCCGCGCTGACGATGCTGTCGTCGGGGCCGAGCCGGACCTGCCTGCCCGAGGCGTCCCGGACCGTCTCGCGCAGTTCCAGCCGGCGGCCCGGCGCGGCGTGTTCGGTGAGCCAGGCGGCCGAGGTGCCGGTGCCCTGGAGGACCGAGCCGCCGGCGGGCACGGAGCCGCCGCGGTCGCCCTGGGAGACGACGGCACCGTGCCGGTCGAGGACCACCTGGACACCGGGGCCGGTCGGCAGGGGCGCCCCGAACTCGGAGGTGAACTTCACCAGGTCGTCCGCGAGCGAGCAGGTGAGGTCCTGGCGGGGCAGTTCGGTGGGTACGGTGCCGGGGAGGCCGCAGTTGCGCACCTTGCCCGGGACCCGGTTGACGCCCCGCACCGCGCGGACGGCGGAGCCGGAACGGACGGTCGCGGTGGTGGACAGGTCGGCGACCCGGACGTGCCGTCCGCCGTCGGCGAGGATCAGCGCGGCACGGGAACCGGCCGCCATGGACTGCAACTCGCCGTGCACCACGGACAGCCCGGCCGAGGTGCCCTGGACGCCGTCCGCGTCGGAGGTGACGAAGAACCCGCCGTTGACGCCGACCAGGGAGCCCAGGCGGGCGGCCACCGTCGAGGTCTTCTCGCGGTCGGCGGTGTTCCCGCCGTCGCTCACCTCGACCGTGCCGCGCAGCCGGGCCGGATCGACGACGGCGACGTGGACGCGTTCCGCGTCGGCGGGGTTGCGTCCGTCGTAGCCCGTCCACTCGACGGAGGTGCGGAAACCGGCTGCCGACATCGCCGAGCCCAGCGTCACCGCCTCGGCCTGCGTGGCGTACGCGCCGGCCCTGACCTGCCAGCCCATCGTGCCGTGCGGCGTGTCGGCGTACTGGTCCCAGGTCACCCGCTCCA
Organism: Streptomyces sp. NPDC048291; assembly: GCF_043201715.1. Taxonomy (NCBI): domain Bacteria; kingdom Bacillati; phylum Actinomycetota; class Actinomycetes; order Kitasatosporales; family Streptomycetaceae; genus Streptomyces; species Streptomyces sp. NPDC048291. Next base: position 283,413 of record NZ_JBICZC010000010.1, read on the forward strand.
CGCGCGGCGTGAACCCGGCGGCCCGCACCTGCCCGGCGGTGGTGTCGGCCCACCCGCGGTCGCCCAGCGGGGCCCAGGCGGCGGCGCCCGTGAGGCGGTTGACGGCCGGAGCCTGGACGGTGACCGTCCACACACCGGCGGCCCGCGGGTCACCGAGCACCCCGGTACGGACCTCGACCCCGGGCGCTACGTACCGGGTGGTCCACGCCGCGGTGTCCGCGGTGGCGCCCCCGGTCCGCGTGCTCGCATCGGCAGGCGGAACGAACGCGACCAGGGCCAGCACGGCCCCCAGCGCGAGACCCCGCCCCGCCCTCCGGCGCCCACTTCGTACCGCGTGCCCGAACGTCCCGGCTCTGACAGACATGCCTCTCCCGACGTACGACTCGACGAGTGCGGCGCCACCCGTGTCCACTGCACCGCCCCGCCATCCCAGGCCGACTCCAAGGCCCCTGCGTGAAGCGGCGGACACCTGGTGGAGAAGCCTGTGCGACATCCGGCACACCCTCGTGCGGCCCGGGGAGGACTCGCCACGCCCCAAGATATGGACTGCGCGTTCATTTCATGCTTATATGAACGTGTCGTTCATTTGGATGCGTCCGCAGAGGAGACCCCCATGAGCAGCACCCCCACCACCGCCCGTGTCGCACTGGTCACCGGAGGCTCGGGCGGCATCGGCCGCGTCGCGGCCGAGCGGCTCGCCCAGGACGGATTCGCGGTCGCCGTGCAGTACGCGGGGAACAAGGCCAGGGCCGAGGAGACCGTGGCCGCGATCACCGCCGCCGGCGGCAGGGCCCTGGCCGTGGGCGGCGACGTCGCCGACGAGGGCGCGATGAGCGCGGCCTTCGACGCCGTCGAGTCGGCCTTCGGCGGCATCGACGTGGTCGTGAACACCGCCGGCGTCATGATCCTGTCCCCCGTCGCGACGCTCGACCTCGCCGACCTGGACCGGATGCACCGCACGAACATCCGCGGCACCTTCGTCGTCTCCCAGCAGGCGGCACGCAGGGTCCGCCCGGGTGGCGCGATCGTCAACGTCTCGACCTCCGTGGTCCGCACCCAGCTGCCGGGCTACGGCGCCTACGTCGCCAGCAAGGCCGCGGTCGAGGGCCTGACCCTCATCCTCGCCCGTGAGCTGCGCGGCCGGGACGTCACCGTCAACGCCGTCGCACCAGGGCCCACCGCCACATCGCTGTTCCTGGACGGCAAGGACGACGCCACCATCGCGAACTTCGCGAAGGCGACCCCGCTGGAGCGGCTCGGCGCCCCCGAGGACATCGCCGAGGTCGTCTCGTTCCTCGCCGGTCCCGCGCGCTGGGTCAACGGACAGGTCCTCTACGCCAACGGAGGACTCGCCTGACCCCGCCGCACCCGGACCACCCCACCCCTGCACGGCCATCGCGGAAAGGAACCACGTCCATGTCCACCACCGGCACCACCGGCACCATCGTCGTCATCACCGGCGCCTCCAGCGGTTTCGGGGCACTCACCGCCCGTGCGCTGGCGGACGCCGGCCACACCGTCTACGCCGGCATGCGCCGGACCACTGACCGCAACGCCCCCCAGGTCCGGGCCGCCGCCCAGTACGCCGACGACCACCACGTCGACCTGCGGTCCATCGAACTCGACGTGAACTCCCAGCTCTCGGTCGACACCGCCGTCGCGCAGATCGAGGCCGACCACGGCCGCGTCGACGTGCTGATCCACAACGCCGGGCACATGGTGACCGGACCGGCCGAAGCCTTCACCCCCGACCAGCTCGCCGAGCTCTACAACGTGAACGTCCTGTCCACCCAGCGCGTCAACCGCGCCGTGCTCCCCGGCATGCGCCGACGCCGGCGAGGACTGGTGCTCTGGGTGTCCAGCACCAGCGTCAAGGGAGGCACCCCGCCCTACCTCGCCCCCTACTTCGCGGCCAAGGCCGCCATGGACTCCCTCGCGGTGTCCTACGCCGGCGAACTCGCCCGCTGGGGCGTGGAGACCTCGATCGTCGTCCCCGGCTCGTTCACCAGCGGCACCAACCACTTCGCCCACTCCGGCCACCCCGACGACACCGCCGTCGAGGCCGAGTACGAGAGCCGGTACCCCGGCCTGATGGACCAGCTGGCGACCAAGCTCGCCGCACTCGCCCCCGAGGACGCGCCCGCGTCGCTCGTCTCCGACGAGATCGCCCGCATCGTCGCCCTGCCCGCCGGAAAGCGCCCCTACCGCGTGCACGTCGACCCCGCCGACGACGGATCCGAGGAGGTCTCCGTGACCGCCGACCGCATCCGCCGCGGCTTCCTCACCCGCATCGGCCTTGCCGACCTGCTCACCGTCCAGAGCTGAAACCCCCGGCCCGGGACGGCACTTCGCCGTAGGAACCGGGGGGCGGGTGCGGGACCCCCACCGGCTGCGGGGATCCCGCGATCCCGCACCTTCGGTCAGGCCAGGGCGAACTTCTGGGCGCCCGAGCCGTTGCAGTCCCAGATCTGGAGGCGGGTGCCGTTCGCGGTGGCGCCCGAGGGCGAGTCGATGCACCGGCCGCTGGTCGGGTTGTACATCGAGCCGTCGGCGTTGACCACCCAGTTCTGGTACCCGCCGCCGTTGCACGTGGCGAGCTGCAGCTTGGTGCCGGCCGTGCTGACCCCGCCCGCTATGTCCAGGCACCTGCCCAGCGTGCGGAGGGTCTGGCCGTTCCAGGTCCACTTCTGGTCGAGCGAGGTCGCCTGCTGGCAGTCCCACAGCTGGACCGCGGTGCCGTCGCCGCCGGTGTCGTCACCGGACACGTCCACGCACTTGCCGCCCGGACCGTAGATCGGGGTGCCGATGGCGAAGTTCTGGGCGCCTGAGCCGTTGCAGTCCCAGATCTGGAGGCGGGTGCCGTTCGCGGTGGCGCCCGAGGGCGAGTCGATGCACCGGCCGCTGGTCGGGTTCCGCAGCGAACCGTCGGTCTGCCGCACCCACGACTGGTAGCCGCCGCTGTTGCACGTGGCGAGCTGCAGCTTGGTCCCCGCGGCACTGTTGCCGCCGGCGATGTCCAGGCACTTGCCGAGGGTCTGCAGGGTCTGGCCGCTCCAGGTCCAGTGCTGGTCCTTGGCCGCCGACTGGCAGTCCCACAGCTGGACCGCGGTGCCGTCGCCGCCGGTGTCGTCACCGGACACGTCCACGCACTTGCCGCCCGGACCGGTGATCGTCTGCCCGGTCACCGAACCGCCGCCGCCGGAGCCGACACCCTTGTTGTACACGGCCACCGAGTCGATGACCAGCTTGCCGCCGGAGACCGTGGCCGCGTTCGGGCCCCCGCCGAACGCGTCCGGGAAGCCGCCGCCGATCGCGAGGTCGTAGATGATGAAGAAGGGGTGGTCGATCGCGTCCGACCAGGTCGTCGCGTCCACCTGGTTGGCGTTGACCGTGAAGAAGTTGTTCCCGTCCAGGTAGAACCGGATCTGTTCCGGCGACACCGAGCGGTCGATCTCCACCGCGTAGTCGTGGAAGCCGGTCTGGCAGCCCGCACACGCCCGCTCACCCGAACTGATGCCGGTCGACTCGTTGCACGGCCCGCCCGGGTTCACACCGCAGTGGATGGTGCTGAAGTCGGAGCTGCGGCCGTTGATGTCCTCCATGACGTCGATCTCGCCGGACTTCGGCCAGACCACGCCGTCGCGCAGCGGTGCGCCGAGCATCCAGAACGCCGGCCAGTAGCCCGCGCCGTTGGCGGTGGTGACGTTGGGCTGCTGCAGGACGGACTCGATGCGGACGACTCCGCCGGCCGGTGCGCCGAAGGAAGCCGACTGGGTCTCCACGCGCCCCGACGTCCATCCGCTGCGCGGGTCGGAACCGGAGTGCAGGGCCTGGAGCACCAGATGGCCCTGGCCGTCGTAGTAGACGTTCGAGGTGCTGCTGGTCATGGTCTCTATCTCACCGGTGCCGAAACTGCTGCCCGGCCCGGTGTCGTACTTCCACAGGCTCTGGTCGATGCCGGTGCCGGACGCGCCGTTGAAGTCGTCGCTCCAGGTGAGCGAGAAGCCCGCCGGCGCCGGCGGCACGGCCGCCTGGGCGGTGAGCGACCCGCTGACGGTGGCCGCCACCGTCAGCGCGCCGACGGCAAACAGACCGAGGGTTCTTCTCCATCTGCCGCGCAGTGGTCTTGCGAGACGCAATCGCATGTGCCTGACCTCCGAGTAAGGGAAATGACGCAGCGAAACAGCGGGGCGAATACACGGCCCTACACGAACTGCCAGAGGTGGTCGGCGGTGCCGTTGTCGTCGTACTGGACGACGTGTGCGCTGTTGGCGGTGGACATGAGGTCGACGCCGAGGACTTTGGCGGAGTTCTTGTTGCGGATGCGGTACCAGCCGTCGCCGTTGTCGATGAGTTGCCAGAGGTGGTCGGCGGTGCCGTTGTCGTCGAATTGGACGACGTGTGCGCTGTTGGCGGTGGACATGAGGTCGACGCCGAGGACTTTGGCGGAGTTCTTGTTGCGGATGCGGTACCAGCCGTCGCCGTTGTCGATGAGTTGCCAGAGGTGGTCGGCGGTGCCGTTGTCGTCGTACTGGACGACGTGTGCGCTGTTGGCGGTGGACATGAGGTCGACGCCCATGACCTTGCCGGAGTTCTGGTTGCGGATCAGCCGGTGGACGGCGACCGGCTGCCACGGGTGGCCGGTCGGTGAGGTGGTGGGGAAAGCGGAGATCCGCAGCCGGGCGGCGCCCATCGGAATCAGCGTCACGGCCTCGACGGCGGCGGTGCTGCGTGCCGGAGAGTCCTGTACGGGGGAGACCACGTGCTGGTCGTCCGCCTGCCATTCGGCGATCTTCCGCGCGGGCGCGGTGATCCGGACCGGCGTCGTGTCGCGGCTGAAGGGATCGTCCGGCAGCGGGCCGTCGCCGCGGCTGAACGTCCAGGGGCCGTCGTCCGGCGCGAGTCCGTAGTTCCACGCCGAGGTCGCGTGCACCTCGTACTCGGGGAACTGGGAAGTGCCGCCGTACCGCACGTAGTTCTCGCCGATGCTCAGCGAGTACGTGAGCGGTCCGCGGTCGACCGCGGTGACTTGGCGGTCGCCGGTCCAGGTGCGCAGCACCGTCGACTGCGGGAAGTGCAGCGTGACGGTGTCGCCGTCGGTCCAGGTGCGCCGGACCACGGTCCAGGACGGACCGGCCGACGCGGCCACGGCGGTGCCCGCGACGGTGACCTGCGGGGATCCGCACCAGCCGGGGATCCGCAGGTACAGCGGGAAGGCGAGCGGGTTCGGCGTGGAGACGGTCAGCGTGACCGTGTCGCCGAAGGGGTAGTCGGTGGTCTCGGTGACGGTCACCGCGGTGCCGTCGGCGACCTTCGCGGTGACCCGGCTGGGCGCGTACATCGCCGCCGCCAGCCCCTTGTCGGGGGTGGCCAGCCACAGCTCCTCGGTGAAGTAGGGCCAGCCCATGCCGTAGTTGTGCGGGCAGCAGCGGTACTGGTCGACGCCCGGCATGAACGCCTGCATGGCGAAGCCGTTCTGGAACTGGCCCTGCGTCTTGGCCGCGTTGTCGAGGTCGGTGCTGTTCGCGCCGGTGATGTAGTGGACGGCCCTGCCGGACGGATCGAGCGCCGCCGGCAGCGAGTTGAAGGCCAGGTCCTCGCAGCGGTCGGCCCACACCGCGTCGCCGGTGATCCGGGTCAGCAGCTGGTGGCTGGCCATGAACTCGACGATCCCGCAGGTCTCGAAGCCCTGCCGGGGGTCGCCGAAGCCGGGCCGCGCGTTCTCGTCGCCGGCGAACCCGCCGCCAGGGAACCGGCCGTACGAGGTCATCACCGACGTGTAGTTCCGGTACGCGGCCTGGGTGAGCGCGGCGGACGGCGAACGCAGCGCGTACTGGGCGGGCTCGCGGAACCCCTGCGCGATGTTGACGTTGTGCAGCGAGGGCAGGTTGTCGACCCAGTCGGCGCCGTTGGCATGGATCCTGTCGGCGAGGTCGAGCAGGAACGAGTCGCCTGTGCGGTTGTACAGCCAGAAGACGCTGTCCAGGCCGTCGCCCCAGCGCATCGACACCCAGCTCTGGTCGAACGCCGAGGGCCCCTGCGCGTTCATGAAGCGGAAGAAGCCGGTGAGCAGGGGGACGATCCTCGCGTCGCCGCTGTACTCCTGCCAGTTGCGTAATGCCCAGGTCAGCGGCAGGAAGGGCCAGAAGTCCGGGCCGCCGCCGAGCGAGGTACGCAGGGCGGTGGGACCGAACCAGCCGTCGGACTGCCGGGTGGCCACGATCGCGTCGATCCACCGGCGGACGGCGTCCAGCGCGGTGGCGTCCTGGGTGAGGATCGCCAGGTCCACGTAACCGCGCAGCCAGTACGGGACCTCCTCCCAGCCGGTGTGCTCGGGGTGCGCCCAGCCGGAGTCGGACATCACCAGGAAATGCGAGATCGCGGCGTACTGGCCGCACAGACCGGCGAGTTGCTGCCGCAGCCGGTTGCCGAGCCAGCCGCGTGCGGTGACCGCGCCGGGCGGCAGCCGGAGGAAGGCGGTGGGGGAGAGGGGCGCCGCGTTGGGCGAGTAGAGCCCGCCGGCGGCGGGGGTGACTCGCGCCGCCGCCGCGGCGTGTGCGGGACCGGCCAGGGCGAGCGGGAGACCGCTCGACCCGGTCACGGTGAGCGCGCCGGCGACGAAGTGTCTGCGGTTCAGGGGCATGGGGGAGCCTCCTGGCACGATTCGGGACGTGCGGGGACCAGGGCCCGTGAGCTGGTCGCTCAGGCACCTGAGGTATTTCAACGTTGGAAGGTACGGACCAAGCGGCATGACAGCACGGTTCGGAGGCCGTGTCCAGGGGGTGCGCAGGAGCCGGGGCGGTCCGTGCGGTCCGCCGTCGCCCGTACGACGGCGGACCGCACCCTTCTCACCGCCTGCGCGGAAGACGCGGCGCGGCGCGGGGAGGCGTGCGCCGGCTCCGGGCGGGCGTCAGGAAGCGCACCCGGCCGGGGTGGCCCGTGAGGCGTCCGAGATCAGCGCCTGCTGGGCCGTCCTGAGCCGCTCGACGTCGGGCTTGACCACCCTGCGGTCGTACGTCATGAGGCCGTTGAGCTCACCCTCGACGTCCGAGATCTGGGTGTACACCGCGCCGTTGCCGCCCTGGCAGGCCAGCGCGTGGACCTCGGCGAGCTTGGCCAGGTAGTCGTCCGTGTAGGTCGCCGGGTCGACGTCGACGTACGACTGCTGCACCGACCAGGCGTGTCCCGGTACGGCCAGGCCGAGGCCGCCGTACTCGCCGCTGACCAGGGCCCGCCGGCCGTCGGGGTGGGGCGGCAGGGCCGGACTGGGGTAGCCGTGCTCGTCCATGATGTCGCCGGTGCCGCCGTCCTCGCCCAGGTTCAGCCCGGACATGGAGTTGACCAGCCGGGTCGGGTCCCAGGACTTGGCCTGGTCGGCGATGCGGGCCATGTCGTACTGGCCCCAGCCCTCGTTGAAGGTGACCCACATGACGACCGACGGGCTGCTGTAGTGCTCGTCGATCATCTGCTTCATCTCGCGCTCGTACTCGGCGCGCGCCTGCGCGGACGGGTTCACCCCGGCCGTCATCGCGGGCATGTCCTGCCACACCATCAGTCCGAGCCGGTCGGCCCAGTAGAACCAGCGGTCGGGCTCGACCTTGATGTGCTTGCGCACCGCGTTGAAGCCCATGCTCTTGTGCATCCTCAGGTCGTAGGCGAGCGCCTCGTCCGTCGGGGCGGTGTACAGGCCGTCCGGCCAGAAGCCCTGGTCCAGGGTGGCCATCATGAAGACCGGCTTGCCGTTGAGGAGGGTGCGCGGCACGCCGTTCACCTTCTCCACCTGCACCGACCGCATCCCGAAGTAGCTGCCGACGCGGTCGGCTCCGACGCTCACCTTCAGGTCGTACAGGTACGGGTCGTCGGGCGACCACAGCCGCGGGTTGCGGATGTGCAGGGTCAGGGGCCCGCCGCTGCGGCCGGTGACGGTGGCCACCTTCCGCTTGCCCGCGTAGGCGGTCGCCGTGACCGGCAGGCCGGCGCGGACGCCCTGCGGCTCGACGGTGAGGGTGCCGGCGTCGACGTCCGGGGTGAGCCTGAGCCGGTCGACGTGGTCGGCGGCCACCGGCTCCATCCACACCGTCTGCCAGATCCCGGACGTCGGCGTGTACCAGATGCCGCTCGGGTCCAGACGCTGCTTGCCGACCGGCGGGTTCTCACCGTCGGCCGCGTCGGTGGGATCGTAGACGCCGACGATGAGCTCCTGGGTGCGGCCGGGCTTCAGCGCGTCGGTGATGTCGGCGCTGAACTTGTCGTAGCCGCCCTGGTGTTCGGCCACCTTGGTGCCGTTGACGTACACCTCGGCCCGCCAGTCGACCGCGCCGAAGTTCAGCTGGAGCCGCTTGCCGGAGCCGATCTTCCAGCCGGCCGGGACGGTGAAGGTACGCCGGTACCACATGCGGTCCTCGTGCCGTTCGAGCCCGGACAGCTGGGACTCGACGGGGAACGGGACGAGGATCTTCTCCCCGAGCTTCCTGCCCACCGGCGGCTGTTCGCCCGCCGTGGCGGCGGCGAACTGCCAGGTGCCGTTGAGGTTCTGCCAGTCGGCGCGGGTGAGCTGGGGCCTCGGGTACTCGGGGTGGGCGTTGTCCGGCCCGACCTCGTCGGCCCACTTGGTGCGCAACTCGTACGTCGACTTGTTGGCACCGCTGCTCCAGAAGGATCCGACAACGTTGCCATCCGTGCCGGCCAGGCCGCCTCGACCGTCGTAGCGCACGTCGGCGACACCGGACGCGGTACCGGTCTTGTTGCCGACGACCGGCTCCTTGAGCGCGATCAGCAGCTTCCGGGGATCGGTGGAGTCCAGGCGAGCCGTCCCCAGCGGCCAGGTGGCGCCGCCGATCACCGCGTCGAGATGCTCGCCGAGTCCGGCCGGCGGCGCGCTGAGCGGCCGCGCGAACTCCAGCGCGAGGGTACGGCCGCTCGCCTGGACGGCGGTGGAGATCGCGCCGTCGTAGTCGAAGCCGTCGGGCAGGCGGAACGCGGACTGCGGTACGGCCGTCCTGGTGCCGCCGGGCGGGGTCCAGCGCAGGTGGAGGTTGGAGCCGCCGTAGTGCTCGAAGTACTCGACCTTGATGTCGTAGGCCTGGTTCGCCGTCAACTCCACGGGCTGGCTCGTCTGCTCGATGTCCCAGTCGTCCACCCAGTGGTCGATGACCAGCCGGCCGTCCACCCAGAGCCGGAAGCCGTTGTCGCCGATGATCGAGAAGGTGGTGGGGCCGGTCCTTTCCGGGACGATCTTGCCGGTCCAGCGGACGCTGACGTCGTCCGACTGGCCGGTGGCGAAGTTCAGGCGCGGCTCCAGGGTGTCGAAGTCGAGGTTCGGGTCGAACCCGGTGGCCTTGAGCTCGTGGAAGTCGAAGGCGCCGGGGGCGGACTGGGTGTAGTAGTCGCCCTTGAGGCCGTGGACTTCGACGGGATCCTCGGCCGCGGTGGCGGCGGGCGGAGCGGTGAGACCGGCCAGGCCCAGTGCCGCGGCGAGCAGCAGGGCGAGGCGTTGTCCGAGGGGTCTGATGCGCACGAATCCTCCTTGGGTGAGGAAGGGTGGCGGCTCGTTGCTTCTGTCTGTACAACGTTGGAAGGAACGGCAGTTGGCATGAGAGCACGGCTCTCCGCCCCTGTCCAGGGACATGACAATCCCGGGGGCGCGGGGCACTCATCGACGCTGAGGAGATCCCTTGCGGGTCAGCCTGAGGGACGTGGCGGAACGCGCGGGCGTTTCGATCAAGACCGTGTCCAACGTGGTGAACAACTATCCGCACGTCACCCCGGCCATGCGCGCCCGGGTGCAGGCGGCGATCGACGAGCTCGGCTACCGGCCCAACCTGACCGCGCGGCATCTGCGCAAGGGCCGGACGGGGATCATCGCGCTCGCCGTTCCCGAGCTCGGCAACCCGTACTTCGCGGAGCTGGCCGGCGCGGTGATCGACGCCGCCGCGGAGCACGAGTTCACCGTCCTGCTCGACCACACCCGGGGCGAGCGCGAACAGGAGATCCTGGTCAGCCAGGGCTTCCGCGGCGGGGTGATCGACGGGCTGATCCTCAGCCCGCTGACCCTGGAGGCCGCGGACCTGCGGGGCCGGCCGGGCGACGTACCGCTGGTGCTGCTAGGGGAGCGCGAGTACGGCCTGCCCTTCGACCACATCGCGATCGACAACGTGGCGGCGGCCCGGTGCGCGGTGCGCCATCTGCTGGGCCGCGGCCGGACCCGGATCGCCTACCTCGGGGTACGCACCGACTCCGTGAACCGGCCCGCCCACCTGCGACTGGACGGCTGGCGCGCCGAGCTGGCGGCGGCCGGGGTGCCCGCGCCGGACAGCCTGGTGGTGCCGGTCGGCGGCTGGGACCGGGACGACGGCGCGCGTGCCATGGCCGAGCTGCTCGACTCCGGCGTGCGCCCGGACGCCGTCTTCGCCTTCAACGACCTGATCGCGATCGGCGCGATGCGGGTGCTGCACGAGCGGGGGCTGCGGGTGCCCTGGGACGTCGCGGTGGTGGGTTTCGACGACATCGCGGAGGGGCGCTTCGGGGCCGTCACCCTGACGACGGTGTCACCGGACAAGCGGGCCATCGCGAAGATGGCCGTGGCCTCGCTGCTGCGCAGCCTGTCGGGCCGCGCGGAGCCCGGCGGACGCGAACTGACCGCGGAATTCGAGCTGGTGGAGCGGGAGAGCACCCTGGGCCGACGCTGACGAGATTTCGGACGGAAGGCTTTACACGCCCCTTCCAACGATGTAAAAACCTCCCCTGAACGACGAGCACGCCGAGTTGACGCAAGAGCAAGCCTCCCCGAGAGCGCTCTCAAGCTCCGGGGCCGTGCCGTTTGGGGACACTCATGAAGCCCACCGCACTTGCCCGTCGCACCTCCGCTCGCACACTTCTCGCCGCCGGCCTCGTGACGAGCCTCGCGCTCGCGACCGGCTGCACCAAGTCCGAGGACGACTCGGATCCGAAGTCCTCCGCCTCCCGGCAGGACGACGCCGGCCAGGTGGTCGCCTCGCCCGGCACGGCCTCCGGCCCGACCTGCACCGTCGACGCCTACGGCGGCACGGAACTCGACCTGAAGACCGCCACCGTCGGCTTCTCCCAGTCCGAGAAGGAAGCCAACCCCTTCCGGATCGCGGAGACCGCCTCCATCAAGGCCGAATCCAAGGCGCAGGGCGTCAAGCTGCTCACCGCCAACGCCCAGTCGCAGTTCTCCAAGCAGATCAGCGACGTCCAGGACCTCATCGCCAAGGGCGCGAACCTGCTGGTCATCGCACCGCTCAACTCCGACGGCTGGGAACCGGTGCTGCGCACCGCGGCTGCCCGGCACATCCCGATCGTGACCATCGACCGCAAGATCAACGCGACGGCCTGCAAGGACTACGTGAGCTTCATCGGCTCCGACTTCACCGAGCAGGGCGAACGGGCCGCGGACCAGATGATCGCGGCGACCGGCGGCAAGGGCGAGATCGCCATCCTCCTCGGCGCCGCAGGCAACAACGTGACCACCGAACGCACCAAGGGCTTCGAGGACCGCATCAAGGAGAAGGCACCCGGCCTGCGGATCGTGTTCCGCCAGACCGGCGAATTCGCCCGCGAGAAGGGCCAGTCGGTCACCGAGAACCTCATCCAGTCCAAGCCCGGCATCACCGGGATCTACGCCGAGAACGACGAGATGGGCCTCGGCGCCGTCAACGCCCTCAAGGGCGCAGGCAAGAAACCCGGCGACGTCAGGATCGTCACCATCGACGGCACCCGCAACGCCGTACAGGGCATCGTGGACGGCTGGATCTACGCGGTGATCGAGTCCAACCCGCGCTTCGGGCCGCTCGCCTTCCAGACCCTCGACACCTTCACCAAGGGCGGGAAGGTCGGGCAGGACATCGTTATCAAGGACAGCGCCTACGACAGGAGCAACGCCCGGTCGGACCTCGGCAAGGCCTACTGACGTGCTCTCGGTCACCCGGCTGTCCAAGACCTTCCCCGGCGTGCGCGCGCTGTCCGACGTGGACTTCACCGCGCGCGCCGGACACGTGCACGCCCTCGTCGGCGAGAACGGCGCCGGCAAGTCGACGCTCATCAAGGTGCTCACCGGCGTGTACCGGCCCGACCACGGCGAGGTGAGGTACGACGGCGAACCGGTCCGCTTCGCCACCCCGCTCCAGGCCCAGCAGGCGGGCATCTCCACCATCTACCAGGAGGTCAACCTCGTCCCGCTGATGAGCGTGGCCCGCAACCTGTTCCTCGGCCGCGAACCGCTCGGCCGGCTGGGCCTGATCGACTTCCGGCGGATGCACCGCGAGGCCGACGAGGCGCTGCGCGGACTCGGCATCCGGGTCGACGTCCGCCGGCCGCTGCGCGAACTCGGCGTCGGCGCCCAGCAGATGGTCGCGCTCGCCCGCGCCGTCGCCGTGGACGCCCGCGTCGTCATCATGGACGAACCGACCTCCTCCCTCGAACCACGCGAGGTGCGGACCCTGTTCGAGGTGATCCGCATGCTGCGCGAGCGCGGTGTCGCCGTCGTCTACGTCAGCCACCGCATGGACGAGCTGTACGAACTCTGCGACACGATCACCGTTTTGCGCGACGGCCGCGCCGTGCACACCGGCCCGCTCGCCGAGCTCGACCGGCTGCCGCTGGTGGCCATGATGCTCGGCCGGGAGACCGGCGAGGTGCGCGCGGAAGGCCTGACCCGGTTCTCCGGCTCGCACGACACGGACGACGCGGAACCGGTGCTGACCGCACGTGACCTGACGGTCCGCCATCACCTGCACGGGGTGTCGCTCTCGGTGCGGCCCGGCGAGGTCGTCGGCCTCGGCGGACTGCTCGGCTCCGGCCGCAGCGAGACCGCGAAGGCCATCGCCGGTGCCCTGCCCACCGACAGCGGCCGGGTCGTCGTCGCCGGCGCCCCGGTACGGCCGGGCTCGACCGCCGCGGCCGTCCGCGCAGGCATCAGCCTGCTGCCCGAGGACCGCAAGAGCGAGGGCATCCTGCCGGGTCTGTCGGTCCGCGAGAACATCGCGCTCGCCGCGCTGCCCGGCCTGTCCCGCTTCGGTCTCGTCGACGACGCCCGCGTCGACCGGATCGTGGAGACGTTCGTGAAACGGCTCCGCATCAAGGCGGCGGGCCCGCACCAGAAGGTCGGCGAGCTCTCCGGCGGCAACCAGCAGAAGGTCCTGCTGGCCCGCTGGCTCGCCCTGCACCCGAAGGTCCTGCTCCTGGACGAGCCGACCCGCGGCATCGACGTCGGCGCCAAGGCCGAGGTGCAGGCGCTCGTCGACGAACTCGCCGACGACGGGCTCGCCGTGCTGCTGATCTCCTCCGACACCGAGGAACTGATCGAGGGCAGCGACCGGGTGGTGGTCCTCAAGGACGGCGCCGTGGTCCGGGAGCTGACCGGTGACGCCGTCACCGAGGGCGAACTGATGCGCGCCATCGCCGCCGTGCCCGCCGGAGGGAGCGATGACTGAACTCACCGTCGCCCGCGGCACGTTGGACCGCGCCCGGCTGCTGCGCCTGCTCCAGGAGTACGGCGTGTACACCGGCGTGCTGGTGCTGCTGCTGTTCAACTTCGCCTTCACCCCCCACTTCGCCTCCGCGGAGAACTTCCGCACCCAGGCCGTCCAGGTGGCCCCGGTGCTGATCGTCGCGCTGGGCATGGCCCTGGCGATCGGCACCGAAGGCGTCGACCTGTCCGTGGGTTCGGTCATGGCCCTGGCCACCTCCCTGCTCTCGCTCTACCTCGGCTACGGGCCCTGGACCGCCGCCCTGATCGCGGTGGTCGCGGGTGCCGTGGTCGGCGTCGCGAACGGCGCGCTGATCGCGTTCGTCGGCGTCCAGCCCATCGTCGCCACCCTCGCCCTGATGGTCGCCGGACGCGGCCTGGCCCTGGTCCTGCTGCCCCAGCTCGAGGACGTACGCGATCCGGGCCTTGCGGCACTCGGCTCCGGTGACGTCCTCGGCGTGCCCTACCTGGTCCTCATCGCCGCGGCGCTCGCGACGCTGGTCGCGTTCGTGATGCGCCGCACCACCTTCGGACGGCAGGTCCTGGCCATCGGCGACAGCCGCCCGGCGGCCCGGCTCGCCGGACTCCCCGTACGCCGGGTGCTGGTCGTGGTCTACGTCTGCTCCGGCGCCCTCGCCGCGGTCGCGGGGGTGCTGGCCACCGCCCGTCTCGCCGCGAGCGACCCCACCTCCCTCGGCACCCTGATGGAACTGTCCGCCATCACCGCGGTGGTCGTCGGCGGCACCCCGCTCAGCGGCGGCCGGGTGCGGATCGGCGGCACCGTCGCGGGTGCCGTGCTCATCCAGCTGCTCACCACCACCCTCATCAAGCACGATCTGCCGCCGTCGTGGACCCAGATCGCCCAGGCCGTGGTGATCGTCCTCGCCGTCTGCGCGGCCCGGGAACGAGGCAGGCGATGACCACGCAGACCGAAGAGGCCGGAACGCCGGCCGACACCGCGAGCCGCAGGAGCGCCGGCGCCGGGCGCACGAACCGCGCCGAGCGGCTGAGCGGGCTCGCGCAGCAACACGGCGCCCTCGTCACCCTCGTGATCGCCATGGCCGCGGCGTCGCTGGGCTTCGACACCTTCCTGACCGGCGACAACCTGGAGAACATGGCGCTGTCCTCGGCGTTCCTCGCCGTGGTCGCCCTCGGCATGACGTTCGTGATCGTCACCGGCGGCATCGACCTGTCGGTGGGCTCGCTGTTCGCCCTCGGCGGCGTCCTCGCCGCCTGGGGCTCGCGGTACGGCACCGCGGTGGCCCTGCTGCTGCCGCTCGCCGTCTGCGGACTGATCGGCCTGGTCAACGGCGTCCTGATCGCCCGGGTCCGGCTCGCGCCGTTCATCGTCACCCTGGCGGCGATGCTGGGCGCCCGGGGCATCCTGCTGGCCGTCACCGACGACGGCTCGACGACGTACCTGGTCGACAAGGACTCCTTCTTCGCCACCCTCGGACAGGGTTCCCCGGGCGGCATCGGAGTGCCCGTGTGGATCACCGTGGCGCTCTTCGTGCTCGGGGCGATCGTGCTGCGCCGGACCAGATTCGGGCAGTACGTCTACGCGGTCGGCGGGAACGAGGACGCGGGAGCCCTGATGGGCGTGCCGGTGGCCCGTACCAAGATCTCCGTGTACACGCTCTCGGGCCTGTGCGCCGGGCTCGCCGGCGCGCTCAACGCGGCCTGGCTGCTGTCCGGTGTGACGATCCTCGGCAACGGCATGGAACTGGACGCCATCTCGGCCGTGGTCATCGGCGGCACCCTGCTCAGCGGCGGCTCCGGCTTCGTCAGCGGCTCGCTCGTCGGGGTGCTGCTGCTCAAGGTCATCCAGAACGTGATCAATCAGATCGGCTCGCTCGACTCCGCCTACCAGCAGGTGGTCAGCGGGGCGTTCCTGGCCGTGGTCGTGGTCGCCCAGACGTGGCTGGGCCGGAGACGGAGAGTGCTGTGAAACCTTCCCTGCCGAGAGCCCGCCGCGGGCTGGGCACCCTCGCCGTGGTCCACATGGCGGTACTGGGACTCTGCCTGGGCACCCCGGGCGCCGGGGCGGCGGACACGGGCGGCCGGTCGCCCCGCCCCCCGGCCGTGACCGTGCGGGACGCCCGCTTCGAAGTCCTGTCACCGACCCTGATCCGGACGGAGTACGCGGGAGACGGCCACTTCGAGGACAGCCCCACCTTCAACGCCGTCGGCCGGGACTCCTTCACCCCACCCCCCTACACCTCGTCCGTCAGCGACGGCGTCCTGACCATCACCACCAGCGCCATGACCCTGCGCTACCGCATCGGCTCCGGCCCTTTCGACGCCGACAACCTGACGACCTCCTTCAAGGCGGGGCCGACGCCGGTGCTCGCGGCACCCTGGCGCCACGACGTGTGCACCGTCGGCGCCCTGTGCGAGGCGGAGGACCAGCAGTACGACGGTCCCGGCCTGGCCACGGACCACAAGGACTTCACCGGCAAGGGCTTCCTCGCCGGGTTCGAGGTGGACGGCAACTCCCTCGCCGCGGACGTGCGGACACCGTCCGACGGCACCTACGACCTCGCCGTGCGCTACGCCAACGCGGTGGGCAGCGACGGCCACCACGAGGCACGCACCCTGAGCCTGAGCGTGGACGGCGGCGGCGACAGGACGTTCACGCTTCCGCCGACCCCGGACTGGAACACCTGGGGTGTGGCCCGCCTGCCGCTGACGCTCGGCGCCGGCCCCCACACCGTCAGGCTCCATCGCGCCGCCGCCGACTCCGGAAGCGTCAACATCGACAGCCTCGCCCTCCTCGACTCGGGTGCCACCTATCCCGGCCGGGCCGGCACCGTGGTCAACGGCTGCCGTTTCGGCACCGGTTGCGAGGCCGAGGACGCCCTCCTGTCGGGCTCCGCCGTCATCGCCACGGATCACCGGGGCCACGCCGGCTACGGCTTCACCGCCGAACTCAACCAGGGGTCCGGTGTCTCGGACCGGATCACCGGCGTGCCCGCCGACGGCACCTACCTGCTGGACCTGCGGTACGCCAACGGCACCGGCGGCGACGGCCTGCACCAGCCCCGCACGATCGACGTCGGCACCGGCGACGGGACCTCCCACACCACCCTCACGCTCCCGGCCACCGACAACTGGGACACCTGGCAGACGGCCTCCGTCCCCGTCGAGCTGAAGGCGGGCACCGACCAAGTCACCCTGAGCTGCCCGCAGTCCACCAGCTGCCACGTCAACCTGGACACCCTCGCCCTCAGCCGGCCGGGAGAGCCCGCCCCCGCACCCCACCTCGCCCTCGGCGGCTACCGCCGCAGCCTCGACGGACTCAACGGCGACAACGACCCCACCCCCTGGACCACACCCGGACTCCTGCACCGCGACGGGTGGTACCTCCTCGACGACACCCCCTCCGCGGTCTACGACACCGCCACCGAGAAGGCCACTCCCCGCCCCGGCCACGGCGGCCGGCCCTACCAGGACGGCTACCTCTTCGCCTTCGGACACGACTACCGGCAGGGCCTGTCCGACCTCGCCACCCTGACCGGCCCGTCACAGCTGCTGCCCCGCTGGGCGTACGGCGTCTGGTACTCCGAATACATCGACCGCACCGCCGACGACTACGAGAACACCATCCTGCCCGCGTTCCGCGCCGCGGACGTCCCCCTGGACGTGCTGGTCACGGACACCGACTTCAAGTCACCGAACACCTGGAGCGGCTGGAACTTCGACCCGGCCAAGTTCCCCGATCCCAAGGCCTTCTTCGACTGGTCCGCCGGCCAAGGCCTGCACAACACCCTGAACGTGCACCCGAGCATCCTCGGCACCGACCCGCAGTTCGCGAAGGCCCAGGACACGGCCAAGGGCAAGCTGCGCAAGGGCGGTTGCGCGGGCAGCGCGGGTCCGGACTGCTACACCTTCGACTTCGGCGACCCCGACCAGCTCAAGGCCTACCTCGACCTGCACCGGCCGCTGGACCAGGCGGGCAACGACTTCTGGTGGCTCGACTGGTGCTGCGACGCCTCCCGCTCCTCCCAGCCCGGAGCCACCCCGGACGCCTGGATCAACCAGAAGTACGCCGGCCTCACCTCCGCGGAGACCGGCGACCGCGGCTTCGTCCTGTCCCGCGCCTACGGCTCCCTCCAGGCCGGCGGCTACAGCGGCGGCGTGGGTCTGCCCACCGGTCCCTGGGCCGACAAGCGCAGCACCCTCCACTTCACCGGTGACACCACCTCGAACTGGGGCACCCTGCGCGCCGAGGTCGGCTACACACCGGGGGAGTCGGCCGCCACCGGCCTCACCGCCGTCAGCCACGACATCGGCGGCCACAACGACGGGTACGGCATCCCCGGATCCGAGACCTACACCTCGAACGGCCAGACCCACCGCACCACCAGACTGCCCGACGACCTGTACGCACGGTGGGTGCAGTTCGGCACCTTCCAGCCCGTCGACCGGCTGCACAGCAACCACAGCGACCGCCTGCCCTGGCAGTACGGCCCCGAAGCACAGAGCTCCGCCGAGAAGTTCCTCCGGCTGCGCGAGGCGCTCGTGCCGTACACGTACACCCTGGCGCACCAGGCCGAGGCCACCGGCACCCCGATCGTCCGCCCGCTGTACCTCCAGTACCCGGAGGAGGAGAGCGCCTACACCGAGGCGGACAGCGAGTACCTCTACGGTCCCGACCTGCTGGTCGCCCCCGTCACCACCCCCGGCACCGACACGACCACCTCGGTGTGGTTCCCGCCGGGCCGGTGGACCGACTACTTCACCGGCCGCACCTACACCGCGCCCGCCGGCGGAGCCACGTACGACATCACGACCACCCTGGACACCATGCCGGTCTTCGTCCGAGCGGGCGGCATCGTCACCACCCGGTCCGACAACGTGCCCGACGACGTCCAGAGCCCGCTCGACAAGGTCGGTGTCACGGTGGCCCCGGGAGCGTCCGGAGCGTTCTCCCTCTACGAGGACGACGGCACGACCGCGCACCCCGGGCGTACGGCGACCACCCGGATCCGCTACGCCGAACACGAGGGCACCCACCTGCTGAAGATCGCACCCGCCAGCGGAACCTTCCCCGGACAGGCAGGCCGCCGCACCTGGACCGTGTCCTTCCTCGGCGTCGGCGCGGCACCGAGCCGAGTAGGCGCGGACGGTGCCCGGTTGGCGACCTCGGCCTGGCACTGGGACGCCGGCACCCACGTCCTGCGGATCACCATGCCCCCGCGGAGCATCCGCACCGCCACGACCGTCTCGTACCGATAGAAGGGCGGTGTCCCTGGACTGCGTGCAGCAGAAGCCGGAGACGACCGGGCTCCGCCGGCACCTACTTGCCGGCGGACTGCCGCGAGGGGCGCAGGGGCGAGAACGCGGCCCGGAGTTCGTCCGTGAAGATGCCCGGGACCTCCCAGGCCGCGAAGTGGCCCCCGCTGCGGGCACGGTGGTAGTAGAAGAGGTCGTGATAGGCGCGGGAGGCCCAGCTGCGCGGGGCCTGGTAGATCTCGCCGGGGAACACCGTGATGGCGGCCGGGACGGACACGGACACGGCGTTGAAGTTGTTGGCGTTGTTCTCCCAGTACAGGCGCGACGAGGAGACCGCGGTGTTCGTCACCCAGTAGAGGGTGATGTCGTCGAGCATCTCGTCCTTGGTGAGTACGCGCTCGGGGTGGCCGCCGCTGTATGTCCATGCCGCGAATTTGTCGTACATCCAGGCGGCCAGTCCGACGGGCGAGTCCGTCAGTCCGTATCCCTCGGTCTGCGGTCGGGTGACCATCATGGCCGAGTAGCCGGATCCCGTCTTGTAGAGGGCGGCCAGCTGACCGTAGGCCGCCTTCTCGTCCGGGCCGAGGCCGGCGGGTACCGGGTCCCCGCAGGCGAGCTTCTGCGCGATGTCCGGCGGGACGGTGGCCGGGAAGTTGACGTGGATTCCGAGCAGTCCGGGTGGCTTCTGCACAGCCATCTTGTCGGAGATCACGGCACCCCAGTCCCCGCCCTGGGAGACGTAGTGCCGGTATCCCAGGCGCTCCATGAGCACGGCCCAGGCACGCGCGATGCGGTCGGGATTCCAGCCGGTGGTCGTCGGTCGTTCCGAGAATCCGTATCCGGGCATCGACGGTATGACGAGGTGGAACGCGTCCTCGGCACGCCCCCCGTGGGCGGTGGGGTCGCTGAGCGGCCCGATGGCCTTCAGGAACTCCAGAACGGAGCCCGGCCAGCCATGGGTCAGGACGACCGGGAGGGCGTCGCTGTGGCGGGAGCGGACGTGAATGAAATGTATGTCGAGTCCGTCGATCTCCGTCATGTACATCGGCAGGGAGTTGAGCTTCTTCTCGATCTTCCGCCAGTCGTATGCCGTCTCCCAGTAGTGGGCGAGCTCCTTCATCGTGGCCAGTTGGACGCCCTGGGACTGGTCACGGACGGTTTCGCGGTCGGGCCATCGTGTCGCCTTGATACGCCGACGGAGATCATCCAGTTCCTGCTCCGGGACGTTCACGTGAAAGGGGCGGATGCTCTGCCGCTCACTCGGCGATTCGGGCTTTCCGGAACTGGTCCAGGCGCGCAGACCGAAAGCACCTGTCGCGGCGGTCACCGCGGTCGCGGACGTGGAGATGAACTTCCTGCGGGAGTACGAACGAAGAAATTCGGACATAGTGGATCTCCCTGGAGAATTTCCTCTGACTCGCTGAGCCCGCTCGTCGGCGCGGAGAGAATGCGCGCAGCGGTCCTGGGAAGAAATCGCGCGCGGCCGTGATCGTGCGGCGGCAGCGAATGTCACCGCCAGTAACGCTATCTGTCCGTGTGTGACCGTGCAACTCGGCCGAGTGGCCGTACGGTCGTGCCCGTGACGGGCGGGCTCAGCGCAGCACGACGTCGAACACCATGCGGAAGAACGCGTCGATGGGGGCGGCGGACTTGTCGGCGCGGGCCGCGATCAGGGCGCCTTCCCAGGCGCTGAGGACGAAGAGCGCCGTAGCCGACACGTCGAGCGAGGCGCTCACTTCGCCCGACTCCTGGGCTTCGGTGAGCACGCGCTCGATGTGTGCGGCCCACTGCCGGAAGCCGCGCTGGACGGCAGAGCGGATCTCCTCGGAGTGGTCGGCCACCTCGGCGCCGAAATTGCCGACCAGGCAGCCGCGGACGAAGCCGCTGTCCACCGTGTCCGCGCCCATGAACTCGAAGTGCGCCCTGAGGCGGTCCAGCGGCGGGTGCCCGGCCGCGTCGAGCATGTCGAAGCGCAGGCCGGCGGCGTAGCGGTCGAGCGCCTCCAGGGCGCTGTCCTCCTTGCTGGCGAAGTGGTTGTAGAAAGAACCCTTCGGGGCGCCGGCGGCCGAGGTGATGTCGCTGATGCCGGTGGCGTTGAAGCCCCGGGTGCGGAACTGCTCCAGTGCCGCCTGCGCGATCTCCTCGCGCTTCGACGCACGTGCCATTCGGATCACCTCGCCTTCAATATGTCCGGTCGTCTTGATTGCTGTCAAGCCTGGAAGGCGGGGCCCCCGCACCCTCGGCGGCCGGGCTTGACGTCATCTAAGACGACCGGTCATATTGGAATGGCGTCGTCATACCGAGCCCCGCCGGTCCACACCCGGCGGGCGGCACCAAGGAGCCACCATGTCCACCACCTACCGAGCCTTCGAAGCCACCGGAGTCCACAACCTGCGGCTGGTCGAGCGCGAGCTCGCCGACCCGGCGCCCGGACACGTCCGCCTCCGGGTGGAGACCTGCGGCGTCTGCCACTCCGACGTCCTCGCCGTGGAGGGCCTGCGCGCCGACCCGTCGAGTCCGATCGTGCCCGGCCACGAGATCGTCGGCGTCATCGACGCCGTCGGGCCGGGCGTCACCGCCTGGCACCCCGGCGACCGCGTCGGCGTCGGCTTCCTGAACGGGCACTGCGGGGAGTGCGAGCCGTGCCGCCGGGGCGACTTCGTCAACTGCCTCGACCAGGGCCAGACCGGCACGAATGTCGACGGCGGCTACGCCGAGGTGACCTACGCGCGCGCCAGCGGACTGGTCCGCATCCCCGACGGCATGCCCGCGGCCGAGGCCGCCCCGCTGCTGTGCGCCGGACTGACCACCTTCTCCGCCCTCCAGCAGGACTCCGTCAGGGCGGGCAGCCTGGTGGCCGTACAGGGCATCGGCGGGCTGGGACACCTCGCCCTCCAGTACGCGCGCAGCCTCGGATACCGGGTCGCCGCCGTCGCCCGCGGCAAGGACAAGGAGCCGCTCGCCCGTGAGCTGGGCGCCCACGAGTACATCGACAGCTCGGAGACGGACCCCGGCGCGGCGCTGGCCGGCCTGGGCGGCGCCTCGCTCGTCGTCGCCACGGCGTCGAGCGGCGCGTCGATGAACCCGCTGCTGCGCGGCCTGGCTCCCGGCGGGAAGCTCGTCGTCGTGGGTGCGGCGCCGGACCCGCTGTCGGTGGCCACCGCCGACCTGATCTTCGGCACCCGGAGCATCGTCGGCAGCCTGACCGGCTCGTCGATCGAGAACGAGGACAACCTCGGCTTCAGCCTGGCCCACGGCATCCACCCCTCCATCGAGACGATGCCCTTCGAGCGGGCCATGGACGCCTACGAGCGGATGCTCAGCGGCAAGGCACGGTTCCGCGTCGTCCTCGACGTCACCGCCTGACTAGAGCTCCAGCAGCGCCTGCTCGACGGCCTCCGTCAGAGCCGGGTGGATGTACATCACGTCGTGCCCGATCCGGTCCACCGTCAGCCCCAGGGACATGGCCTGGATCAGGGGCTGGATGAGCGTGGCGGCCTGGGGCCCGATGATGTGCGCGCCCAGGAGCATGCGATCGGCGGGGCTCGCGAGGAGTTTGACGAAACTGGTGGTGTCCTCCAGGGCCCAGCCGTAGGCGGTGTCGGCGTAGTCGCGGACGCTCACCAGGAAGTCGATGCCGCGCCGCCGCGCCTCCTGTTCCGTCAGGCCGACACTCGCGATCTGCGGGTGGGTGAACACCGCGTGCGGCGCCACATGGTTCGGCAGCGTCCGCACGTCCTGCGGATGGAGGATGTTGTGCCGTACCACCCGCGACTCGGCGTTCGCCACGTGCTTGAGCTGGAAGTGGTTCGCCGCGTCGCCGAGGGCCCACACCCCCGGCACGGACGTGCGGTAGGCGCCGTCGGTGACGATGTGACCGTGTCCGTCCAGCTCCAGCCCGCCCTCGACGGCCCGCAGCAGGTCGGTGTTGGGCCTGCGGCCGACGGCCACCAGCAGCATGTCGGCCTCGACGACGAGCTCACCGTCCTGACCCGCCACCCGTGCCGCCACACCGTCCCCCTTGGGCCCGACGGAGGTGACCTCGGCATCGAGCAGCAAGCGGTGCCGCTGTGCGGCGAGTTCGGTGAAGCGCCGCGACACCTGCTCGTCCTCCGCCATGAGCAGGCGTGGCCCGCGCTGCACGATCGTGACGTCGACGCCGAACGACGTGAACACGTGGCCGAACTCGGCCGCGATGAAGCCGCCGCCGAGCACCAGCATGGACGCGGGCAGCTCGTCGATCCGCATGATCGTGTCCGAGGTGTGGAAGGGCACGGTGTCGAGCCCCGGGATGTCCGGCACCACCGGCCGCGCCCCGACCGCGACGACGAACGTCTCGGCGGTGATCCGCTCCGCCCCGACCTCCAGCACCTTCGGGGCCACGAAGCGGGCCGCCTCGGTGAACACGTCGACGCCCTGGCTCCTGCGGTATTCCACCGCCCGCCCGTGCAGCGGATCGATGCGGTCGAAGACGCGGTCCCGGACGGACTTCCAGTCGACGTGCGAGACGCTCGCGTGGACACCGAGCCGCCGCGCCTCCCGCGCTCCCTCTGCGGCGTCCGCGGCGACGACGAACATCTTGCTCGGGATGCACCCCCGGTTCAGACACGTGCCGCCGAAGCGGTCCGGCTCGACGATGGCGATCCGCAGACGGTCGAACTCCTCGGACGGCAGCATGTTGCCGCTGCCTGCCCCGAGGATGACGAGATCGTAGTGGCGCATGCACCCTCCGTCGGCCGGACACCGGCCCTGCGGCGCGTGGCTGTGAGAAGACGGCCCCACGGATCACAATTCTGTTCGCATGCGTCGCTTTCCACCACCGCCGGGCGCCACCTCAGTCCGTGGACCCGCCGCCGACCGCGATGCCCAGCCTGCGGGCCACGGTGGTCAGGGCCGGCCCGAGGGGGAGCGCGACCCTGGTGAGGGCGAGCGGGTCGCCCCGGGTCGGGTCCTGGTTCACGATCAGCACCGGCTTTCCCTCCTGGTGCGCCTGGCGGACGAACCGGAGCCCGGACATCACCGTCAGCGAGGAGCCCAGGACCAGCAGTGCGGACGCCTCACGCACCAGCCGCCGGCAGTGCTCGACGCGCTGCGGTGGAACCGTCTCGCCGAAGAACACCACGTCCGGTTTGAGGACGCCGCCGCAGCGGGCGCAGGGCACGACGCGGAAGTCCCCGACCTGCGCGTCGGTGAGGTCGGCGTCACCGTCCGGGTTGATCCCCGCGGCCACCGGGTCGAAGCCCGGGTTCTCGGCCTCCAGTCGCCGGGCGAGTTCGCCGCGCGGGCTGAAGACGCCGCAGGAGAGGCAGACGACCCGGTCGAGACTGCCGTGGAGTTCCACGACGCCCTCGCTTCCGGCGGCCTGGTGCAGGCCGTCGACGTTCTGGGTGATCACACCCGAGACACGGTCGTGCCGCGCGTAGGCGGCCACGGCCAGGTGCCCGGCGTTGGGGGCGGCCCGGGCGAAGGTGCGCCGGCCGAGGTGGCTGCGCGCCCAGTAGCGGCGCCGCGCGTGGGCGCTGCCGGTGAAGTCCTGGTAGGTCATCGGGGTGTGCCGGCTCAGGCTCCCGCCCTTGCCCCGGTAGTCCGGGATGCCCGACTCCGTGGAGATTCCCGCGCCGCTGAGCACCAGGACACCGCCGGCGCTCAGCGCGTGGACGACCGGTTCCAGATCGGTGGTACCCGGCGGCAGATCCGCGGCGGGGGTCCAGCTCAGGGTGGGGCGCATGCGCATGCCGCCAGGGTACGGAGTCGGCGGAACTCCACGGCCCGCGCGCGGGGATTCCTGGCGGTCGGGCGAATCCGTTCCCGCCGCGCTGTGGCGCGAGCCAGGCCTGCGGTTCCCGATGGCGGAACCATCCGACACGACGACCGACGGACGGGCGCTGCGCGACCGAAGAGCGGCCGGGGCGGCGCGGACCGCCCGCGTCGGCCGTGACGTCCGTGTCCGTGGGCGAGTGTCCCGCCCTGTCGAGCGGGGCCCTCGGTGGCCGTCAGCGGGGCTGGTCCAAGCCGTCCAGGTTCTCCCCGGTGGCGAGCCGGGCCCGTACCGTGACGTGCGGGCGCTCGGGCGCGGGCAGGGCCAAGGTGCGGCCGTCCCGGGCGGCGGAGACGTCGCCGGTCACGAGCAGGGCCGTCACCGCCCGGCTCCCCGCCGCCAGCACGAACCAGTGGTTGCGCGGCGACCGCCAGCCGGTGGCGGCCACGACATGCCGGCCGAACCGGCTGCACGCGGCGGTGGACCGGGCGCGGGCCACCGTCCGCACCGGCTCGGCCGGGGCGTCCCGGCTCGTGCGCAGGCCCACCGCCACATCGCCGGGGCCGCTCCAGGAGTCGGCGCGGGCGCAGGTCCACACGGCCTGCCCGCCGCCGTCGGGCAGGTCCTGCTCGGCGAAGTCCCACGCGTTCACCGCCCGTACGCCCGCCGCGCGCAGTGACGTCAGCGCGCAGGCCTGGTGCGCCCAGGCCACCAGGGCGGCGCCGCCGGTGGCCTCCCGGGGCTGCCGGGGCGGATTCCCGTGCCCGGGCAGCGGCGTGTAGGTCAGGTGTACGGGGGAGAGGCCGCCGAGCGGCGCGAGCAGGAAGGCGTGGTGCTCGGCGATGCGCTCCGAGGACCGCAGCTGGAGCACCGGACGGCTCGCGCAGCCCCCGCCGGCCGGTAGCGTCGGGAACGGGGCGGTGACCCCGTCCTTCGCCACCCGGAGCGGTCGGGCGAGGATGTCCGGGCGCAGCAGATCACGGGTCTGCGCCTCGGCGACCCACGGCGCCAGCAGATACCGCGCCGACCCCTGCGAGGCGGTCAGGGTCACGGCCGCCGCGGTCGTCACATCCGCCTCGTCGACCCCGGCCACGCTCAGTTCGGCCCGGCCCGCAGCGGACTCGTCGTAGCGGGCGAGGCGTTCACCGTCGTACAGCACCACCACGGCAGTGCCGTCGACATCGCCCGCGTACAGCAACCGGGGCGCGGCGTTCGGGGCGGCGGCACGCGTGCCGGGGGCGAGGGCCGGCCGGATGCCGGCGCCGGCCGGGCGGGTCCACGCGGACAGGGCCCGGCCGAGCAGCGCCTCGTCGTGCCGCCGGGAGCCGCGGGCCGGCCAGGCCGTGAAGTCGACGCGCGAGGTGTTGTCCCACACCGTGTCCCCGGTGCGCAGCAGGTCGGCCGGGCCGTAGGCGGCCCGTGCGGCGGACGTGGGTGTGCCGTCGGAGGGGGCCGGACCGGCGGACAGGGTCGTGGCCAGCACCGTTCCCGTCACCGAGCAGATGGCCGCGGCGGCCAGGCCCAGCCGCAGGCGGCGCCTGCGCCGCAGCAGGTCGGTGGGGCTCGCCTGGAGCGCGCAGGCGTTGAACTCCGGCGATGCCAGCAGCCCGGCGGCCGACGGCCCGGCGCTCTCGCCGAGCGCGTCCGCCGCGCGCAGGGCGGCGTCGGGGTGCCGCACCCCGGCCGCCGCCAGGACCTCGCGCACGGTGTCGTCGGCCAGCCCGTGCATCGTGCGCAGGAGGAACGCCGCACGGTCGGCCGCGGGCACCCCCGACAGCCGTAGGGCGAGGGCGAGTTCGTCGGCTCCGCCGGCCCTGGGGAACAGCCGCAGCCCCACCACCAGCGGCAGCCGGGGCAGCAGCGGTATCAGGTGCCGACGCGGACCACGGTCGTACGAGAGCGCGCCGCGTACGACCGCCACGAGCAACGCCTGTGCGACGGGCGCGCCGCCCGGCCGCTCCCTGCGCGGGTGCGGGACCGCCGCGCCGGCACCCGGCCGCGCCGCCGTCAGCGCCCGCTGCACCAGGGAGTGGGCGACGACCACCCGGCGATGGCGGCCGAGAGCGGCGGGCAGGACGAGGTGGGCCAGGCGGACCAGATCCCCGTACTGCTCGACGAGGACGGACTCGACCTCCTGGACCGGCGGCCTGGCACCGCGGGCGGGACGTCTGAGCGGGCGAAGGTGCATGGAGCGGAACGCTTTCGGACGAGATGAGATGACGCGGTGGTACGCCGCTCCGTCAAACGAGTGAATCCGGTACGGGTCACCGTCCCTCCCTTGACCTGCGGAGCTCCGGCCCGTGACTGGTCATGCGCCGGCGATGCCCGGCTCGGCGTCAGCAGACTCTGCTGGTGAGCCAGAAGCAGGTGCCCGCTCCCAGCCCGAACACGAGGTGCGCGCCCAGGTCTTCGGCCAGTGTCTTCGGGCTGTACTTCCAGATCGGCTGATAGAGCCCGGCCTGCGGCAGGACCACATACGCACTGGCCCACACAGCCGCGCCGAAGGGAATGCCGAGCAACGGGTTCGGGCGCCGGACCGACCCGGCGGCGATCCCGTACAGCGCACCCCAGCCGGAGCCGTACGACCAGTGCATCGCGGTGCTCATGAGCCACGCCCACCGGTCGGGGATCTCGCGCTGGGTGAACCCCTCCAGCACCCGCTTCGCCACCTTGCCCGGATCCGGGGCCTCGTCCCAGCCCTCGACCGGTGCGAACTCCCACTCCTTGGGGCTGTCGGTGCCTCCTGTGCGGCGATAGCGCAGATAGCGCGTGGCATCCATGCACACCGTCCCCGCGACACCGGCGAGGATGCCTTCGGCAACGGCAGCGAGCGGCGTGAGAGGCCGTCGCCGTGGACGTCCGGTTCCCATGATGCCCATCACCTCAACCACCTTGGGCAGCTGTCGCCGCCCAGGGCCGTGTTGTCGTGTGTCGGCTTCCAGGAAGTACAGAATCCCACCGGCCACAGTCGCCCGCACCCCAGGAACACACCCGGGGAGCTTTTTCCCCGACGTCAGATGTCGTCCATGCCCGGCGGTCCCGCGACACACGTCCC
The DNA here is from genome assembly GCF_043201715.1 of Streptomyces sp. NPDC048291. Taxonomy (NCBI): domain Bacteria; kingdom Bacillati; phylum Actinomycetota; class Actinomycetes; order Kitasatosporales; family Streptomycetaceae; genus Streptomyces; species Streptomyces sp. NPDC048291. The sequence continues at coordinate 310,947 of NZ_JBICZC010000010.1, forward strand.
GGTCTTGTCCACCACGTAGATGATGTCCCGGGTACCGACCACGCCCTCCGCCTTGCCGGGCTCGGGGTCGATGACCGGGCAGACCGACTCCACTCCCCGGACGACCACCTTGTACGTGACAGGCCACGCGCGTTCCTCGGTCCACCCGACGTAGGAACCGCCGTCCTCCTTAGGCGTTCGGTCAGGGTCGCCCACGACCATGACACCGCGCTCTCCGCATGACGGGCAGCCGAGCACGTGAGCACCCCGGGCCGACTCGTTGACCAACCGCACCGGCAGTCCCTCGTCACCTGAACTTCCGCACCCCGTAAGGAAGATGGCGGTGATGCCCAGTGCCGCCAGGAGCGCGGTACGTGGTCGTCTCACGCTCCGGCAGTGCAGAGCGCTGTGACTGCCTGGTCTCAAAGGCCGCATGCTCGGACTCCCCCCCGGGTGATCACGAATCGAGATTGGATCATCGCAGGTCAGAGGCGGACGAGCAACGGTCCGGCCGCCGCCGCATCGACCGATCCGGGCTGCAAGTATTCGACAATATCTTGCAGAATATGCACTGATGGTTGGAAAGAAGCTTCCTCTGTCTTGTCCGGCTCTGCTGTCGCGCCCTAATGTCCCGGTACGCAGCGGCACGGCCCGTTCCCGTCGTGCTGCCGCGCACCGAGCTGTCCTCGGTGGCCTCCGCTCCCACAGAAACGAGAATCCGATGGCGCGGTACCTCGACCACGTGACTGCGGAGCGGCTGAGAGGCCGCGCGCGAAGACCGGCTCGGACCCTGGTGGCGCTGACCGCGGTCACCGCCGGACTCGTGCTCGGCCTCGGCGCTCCCACCCCGGCCGCGTCATGGCACGGTGGCCGTGCGGGCTCCCCGGCGGTGACCCGGGCGGGGCTCGACCCCGCCCTCGTCGCGGGGCGGGGCGCCGCGGTGGACTTCGACGAACAGGAGGCGGAGAACGCGGCGACGGACGGCACCCTCATCGGCCCCGACCGTGCCGCCTACACACTGCCCTCGGAGGCATCCGGCCGCACGGCGGTGCGCCTGAAGCCGGGCCAGTACGTCGAGTTCACCCTGCCGCGCGCGGCCAACGCACTCACCGTGCGGTACAGCATCCCCGACGCGCCCGGAGGCGGCGGCATAACGGCCCCCCTCGACGTCTCCGTGGACGGCAGGCACCGCACCACGATGACCCTCACCTCGCAATACTCCTGGCTCTACAACCAGTACCCGTTCAGCAACGACCCGCAAGGAGACCTGCTGCACCCCGACTGGTGGATCACCGAATGCGGTTGCGTTCCCGCCGCCACCACCCCGGCGCCCACCATCGAAAAGCCGTTCAGGCCGAGCCACTTCTACGACGAGCAGAGACTGCTGCTCGGCAAGCGGTACGCGGCCGGTGACACCGTCCGCCTCACCGCGCCCAGGAACACCAAGGCTGCCTGGACCGTCATCGACCTGCTCGACACCCAACTCGTCGGCGCGCCCCACGTGGAGACGCATGCCGTGAACGTCCTCGCGTTCGGAGCCGACCCCACCGGCCGGCGTGACGCGGGCGACGCCTTCGACCGGGCCGTCGCCTACGCCGAGAAGCGGCACCTCAAGGTGTACCTGCCGCCGGGAACGTACCAGGTGAACCGGCACATCACCGTCGACGACGTGACGATCGTCGGGGCCGGCAGCTGGTACACGATCGTCAAGGGCCACCAGGTCACCCTCTCCAGCCCCGCCCCCGACGGCTCGGTCCACACCGGGGTGGGCTTCTACGGCAAGGACGCCGCGGACGGCGGCAGCCACGACGTCCACCTCTCGGGCTTCGCCGTCGAGGGCGACGTACGCGAACGCATCGACACCGACCAGGTGAACGCGATCGGCGGGGCACTGAGCGACTCGACGATCGACGGCCTCTACCTCCACCACACCAAGGTCGGCATGTGGTTCGACGGCCCGATGACCCGTCTGCGCGTCACCCGCACCCAGATCGCCGACCAGATCGCCGACGGCCTCAACTTCCATACCGGCGTGACCGATTCCAGCGTCTCGGACACCTTCGTGCGCAACACCGGCGACGACGGTCTGGCCATGTGGTCGGAGAGGACGGGCGACGCGCGCAACGTCTTCGCCCACAACACCGTGCAGACCCCGGTCCTCGCCAACGGCATCGCCCTGTACGGCGGCACCGACAACACGGTCACCGGCAACCTCGTGGCCGACCCGATCAGAGAGGGCAGCGCCATCCAGGTCGGCTCCCGGTTCGGCGCGCAGCCGTTCACCGGGTATCTGAAGATCTCGGACAACACGACGGTGCGTTCGGGGCCGTTCGAGCTCAACTGGAAGATCGGCCTGGGAGCCATCTGGTTCTACGCCCTGGAACGGGACATCGACGCCGACATCCAGGTCACCGGCGACCACTTCCTCGACAGCACCTACAACGCGATCATGCTGGTCTCGGACTTCCCGGTGAAGGACAAGTACGCGATCCGGGGCGTCCGTTTCCAGGACATCCGTGTGGACGGCACCGGCACCTCCGTGCTCAGCGCCCGCTCCGCCGGATCGGCGTCCTTCGAGAACGTGGACGCCCGAAACGTCGGCGCGGTCGGCATCGACAACTGCGGTTCCTTCAACTTCCCGCCCTCCGGCTCCGAGTTCACGGTCGACGACCTCGGCGGCAACGACGGAGGCGGCACGACCGGCCCCTGGCTGGCGCCCTGGGAACTGCCGAACACCATCACCTGCGACGACCGGCCCCCGGTGGTCCCGCCGCCCGCCCCGGCACCCTGGTGAGGCACGACCGATGAAACAGCCACGCCGTCAAGGGAGAAGGGCCGCCTCCACCGATGGGAGGCGGCCCGCACGCGAGGTGCGGGACAACTGCCGTACAACCCTCCGAGCGTCCAGCGGGTCTCACCTTACGTCCGGCGGCCGGGGTGTGCGCGGACGCCTACCAGATCGGAACCACCGGGTACATCACGCGCGCCGGCAGGACCGCCGCCTCCGTCAAGCAGTTCTACTCGCCGTCCTGCGGCAAGAACTACGGCTACGTCTGGGTGTGGCAGAGCTTCCGCGATCCCGTCGGCGACTACGACGTGACCTCGGCCGTCTACAGCTACTCCCGGGACGAGGTCCTCGGCAAGCGTTCCTGGACCGACACCACCGCCCAGGAGTTCTGGTCCAACGGCACCGGCACCGTGAGCGACTGCACGGCCGGATCGGGCACCGTACGGGCCGCAGGCGACCCCGCACCGGTAGGGCGGTACTCCAGCAGGCGCTGCTGAACCCATGCCCACGGTGGGGGGCCAACGGATCCGTCCCCCCACCGGAGGTCCTGCCTCATCTGCGCCAGAACAGGTGGTGCGTCACGCCGCTCGGGCTCGGGACGACCTCCAGGTGGAACCGGTCGAGCAGTTCGTCGGGGGACTCCCAGAGCCGTAGTCCGGAGCCGAACTTCACCGGTGAGACCGCCACGTGCATGGTGTCGACGAGGTCGGCGTCGAGGAACTGCCGGACGGTGGTGACCCCGCCGCCGAGTCGGACGTCCTTGCCCTGTGCTGCCTTTCGGGCCCGTTCGAGGATCGTGGCCGGGGTGCCGTCGACGAAGTGGAACGTGGTGTCGGAGAGCGTGAACGACGGACGCTCGTGGTGGGTCATCACGAACACCGGCGTGCGGAACGGGGGCTCCTCGCCCCACCAGCCGCGCCACTCGTGGTCCTGCCAGGGTCCGCGCTGCGGCCCGAACTTGTTGCGGCCCATGATCTCGGCGCCGATGTTCCGCGGGAAGTCCCGGGTGAAGTAGTCGTCGAGCCCCCGGCTCCCCCCGGGATCCGTGCGGTTGGGCCAGCTCGCCGTGGCTCCGGCCCAGCCGAACAGCCGCTCGGCATGATCGAGGCCGAACGGGTTTTCGAGACTCTGGTTCTCACTGGCGCCGGCAGCCACGCCGTCACTCGAGACGACGAAATTCATGACTCTCAGTAGTTGCTCCACTGTTTCCTCACCACATCCTGTCGCGTCCTCGTGGGGCCGGGCGCCCCACATGATGTTGTCGAACGGGATACGACCGGATCGACAGCCGGACAGAAATTTCTTCCGTGGCGTGCCGGGGAGCGGTCCCGCCGGCCGCCGTGCGGCGCCTTCACCAAGATCGGGTACTCCAGGTCAAGCGTCCCGGACACTTGACTCGGTGGGTGCGCGGCCCGATCCTCGTCCCAGGTATTGCGCGGTTCATGACAATCCCATGGCTTCGTCAACCGCGCCCTCCCGCCGACCGAGGGACGTGGACCGTGACGCCGACTCGACGCTCGTACCGCAGACGCAGGCACGTCACCATGCTGTCGCTGCTGCTCCTGGTACTGACCATGGCCCTCGGGCCCACGCCGAGTTCCGCGGCCGGCAACAACTGGTGGGACCCGACCGCCCGACCCGCCCCGGACGTCCAGATCGACGTCACCGGCGAGCCGTTCACCGGCACCAACTCGGCGGGCGAAGTACAGGGGTTCGTCGACGCGCACAACCACCTGTTCGGCAACGAGGCCTTCGGCGGCCGGCTGATCTGCGGCAAGGTCTTCTCCGAGGCCGGTGTCGCCGACGCCCTGAAGGACTGCCCCGAGCACTACCCCGACGGCACCCTTGCCCTCTTCGACTACATCACCCACGGCGGCGACGGCAAGCACGACCCCGTCGGCTGGCCGACCTTCAAGGACTGGCCCGCGTACGACTCGATGACCCACCAGGCCGACTACTACGCCTGGGTGGAGCGGGCCTGGCGCGGCGGACAGCGCGTGCTCGTCAACGACCTCGTCACCAACGGCATGATCTGCTCCATCTACCCCTTCAAGGACCGCAGTTGTGACGAGATGACGTCGATCCGGCTGCAGGCGAAGATGACCTACGCGCTCCAGGCGTACATCGACAAGATGTACGGCGGCACCGGCAAGGGCTGGTTCCGGATCGTCACCGACAGCGCGCAGGCACGGCAGGTCATCGAGGAGGGCAAGCTCGCCGTCGTCCTCGGGGTCGAGACCTCCGAACCCTTCGGATGCAAGCAGATCCTGGACATCCCGCAGTGCAGCAAGCAGGACATCGACAAGGGACTCGACGAGCTCTACGCCCTCGGCGTCCGCTCGATGTTCCTCTGCCACAAGTTCGACAACGCCCTGTGCGGTGTCCGGTTCGACTCCGGCGGCCTCGGAACGGCCATCAACGTCGGCCAGTTCCTGTCCACCGGCACCTTCTGGCAGACCGAGAAGTGCACCGGCCCGCAGCACGACAACCCCATCGGGAGCGCCTCCTCGGCGGCCGAGTCCGACCTGCCGGCGGGCGTGGCCGTCCCCGCGTACGACTCGGACGCCCAGTGCAACAAGCGCGGCCTCACCGAACTCGGCGAGTACGCGGTGCGCGGCATGATGAAGCGCAAGATGATGCTGGAGATCGACCACATGGGCGTCAAGGCCGTCGGACAGGCCCTCGACATCCTGGAGTCGGCGTCCTACCCCGGCGTGATCTCCTCGCACAGCTGGATGGACCTCGACTGGACCGAGCGGGTCTACTCCCTCGGCGGCTTCGTCGCCCAGTACATGCACGGATCCGAGGGCTTCGTCGCGGAAGCCGCCCGGACCAAGGCGCTGCGCGACAAGTACGGCGTGGGCTACGGCTACGGCACCGACTTCAACGGCATCGGCGACCATCCCGCCCCGCGCGGCGCGGACGCCGCGAACAAGGTGACGTACCCCTTCAAGAGCGTCGACGGCGGGTCCGTCATCGACAGGCAGACCTCCGGCGAGCGCACCTTCGACATCAACACCGACGGCGCGGCCCACGTCGGCATGATCCCCGACTGGATCGAGGACATCCGGCAGGTCGGCGGTCAGAGTGTGGTGAACGACCTGTTCCGCGGTGCCGAGTCCTACCTCGACACCTGGGGAGCCACCGAACAGCACCAGGCCTCGGTCAACCTGGCCAAGGGGCAGCCGGCCACGGCCAGTTCGTCCGAGTCGAACCCGTTCACCAGCTACCAGCCGGGCCGCGCCGTCGACGGCGACGACACCACCCGCTGGGCCAGCGACTGGAGCGACGACCAGTGGTGGCAGGTCGACCTCGGCTCCACCCACCTGGTCTCCCGGGTGACGCTCGACTGGGAGCGCGCGTACGGCAAGTCGTACCGCATCGAACTCTCCACCGACGGCACCACCTGGCAGACCGCCTGGGCCACCACGAGCGGCGACGGCGGCCTGGACACGGCCCGCTTCACCGGAACCCCGGCCCGCTACGTCCGGGTCCACGGACTCGACCGCGGCACCGACTGGGGATACTCGCTCTACGAGGTCGGGGTCCACAGCGCCTGAGGCGGAGGTTCACGGATGGCACGCATGCCGTCGGCACAGCGGCGCGAACAGCTGACGGAAGCGGCCATCAGGACGATGGCCCGGGACGGCGTCGCCAAGGCGACGACCAGGGCCATCGCCGCCGAGGCGGGCGTGTCGCTGAGCGTCTTCCACTACTGCTTCGACTCCAAGCAGGCCCTGATCGAGTCCGTCATCACCACCCTCACCGACCACTCGGTGACCGTCGTGCGGGAAGCACTGCGGCCCAGGGCCACGCTGGAGGAGACCGTCCGGGCCGGCTTCGCGGCGTACTGGGCCCACGTCCGCGACCGCCCCGACGAGCACATGCTCACCTACGAACTGACCCAGTACGCCCTGCGCGAGCCGGGTTTCGAGCACCTGGCCCGCCGGCAGTACGAGCTGTACGGCACCGCCTACACCGAGCTGATCGAGCACCTGCGCGGCAGCAGCGACCTGCGACTCCGCGTCCCCGTCTCCGTCCTGGCCCGCTATCTCGCCGCCGTGACCGACGGCCTCACCCTCAACTACCTCGTCCTGGGCGACGAGTCGGCCTGGAACGACATCCTCGACACCGTCACCGCCCACATCGCGGGTCTCGTGGCCTGACGGCCACCCGGCGCGGCGGCTTCGCGTGCGCGCACCCTGTGCGGTCACACTGTCCCGACCACCACCACCGAGGTCCGGCCGTGTGCCGCCTCCACCGGGACGACGAGGGACAGGCGGCGGACGTATGAGGCAGCTGTTCCGGCCGGGCGCCCGGCGTCCCCGGCTGCGCTTCGACGGCTGGATCGCGGGCCTCGGCACCACCTCCGGCACCCGCGTCGTACTGGGCCACTGGCTCCGCTCGCCGTTCGGACCGTTCAGCGACGTGATGCTGGAACGAAGCGACGGAGAACGGCTGCTGCTCGCCCCGACCCGGCGGACGGCGGAATTCGTGAGCGGCACCTACCACTTCGACACCGTGCGCGTCGTACCGGTCGACGTCGCCGTCGTCGCGGACACCTGGACCGTCACGGCAGGCCTGCTCCGCCTGCACTTCACCACCGGCCGCCGCACGCCCCTCGGCCGTCTGCTGCACGCCGTCCCGGGACCGCTCGCCCGCCGCCCGGCCTGGTGCGCCGTCACGGACGGCGTCGCCCGCGTGCTGCTGCCCGGGGTACGGACCCGGGGCAGCGCGGGCGGAGGCCGCAGGGAGTGGTACGGCGCGCGGGACCTGCTCGCGATCCGTGAACTGTCCGGTACCTACGGCGAGGAGGACCTGGGCACGCTCGCACCGGTCGAACCCCCCGTCCGCTTCGGGTTCGGCTCGGTACCGTGCCGACCCGCGCTCACCCGGGTCACCACGACGGTCGAAGCGGAGTGATCCGCCTCCGTCATCCCCGAGCGGACCTGCCCCCAGGAACCCATGTCCGCCGTGGTTACGATGACGCGTGAACCGATTCCCTGCTCCCGGCCGGACGGCGTGATGAGCACCGCCGTGTCCTTCCCCCTCGGCGCCTCGACCACGCTCGCCGAACTCGCCCGGGATCCGCACCCGCGTCTCGCGCTGCTGCGTGCCCACGAGCCGGTGTCGTGGCTGCCCGAGCTGAACGGCTGGCTGGTCACGCGCCGCGATCTCGCGCTCGACGTGATGCGGGACGCCACCACCTTCACCGTCGACGACCCCCGCTTCAGCACCGCCCAGGTCGTCGGGCCGAGCATGCTGTCGCTGGACGGCGCCGAGCACGCCCGCCACCGGGAGCCCTTCGCGGCTCCCTTCCGGCCCCGAAGGGTGCACGACGGCTTCGCCGCGTTCATAGAACAGGAGACCGACCGCCTCCTCACCGCCCTGGAACCGGCGGGCGCAGCCGAACTGCGCCGCTCCTTCGCCGGACCGCTCGCGGTGGCCGTCGTGACCGAGGCTCTCGGACTGGTCGGGGCCACCACCGACACCGTGCTGTCCTGGTACGACGCCATCGTCCGGTCGGTCTCGGACATCACCGCGGGCCTGGCGGCGGGCCCGGCGGGAACCGCCGCGTACGCACAGCTGCGGGCCGCCGTCGAGGCCACCGTGACCGATCGGCACGCCTCCTCGCTCCTCGTCTCGGCCGCGGACCAACTGGAACTGCCCGAAGTCGCCTCCAACGCGGCGGTCCTGATGTTCGGCGGCATCGAGACGACCGAGGCGATGATCACCAACGCGCTGCTCCACCTGCTTGAGAACCCCGGCCAACTCGCCCTCGTGCAGGCCGACTCCGGCCTGCTGGACGGCGCCGTCGAGGAGTCCCTGCGCCTGGAGCCCGGCGCGGCGGTGGTGGACCGCTACGCCACCCGCGACACCGTCCTCGGCCCGGCCACCATCCGCGGCGGCGACCTCGTCAGCGTCTCCCTGACGGGCGCCAACCGCGACCCGGCCGTCTTCACCGACCCGGACCGTTTCGACGTCCGCCGCGCCGAGGCCCGCCTGCAACTGGCCTTCGCCCACGGCCCGCACCACTGCCTCGCCGCCCACCTCGCCCGTCTGGAGACCCGCATCGCCCTCCAGCGCCTGCTCGAACGCCTCCCCGGCCTCCGCCCCGACCCGCAGCGCCCTGCCACCCCGTACGGTCTGGTCTTCCGCAAGCCGGACGCCCTGCACGTCCTGTGGGACGCCCCGGCCTGACGCTCCCGTCGGTGCCGGGGCGGGTGCCGAGGCTGCCGCGTACCTTCTGTCCGGCTCGGCCTGTCACCCCCCCGCTGTGTCGGCAGGACCTACTCGGCATCATCGGCGCGGTGCGCCGACAGGTGCCGTGCCAGCCAGTCGGTGCGGGTGCGGCGGGCCGTGGCCGAGATGCGGGCCTGCGGGTAGAGGGCGTCGAAGCCGTGGAAGCCGCCGGCCCAGACGTGCAGTTCGGCCTGCCCGCCGGCCGCCCAGATGCGGGTGGCGTACTCGGTGTCCTCGTCGCGGAAGACCTCGGCGGAGCCGGTGTCGATATAGGTGGCGGGCAGACCGGAGAGGTCGTCGGCCAGTGCGGGTGAGACATGGGCGGGCACCTCGTCGCCGCCGAGGCCGCCGAGGACCGCCTGCCAGCCGAAGGCGTTCATCTCGCCGGTCCAGACCCCGGGTACGCCGGTGTACTGGCGGCTGGAGACAGTGTTGTTGCGGTGGTCGAGCATGGGGCAGATCAGCACCTGCGCGGCGATCGACGGGGTGCCCAGGTCGCGTGCCAGCAGGGTGAGGCCGGCGGCGAGACCGCCGCCCGCGCTGGGACCGGCGACGATGATCCGGGCCGGGTCGATGCCCAGTTCGGCGGCGTGCTCGACGGTCCAGAGCAGGCCCTGGTAGCAGTCGTCGACGAGCGTGGTGCCGGTCGCCTCCGGCGCGAGCCGGTAGTCGACGGAGACCACGACCGTGCCGAGCTCGTCGAGCCACTCCAGTGGGATGTCGATCTGTGAGAAGCGGTCGCCCATGACCATCCCGCCGCCGTGGATCCAGTAGACGCAGGGGGCCGGGGCGTCGGCGGCGGGGTCGGTGTGCGCGGGGCCGAACACCGAGAGGCGGATCTCGGCACCGTCCTCGGCCGGGACGGTGACCTCCCGCCGGTCGGCCCGGCGGTGCGCGAGGAGATCGTCGACGGGCGTGGTGGGGAGCAGCCGCAGCTGGGCGAGGAGCTCCGGGGTGAGCCGGGACATGAGGGGCATACCGGCGAGCAGTTCGCTCAGCTCGGTGTCGAGGGCGGGGCGGGCGGCGGTCATGGTCGGGCCTTTCTCCGGGTGACGCGGGGCGATGGGAGCGACGGGGGCACGGGGCGAGGGGTTCAGAACGCGGCCCTGCCGCGGACCGGGACGTAGTCGGTGTACTCGGCCTCCTTGGCCAGCAGACCGCCGATCCGCGCCACGATGGCCTGAGCGGCTTCGCCGGCGAAGATCCGGTGATGGTCCTCCTCGCTGGTCCACCCCTCGGTGACGTGGACGACGTCCGGGTCGGACGCGGAGCGGGAGACGAGGTAGACGACGCAGTGTTCGCTCGCGCCGGGGCTGCCCTCGTCCAGGCCGCTCAGCAGCAGGGCGAGCAGGTCGGCGCCCTTTCCGGGCGCGGCGGTCAGGGTGGCGTTGAAGCCATAGGAGGCAATCATGGCGTCCTCTTTCGAATGGGGGAGTGCGGTGATTCCATTTAAGCCGCCTGACCTGCGCAAACGTTAGAGCGATAGTCGCTCGCACTTGCACGATCCTCGCGGCCACGGGAGCGATCGGCAGGGGGGTGGTGCAATGGGGGCATGCTCCTCGACGAGTTCCGCAGCCTGCTGGACCGGCACGCCCGGCCCGACTGGACCACCGCCATCGACGGCGTCCTCATCTCGAAGATCGACCGGCCGGACCCGCCGGCGCCCTCCATGACCGGAACCGTGCTCGCGGTCATCGCCCAGGGCGCCAAACGTCTCGCCCTGGGCGACCGGGTCTACGAGTACGGCGCGGGGCAGTACCTGGTCGCCTCCGTCGACCTGCCGGTCACGGGGCAGTTCACCCGGATCGGTCCCGAGTGCCCGGCCCTGGGGTTCGGTCTCACCCTGGAGCCGTCCTCCGTCGCCGAACTGCTGCTGCAGGCAGGCCCCGGCGATCTTCCGCGGGCCGGTGGCGGCGTGCCGTCCGGGATCGCCGTCAGCGACGCTCCGGCCGCACTGCTCGACGCGGTGGTCCGGCTGCTGCGGCTGCTCGACGAGCCGCGCGACCGGTCCGTGCTCGCGCCGCTGGTCAAACGCGAGATCCTGTGGCGGCTGATCACCGGCGAGCAGGGAGCGACGGTACGCGAACTCGGCCTGGCCGACAGCGGCCTCAGCCATGTCTCCAGGGCCGTGCGCTGGATCCGGGAGCACTACGCGCAGGCCTTCCGTGTCGAGGACGTGGCGCGCATGTCCGGTATGAGCGTCTCCGCCTTCTACCGCAACTTCCAGGCGGTGACGGCGATGAGCCCCATCCAGTTCCAGAAGCAGATCCGGCTCCAGGAGGCCCGGCTGCTGCTGGCCACCCACCCCGGCGACGTCACCGGGGTCGGTCGGCGTGTCGGCTACGACAACGCCTCGCAGTTCAGCAGGGAGTACCGCCGCCAGTTCGGCGTGCCCCCGAGCCGGGACGCCGCCCTGCTGCGCGGCACTCCCCAGGCGCCGGCGAGCGCTGTCCTCTGAACGGGCTCAAAGGCTGTAGAGGATCGTGCAGGAGGGAGCGAGGATAGTTCTACTGTCTGCGCAGGTCAGGGCGGTTCAATGGGATTACCGATTCCGCGGTGGAGCAGGAATGTGCCTGTTCGGTCGCGGATCCCTTCTCGTCGTGAGGACCGCACCATGAAGACCGTACTCATCACCGGCACCTCGTCCGGCTACGGACGCCGCACCGCCCTCCACTTCCACGCGCAGGGGTGGAACGTCGTCGCCACGATGCGCACCCCCCGCCCGGACGTGCTGCCCGTCTCGGACCGGCTGCGGGTGGTCGCGCTCGACGTCACCGACCCGCAGAGCATCGCCGCCGCGCTGGACGCGGCCGGCCCGGTCGACGCTCTGGTCAACAACGCGGGCGTGCCCTCCATCAGCGTGTTCGAGGGCACCCCGATGGCCCGCGTCCGGGAGGTCTTCGAGACCAACACCTTCGGTGTGATGGCGACGACCCAGGCGGTCCTGCCCCTCTTCCGTGAGCGCGGCAGCGGCGTGATCGTCAACGTGACCTCCAGCGTGGTGCTCGGGCACATGCCGCTCTCGGCCGTCTACAAGGCGAGCAAGATGGCCGTCGAGGGGTTCACCGCGTCCCTCGCGCTGGAACTCGCGCCGTTCGGCGTGTACGCCAAGACCGTCGAGCCGGGTGCCTGCCTGACGACGAACTTCGCTGCCAGGGCGACCAACGGCACCCCGCTCGACCAGCTGGTCCCGGCGCCGTACGCGAGCTGGGCGGAGAAGACCATGGCCGAGTTCACGGGCCAGGACCTGTTCACCCAGGAGAGCGACGTCGCCGAGACCGTGTGGCGAGCCGTCCACGACACCACCGGCCAGCTCCGCTTCCCGGCCGGCCCCGACGCGGTCCGGCTCGCCCAGGCCAGGTGACGGCGCCCGCCTGACCGCGGGCCGGTGTCCCCCCGGGCCCGTTTCACACGCCTTTAACGCATGGGACACAAGAGGGAATCGGGAGCCACAGATCATGTTTTTGGATCCAATCGCGAGCAGATTTCATCCATTCTCAGGATCGGCGCCCGAGGAGGCCCCATGCCGGACCACACATCTGGATCGCCCTCGACCACCTCCACGCCGGACTCGGCGATCAACTCGCAGCACGTCTCGCGCCGGACGATGCTCCGGGGGGCGAGCCTGCTCGGAGTGGGCGTCGGGTTCGGGCTGCCCGCCCTGCTCACCGCCTGCGGTGCCGCCGCCGGCGACGCGGCCGGCAGCGGCAGGGGAGGCACGCTCACCCTGGCCATCGACGCCACCAGCGCCGTCAACGACCCGGCCTTCTACACGTCTTTGGGCGACTGGATGGCCGTGGACTGCATCTGCCGCGGCCTGACGTTCATCTCCTTCGAGACCAACGAGCCCACACCGGATCTGGCGGAGAAGTGGACCGTGTCCGATGACAAGATGACCTATACATTCACCTTGCGCAAGGGCATCAGGTTCCACGACGGCACCACGCTCACCTCCGCCGACGTACTCGCCAGCCTCGGCCGCCAGTTCGACCCCGACGACAAGACGCTTCCCAAGGGGGCGACCCGGCCGCTGGCGAGCATGGGTGCCAACGTCGCCTCGCTCACCGCGCCCGACGACATGACCGTCAAGATGGTCCTCAAGAAGCCCGACCGGACCGTGCTCGGCAAGCTCTCCGACATCGGCGGCCGGATCATCTCGAAGGCGGCGCTGGACAAGTACGGCGCGGACATCGGCAAGCACCTCGTGGGCACCGGACCGTTCGTCCTCGACTCCGCCGTCTCCGGTCAGTCGATCACCCTCAAGGCGTTCGACGGCTTCCGGCTGGGCAAGCCGCCCATCGACCGGCTGGTGCTGCGCCAGGTCCAGGACCCGTCCACCATCGTCAGCTCGCTGCTCAGCGGCGATGTCTCCGCGACCCAGTTCGCCCCGTACTCCGCCGTCTCGCAACTGCGCAAGGACAGCGCGGTGAAGGTGTACGACACCCCGCACAACGCCGACGCCATCATGATGATCGACGCCCGCCGGATCCCCGAGCTGAAGGTGCGCAAGGCCATCAACCTGGCCATCAACCGCAAGGCCATCCTCCAGCAGGCGTTCTACGGCATCGGCGCCGAGCCCAGCGGCTATGCCATCCCGCCGGCCCAGAGCGGTTACGACACCGCGCTCGCCGACCTCAGCACCCAGGACACCGCGCAGGCCAGGCGGCTGGTCGAGGAGGCCGGGGCGAAGGGGCGCACCATCCGGCTCATGGCGGCCAGCGACTCCTGGCACCCCAAGGCCGCCCAGATCATCGCCCAGAACCTCACCGACGTCGGCTTCAAGGTCGCCACCACCTCCGTGGATCCGGCCACCTACTTCGGCCGGCTCCTCGACGGGAGCGACGACTACCACGACCTGATGATCTGGGAGCGCAACACCTACGTCCCCGACCCCGACGACATGGTCGGCGCGATGGCGAGCCCCACCGGCATCTACGGCTCCAAGATCTCCGGCATGGACACCCTGAAGGACGCCGCCTCCCTCGCCGACGACCTCTACACCGCCAAGAACCTCACCGACACCAGGAAGCGCACCGCCGCCTACACGAAGATCCAGCGCAGATGGGCCGAGGAGTACATGGTCCTGTCGATGCTGGCCTGCTTCAGCAACCTGGTCGTCAGCGGCTCGGGCGTGAAGGGCATGAACACCGACGCACTGGCCAACCACCGCTGTTACATGGAGAAGGCCAGTGTCTGAGACCGGGGCCGCGGCGGCCGCCGCAGTGGCGGCGGCCGTGCCCACGGCCCCGTCGCCGGCCGCCCCGCCGCCGGCGCCGCCGCCCGGCACGGTCCGCCGACGGCTCCTGCGCGCGCTGCGCCGCCGTACCCTGGCGCGCTCCTGGCCCGCACTGCTGTCCTGGCTGCTCCTCACCGTCCTGGTACTGGCCGCCCTGCTCGGGCCGCTGCTCGTCCAGGCCGATCCCCTGCGGCAGACCTCCTCGGCCCTGCTCGCGCCCGGTTCCCCGGGGCATCCGCTGGGCACCGACGACCTGGGCCGGGACGAGCTGTCCCGGCTGGTGCACGGTGCCCGGCCGCTGCTGCTGGTGTCCTTCGCGGCCACCGCGCTCGCGGCCGGCCTCGGGACGCTGGTCGGGCTGGTCGCCGGGTACGCGGGCGGCCCGGTGGAGCTGGTGCTGATGCGCCTGGTCGACCTGGCGCTCGCCTTCCCGTCCATCCTGCTGGTGATCCTGCTGGTGGCGGCCGCCGGACCGGGCACGGTCAGTCTGGTCCTCGGCATCGGGATCTCCCTCGCGCCCGGACTGGCCCGGCTGGCCCGTGCCCTGACGGCGCGCGAGGCAGCCAAGGACTACGTCGTCGCCTGCCGCCTCGGCGGCACGAGCGCGCCGCGCATCATGGTCCGCGAGGTGCTGCCGAACATCGGCGGTCCGCTGCTCGCCCAGGTCGTCATGACGCTGTCGGTCGCCGCCGGATTCGCCGCGGGCCTGTCCTACCTGGGCCTGGGGATCCAGCCGCCGCAGCCGGACTGGGGGTACATGGTGCAGGCCGGCCAGGAGTTCCTGTTCACCGCTCCCCGGCTGGTGGTGCTGCCGGCGGCGCTCACCCTGCTGTTCGTCGTGGCCTGCAACTTCGTCGGCGACGATCTGCGCGACGCCCTCGATCCGAGGGGGACGGCATGAGCGCGGGCGCCCTGGTACGGGCCCGGTTGACCCGGATCCCCAGGCCCTCCTGGCTGTCCGGCACCACCGCCGTGTTCCTGCGCCGGCTCGCCGTGATCCCCGTCGTGCTCTTCGCGCTGGCCTCCCTGGTGTTCGTGGCGATACGCCTGTTGCCGGGCTCCCCGGCAACCTCCCTCGCCGGGGGCGGCAACACGGCCTCCGCCGAGCAGTTCAGCGCCAACGAGGAACGCGTCACCAAGGCCCTGGGGCTGGACCAGCCGCTGCTCACGCAGTACGGGCACTACCTCGACGACCTGGTCCATCTGCGCCTGGGCAGCTCGTTCTTCGGCTCCAACAGCGTCCTGGGACTGCTCGGCGACGCGCTGCCCGCGACCGTGGAACTCACTCTCGCGGCGATGGCGGTCGCGGTGCTCCTCGGCGTGGTCACGGGGGTCGTCGCGGCGCTGCGCAGGGGAAGCTGGATCGACACCTCGACGCGGGCCGTCGCCACTGTCAGCTTCTCGCTGCCCTGGTTCGCGCTCGGCGTGCTGTCCATCGTGGTGTTCGGTGTCTGGCTGCGCTGGCTGCCGGTGCTGGGACGGCTGCCCAGCACCCTCGACTACACCCCGACCACCGGCTTCGTCCTGCTGGACGCGATCCTCCAGGACCGGCCCGAGCTGGTGTGGCCGTGGGTCCAGCACCTGATCCTGCCCGCCGTGACGCTCGCGCTGTCGATGGCCGGCTTCATCACCCGGATCGTGCGCGCCTCCGTCCTGGAGGTGCTCGGCGACGACTTCGTGCGCACCGCCCGGATGAAGGGCCTCGGCGAGGGCGCGGTGGTGCGCCGGCACGTCCTGCGCAACGCCTGGCTGCCGGTCGTCACCGTCCTGGGGCTCCAGTTCGGCTCCCTGCTGGGCGGATCCGTGGTCACCGAGACCGTCTTCTCCTACCCGGGTGTCGGGCGCCTGCTGGTGCAGGGAGTGCTCCAGCGCGACTACCCGGTCGTGCAGGGCGCGGCGCTCGCGATCGCCCTGCTGTTCACCCTCGTCAACCACGCGGTCGACCTGCTGTACACGGTCCTCGACCCGCGTCTGCGCAAAGGATGATCCTGATGGACATCGTGCTGGTCCACGGTGCCGGCGGCCGGCCCACCACGTGGTCGGCGGTGCGGCCACTGCTCACCGCCCGCGGGCACCGGCTGTTCACGGTCACCAATCCGATGACCTCCCTGGCGGACGACATCGCCGAGACCTCCGCGGCACTGGCGGAGACGGACGGCCCGGTGCTGCTCGCGGGCCACTCCTACGGCGGCGCCGTCATCACCAACGTGGGGCGCGATCCACGGGTCGGCGGTCTGGTGTACATCGCCGCGTTCGGGCCGGACGAGGGCGAGACCGTCAACGGGATCGTGGAGCGCTACGAGCCCGCGGAGATCTCCAAGTACATGCGGCGCGGCCCGAACGGCGAGTGGAAGTCCGAGCCCGGACCCGAGTTCTGGGCGGAGATCGGCCCGGACCTGTCCGCCGGGCAGCGGGCGGTGGTGGAGGCCGAGGGACGGAAGGCCGAGAACCTGATCTTCACCCAGCCGACCGGGGTCCCGGCCTGGCGCTCACTGCCCAGCTGGTACCTGGTCGCCGACGACGACCGCACCCTGCGCCCGGAGATCCAGAACTTCATGGCCGAACGGATGAAGGCCACCGTCGAGCACGTGCCGGGCAGCCACTACACCACGCTGGTGTGGCCCGAGCGGGTCGCCGAGCTGATCCACCGGGCCGCGCTGGCCGTGGGCGGTGCCGGATGACCGCGCCCGAGGCGGTACTCCGGGTACGCGACCTGCGCGTGCGGTTCGACGTCCCGGCGGGCCGGCTGCCCGCCGTGGACGGGGTGGATCTCACCCTGCGCAAGGGCGAGATCCTCGCGCTGGTCGGCGAGTCGGGGTCGGGCAAGTCCGCGTTGTCGATGAGCCTGGTCGGCCTCAACCGCGGCCCCCGCACCCACATCACCGGATCGGTGTCCTTCCGGGACCGGGAACTGGTGGGGGCCTCCGAGCGGGAGCTGCGCCGGGTGCGCGGCAAGGACGTGGCGGTCGTCTTCCAGGACGCGCTCGCCGCACTCAACCCGCTGCACCGGGCGGGCGCCCAGGTCGCGGAGACCATCCGGGCCCACGCCGACGTACCACGCGCCACCGCCGCGAGCCGAGCGGTTGAACTGCTCGGCGAGGTCGGGATCGCGGGCCCGGCACGGGCCGCGCGCGCCTACCCGCACCAGCTCTCCGGCGGCATGCGCCAGCGCGTGATGATCGCGATGGGGCTGGCCAACGACCCGGCGGTGCTGATCGCCGACGAGCCGACCACCGCGCTGGACGTGACCATCCAGGCGCAGGTGCTGGCGCTGCTGAAGCGGACGCAGCGCGAGCACGGCACGTCCGTGCTGCTGATCACCCACGACCTCGGCGTGGTCGCGGAGGTCGCCGACCGGGTGGCGGTGATGTACGCGGGCCGGATCGTGGAGCAGGGCACCCGCGACCAGGTGCTGTTCGACCCCCAGCACCCGTACACCATGGGACTGCTCGGCTCGGTGCCGCCCCTGGACGGGCCGGTTCCCGAACGGCTGCCGGCGATCCCGGGCAGCCCGCCGAGCGGGGTGGAACGGCCCCCGGGCTGTGGCTTCGGGCCCCGGTGCGCCTTCGCCGGCAGCGGCTGCGCGGAACGCCCCGAACTCCGGCGGCGTCATGGCGGCATCGCTCACCTGGACGCCTGCGTGCTGCCGCAGGAGGCCCGGGTGCGGGCCCGGTCGGCGGGAGCGGGCGGATGAGCGAGGTGATGCTGAGCGCGCGCGGACTGCGGGTGGAGTACCCCGGCCGCGCGGGCGGCCGGGTGCGGGCGCTGCGGGACGTCGACCTGGACATCGCTCCGGGCGAGACGCTGGGCCTGGTCGGCGAGTCGGGGTGCGGAAAGTCCACGCTCGGGCGGGCGCTGCTGCGGGTCGTGGAGCCGTCCGCGGGCCGGATCGACTTCCAGGGCACCGACCTGACCCGGCTGCGGGGTCGGCGCCTGAAGCGGACCAGGGCCGAGCTCCAGATGGTGTTCCAGGACCCCTTCGGCTCGCTCAACCCGCGGCGCACGGTCGCCGACATCGTCGCCGAACCCCTGCTCCGCTCCCGGGGCGCGAGCCGCGCCGAGGCACAGCGCGCCGTGGCCGGACTCCTCGACCTTGTCGGGCTCGGAGCCGACGCGGGCGACCGCAGGCCGCACGAGTTCTCCGGCGGCCAGCGGCAGCGCATCGGCATCGCACGGGCCCTCGCCTCCTCGCCGCGGTTCGTGGTCGCGGACGAGGCGGTCTCCGCAC
Source organism: Streptomyces sp. NPDC048291 (assembly GCF_043201715.1). NCBI lineage: Bacteria > Bacillati > Actinomycetota > Actinomycetes > Kitasatosporales > Streptomycetaceae > Streptomyces > Streptomyces sp. NPDC048291. The sequence continues at coordinate 329,421 of NZ_JBICZC010000010.1, forward strand.
TGGACGTGTCGATCCAGGCCCAGGTGCTGAACCTGCTCTCGGACCTGGTGCGCGACCGCGGCCTGACGATGCTGTTCATCTCCCACGACCTCGGCGTCGTACGGCACATCGCCGACCGGGTCGCCGTGATGTACCTCGGGGAGATCATCGAGATCGCCTCCCGGGACACCTTCTTCGCCGGCCCCGCACACCCCTACAGCAGTGCCCTGCTGGCCAGCGTGCCCGAGCTGCGGCCCGGGCCGCCACGCGAACGGCAGCCGTTGCAGGGCGAGTTGCCCGACCCGGCCGATCCGCCCAAGGGGTGCCTGTTCCGCACCCGCTGCCCCCTCGCCACCGAGCTGTGCCGCACCGCCCACCCGGAGCTGCGCGAGATCGCGCCCGGCCGCAGCGTGCGCTGCCACCTGCCGCTCGACACCGCGACCGCGACCGACACCGCCACCGAGGAGCCGCATTGATCATCGACGCCTACAACACCACCCAGGACGTGCGCGGCCGTTCCGACTACCTCACCGGCGCCCGCAAGGGCGAGGCACCCCCGCCGTACAAGCCCTTCGAGCCCCGCCGGATCCTCGACCGGATGGACGCCGCCGGAGTGGACATGGCGATGGTGTGCTCCCTCGCCCAGCGCATCGAGAACGACTTCATCGCCTCGCTGGTGGCCGCCCACCCGGACCGGTTCTTCGGCTTCGGCCAGGTGCTGCCGCAGGCGGACGACGCGATCGAGGAGATCGACCGGATCGCCGACGCCGGCCTGGCCGGCCTGAAACTGCACCCGAGCCTGCACGGCTACCACGTCGCCGACCACGGACTCCTCGACCCGGTGTTCGAGGCCTGCGCCAGGCGCGGACTGATGGTGCTGGTCAACGCATTGGACGATGCCTTCTGCGCGCCGCTCGCCATCGAGGAGATCGCCCGCGACCACCCTGCGGTGCCGACGATCATCGCGCACATGGGCGCCGTGTGGAACGTACCCGAAGCCATCATCGTCGCCGAACGGCAGCCGCACGTCTACCTGGAGACGTCCGCGACGCTGATGAGCGACGTGAAGCGGGCGTACGCGCGACTCGGGCCCCGGCAGATCCTGATGGGCAGCGAGTGGCCCGGCTCCGACTTCGACCTGGAGCGCATGAAGATCGCCAAAGCGGTCGAGGACGAGAAGGACCGGGCGCTGATCGAGGGCGGCAACATGGCCCGCCTGCTGGGGCTGGAAGCATGAGCGCCGCCTCCGTCGCCGTCCCGCCGGAGATGAGCGCCGAGGACGCCGAACTCCTCGGCGTGGCACAGGCGTTGCTGGAGCGCGTGTGGCAGCGGGACCGGCACGAGGTGGCCACCGCGCTGCGCACTGCGGACGGCCGGATCCACACCGGCGTCCATGTCGAGGGCTCCTGCCGGCGCAGTTCCGTCTGCGCGGAGGGCGTCGCCCTGGGCACCGCACGGGGTGCGCTCGCCCCCGGTGCGCCGCTCGCGGTCACGTCCGTGGTGTCGGTGCAGATCAAACCCGCGGGACGGTTCCGGATCATCGCGCCGTGCGGGGTGTGCCGCGAACTCATCAGCGACTACGGCCCGGACACCGTCGTGTGGATCACGACCGTCGACGACGACCGGCCCGTCCCGGTGCGCGCCCTCGACCTGCTGCCGGAGAAGAGCCGGCGCCGGTGGTGACCGTCCCCAAGCCCCTGTGAGGAAAGGAGAGTCATGTCGTCCGTCATCACCGGGCCGCACGGCCTGCGCGTGCCCACCGGACTCGACGTACCCGCGCTCGCCACCCAACTCGGCGGCACCGGAGCGCCGTTGCCGTGGGAGGAACTGACCTGGCCGGAGGCCCAGACCGCGGTCACCGGACGGGACGCGGTCATCGTCCCGGTCGGTGCCACCGAACAGCACGGCCCGCATCTGCCGCTCGCCGTGGACACCCTGATCTGCGAGGCGGTCTCCCTGGGCGTCTCCGCGCTGACGGGAGTACCGGTGCTGCCCCCGCTGAGCTTCGGGGTGTCCGCCTCGCACGGCGGCTTCGCCGGGACGGTGGCGCTGCGCCCCGAGACCCTGATCGCCGTCGTGGAGGACGTGATCGACTCGCTGTACGACAGCGGGGTACGGCAGTTCGTCCTGCTGAACGGCCACATCTGGAACAACGGCGCGCTCGACGTGTCCGCGGAGAAGCTGAGGGTACGTCATCGCGACGCCCGGGTACGGGCGTTGGGGTACGTGACCATGTACCCGGGGCCCGAGGTCGACGGCCATGTCACCTACGGCCGCGCGCTGATGCACGCCAACTTCTTCGAGACGTCGGTGATGCTGCACCTCGCACCCGACCTCGTGCGGATGGAGCGGGCCACCTCGCACGTCGACGTCGACTCCTTCTGGGACTACCGCATGGACCAGGTCAGCGAGACCGGGGTGTGGGGGAGGGACGTGACCGAAGCGAACGCGGCGCACGGGCGCGCGGAATTCGACCGCTGTGTGCTCACCACCGCCCGCGCGGTTTCGGCGGCGGTACGCGAACCGTGGCCCAGCGCGGTCCACCGGCCCGGCGGCCCCGCCTGACCCGGGCAGCCGGGCGCGCCCCGAGCGACCCGGTAGTCCTGCCTGACCCGGACAGTCCGGCGCGGCCCGAGCGACCCGGTAGTCCTGCCTGACCCGGACAGCCCGGCGCGGCCCGGCCGATCCGGCAGTCCCGCCCGCCACCGGGTCCGGCGCGGCACCGGCCCGAAGCCCGCATCCACCCCCTGACCGAGCGCGGCACACCGGCCCGGCGGCCGCGCCCGGCCCCGGACCACCGCCCCACAGCCGCCGATCCCCCCCAGCCGACGCCCGGTCCCCTGCGGGGCAGGGCGGAGTACGGCCGGGCCGCGGTACGAACGACGAGGAGAACACCTTGGACCCCAGCATCACCCTCCCCCGGCTGCCGGAGTGCGAGCCCATGCTCATCGGCGGCGAGTGGACCACGGGGGTCTCGACGCGGCGGATCGCGGTCCTCGACCCGGCCACCGGGAAACAGCTCACCAGCGTGGTCGGCGCCGGCGACGCGGACGTGGACGCCGCGGTGTCCGCCGCGTCGGCCGCGCACCGCGACGGGCGCTGGCGGAACCTGCCGCCCCGGCGGCGCCGGGACGTGCTGCTACGGCTCGCGGACCTGGTGGAGCGGGACGCCGAGGCACTGGCGGTCCTGGACACCCTGGACAACGGCAAGGCCGTCGAGCGGGCCCGCGGTGACGTGGAGCTGGGTCTCCAGGCGATCCGGCACTTCGCGGGCACACCCACCCGGCTGACCGGCACCGTCCACCCGGCCGGGCCCGGCCGGCACGTGTACACCGTGCGGGAACCGGTGGGCGTGGTGGCGGCCGTGCTGCCCTGGAACTTCCCCTTCATGATCGCTGCCTGGAAGCTCGCCCCGGCCCTGGCCGCGGGTTGCACGGTGGTGGTCAAGCCCGCCGAGCAGACCCCGCTGACCGCGCTGCGGCTGGCCGCGCTGTGCCTGGAGGCGGGCGTGCCCGAGGGCGTCGTCAACGTGCTGACCGGCGACGGTCTCACCGGGGCGGAACTGGTCGCGCACCCGGGGGTCGCCAAGGTCTCGTTCACGGGATCCACCGACGTCGGGCGGCTGATCATGGCGGCGGCGGCCCCGTCGGTCAAACGGCTCACCCTCGAACTGGGCGGCAAGTCCGCCAACATGGTGTTCGCCGACGCCGACCTGGACGCCGCCGTACCGGCCGCCGTCCGTGCGGTGTTCGGGCACTCGGGGCAGATGTGCACGGCGGGCAGCAGACTGCTGGTGCAGCGCCCGGTGCTGGAGGAGTTCCTCGACCGGATGCTGCCGGTCGTGGAGGCCCTCAGGATCGGCCCCGGCCTGACCGGCGGGATCAACATCGGGCCGCTCGTGTCGCAGGAGCAGTTCGATCGCGTCACCGGCTACCTGGAACTCGGCCGCGCCGAGGGCGCCCGGGTCGCCGTGGGCGGCGAACCCCTGCCGGGTCCCGGCTGGTTCGTGCGGCCCACGGTGTTCACGGAGGTCACGCCTGACATGCGGATCGCCCGGGAGGAGATCTTCGGCCCGGTCGCCGCCGTCCTGCCCTTCGACACCGAGGAGGAGGCGATCGCGCTCGCCAACGACAGCGACTACGGGCTGGCGGCGGGCGTGTGGACCACCGACCTCGGCCGCGCGCACCGCGCGGCGGCGGCGCTTCAGGCGGGCACCGTGTGGGTGAACACCTACAACGAGTTCGACCCCGCCGTGGCGTTCGGGGGCAGCAAGCAGTCCGGTCTGGGCAGGGACCTCGGCGACGCGGCCGTCGACGGGCTCACCGAGCTCAAGAGCATCACGATCGCGCTGTGAACGCCCCCGTGACCGCCGCCTCGCCCATCCCCACCGCGGTCCTCGACGTGGCTGCCGAGCGGGCCCGTACCCCGGGCTGCGCCACCGGTCACCACTTCAACGCCGCCGGGGCCGCCCTGCCGACCACCGACACGGTCGACGCGGTCATCGCCCACCTGCGCGCCGAGAGCCTGCACGGCGGCTACGAGGCCGCCAGGTTCGCCGCGGACGGCCTGGCCGCCGTCTACGCGCACACCGCGACCCTGCTCGGGGTCGAAGCCGACGAGGTCGCGCTGGTCGAGAGCGCCACCGCGGGCTGGCAGCGCGTGGTCTCGGCGCTCCGGCTGCGGCCCGGCGACCGGGTGCTGGCCGCCCGCTCCAGCTACGTCAGCAGCGCCCTGCACCTGCTGGCCGCCGAGCGCGACACCGGCGTCCGCGTCGAGGTGCTGCGCAACGGCCCCGACGGGGCGACGGATCTGGAGTCCCTGGAGCGGGCACTGCGTGCCGGCCCGGCCGCCCTGGTCACCGCGGCACACGTGCCGACCTCCTCCGGGCTGGTCGAACCGGCCGCCGGGATCGGCGCGCTGGCCGCCACCCACGGGGTGCCGTTCCTGCTCGACGCCACCCAGTCGCTGGGCCAGCTGCCGGTCGACATGGCCGCGCTCGGCTGCGATCTGCTGATCGGCACCGGCCGCAAGTTCCTGCGCGCCCCGCGCGGTACCGGGCTGCTGGCCGTGCGCCGCCCCCTTCTGGACGCGCTCGTCCCGCAGGCCCTGGATGTGCGCGGGGCCCGCTGGACGTCCGAGCGGAGCTGGGAACCGGCCCCGGACGCCAAGCGGTTCGAGCTGTGGGAGGCCGCCCACGCGCTGCGTCTCGGCCTGGGCTCGGCCCTCGCCGACCTGCACGCGCTCGGACCCGGCGCCGTCTTCGCGCATCTGGCCGCTCTCGCGGCGACACTGCGTGCGCGGCTGGCCTCGCTCCCCGGTGTACGGGTCACCGATCCGCCCGCGGCGGGCGGCGCCATCGTCACCTTCGTCGTGGACGGCCTCGACGCGGGCGAGGTGCAGCGGCGACTGGCCCTGCGGCGGGTCCACCTGAACGCGGTACCGGCCGAACACGGCCGCTGGGACATGGACCCGCGCGGCCTTGCGAAGGTGGTACGCGCCTCGGTGCACGTCTACACCGACGACGGGGACCTGGACGCCCTGGTCGAGGCCGTCGCCGAGATCTCGTCAGGAACGCGCGGCACCGGGCCGTCGGCGTCCGTACCGGAGTCGGCACCGGCACCGGCACCGACATCGGCTCCGGCTCCGGCACCGACATCGGTGTCGGACCCGCCGTCAGTACCGGTACCGGTACCGGCAGCGGCTCCGGCGGGCTCCCCGGCGACCGGGCCGGCCGGACGCCCCGCCGTGCGCCGGCACGACGTGGTGGTGGTCGGCCTCGGTGTGCACGGCAGCGCGGCGCTGCGGCAACTGGCCGAGCGCGGGCTCGACACGCTGGGGCTCGAACAGTTCGCGCTGGGGCACGACCTGGGTTCCTCGCACGGCGCCACCCGGATGATCCGCCGGGCCTACCCGCACCCCGACTGGGACGGCCTGGTCGACACGGCCTACCGTGCCTGGGCCGAGCTGGAAGAGGCGTCGAAGACCCGGCTGATCGAGGTCACCGGCGGTCTGTACGCCGCGCCGCAGGACCGGCCCGATCCCCTGCGGGGCCCCGGCTGCCGGGAGGTCGGCCCCGAGGAAGCCGGCCGAATCTTCCCCGGACTGCGGCTGCCCGAGGGGTTCACGGCCGTCCACGACCCGGCCGCCGGGATCATCGACGCCCGCGAGACCCTGCGCGCCCAGCTCGCCCTCGCCGAACGCGCCGGAGCCCGGATCGCCGACCGTACGCCCGTCATCGGCTGGTCCCCGGAGGCCGACGGGGTCGTCGTCCGCACGGCGGCCGGCGAGGTCCACGCCCGTCGGCTGGTGCTGTGCGCCGGCCCCTGGACCGCACACCAACTCCCCGCACTGAAACCGCATCTGACGGTCACCCGGATCGTGAACGCCTACTTCGCCGCCGAACCCGCAGGGCCGTTGGGACGCGGCGGGCTGGGGAGTTTCTCCGTCGACCTGCCGGAAGGGCTGCTGTACGGCTTTCCCGCCGCCGGCGGGCGGGGCCTGAAGGCAGGGCTCGACGCGGGTCCGGTGTGGGACCCGGAGGCCGCCAGGCCCGCCGCGTCCGAGGCCGAACTCGCCCTGCTGGCAGGCGCGGTGGCGCGGGTACTGCCCGGCGCGGGCCCGGTGACCGAGAGCCTGACGTGCCTGTACACGATGACCGCGGACCGGCGCTTCCTGGTCGGCGAGGTGCCCGGTGTGCCGCAGGCCCTGGTGGCCTCCGCATGTTCCGGGCACGGCTTCAAGTTCGGTCCCGCGATCGGTGCCGCACTGGCCGACCTGGTGTGCGAACTCCCGCGTCCGGACCTGGGTTTCCTGTCCCCGGCCCGGCTGGCCCCCGGCGGTGCCCGGTGAGGGCCGGTACCGGGGCGCCCGGAGGCCGCTCAGCCGCTGAACACCGTCCTGGAACGTCGTTCGTACCAGGCCGTCAGGTGCTCGCCCGCGCTGGTGACGTGCTCCCGCATCGCCTCCTGCGCCCGGTCGGCGTCCCGGTCGGCCAACGCGGCCACGATGAGGTCGTGCTGACGGACGTTCAGCTGCCGGTGCCGCTCGTCGCCGGCCAGGGCCAGCGAGGACACGTTGCGCGGGAAGCTCTCGTTGATCCGGTCGATCATCCGGCTGAGCCAGGGGTTGTCGGCCGCCGCGCAGACCACGGTGTGGAAGCAGTCGTTCGCCTCCGTCGTGGCGAGCGGTCCCTCCGGCCGGGCGGCGGCGCCCTCCGCCGCCGCGCGCAGCACGTCGTTGTGACGGCGCAGTTCGGCGAGCTGGCTGTCGGTGATCCGGGCGGCGGCGCGGCGGGCCGCCAGCGCCTCCAGCTCGGCGCGCACCTCGTACGCCTGCCGCACCTCCCACGGAGCGGGCACCCGCACCACCGCGCCGCGGTGCGGCTGCATCTCGATCAGCCCGCCGTTCTGCAACTGGCGCAGCGCCTCCCGCACCGGGGTACGGCTCACGCCGAACTCGGCGGCCAACGCCGCCTGGCGCAGCGGCTTCCCGATGGGCAGCTCGCCGTTCATGATCCGCGTGCGGATGCGGGCGGCGATGTCGTCGACGAGGGCGCCCTCGTCGGTCTGGGACGTCATCGGAGGTGGTCTCACCCTTCTCGGAGGCCGGCGGGGGAGGCGCGGCGGTGGAGCAGTCTGCCACGTCGCCGCCCCGCACCGTCCATGGACTTTGGATCCATTCACAGAGTAACCGCATCCAATAGGAGCCTGTCATGAACCTGGACGTCACCAAGGCGATCGACGTCTCCGTGCCCATCCACCCGGGCATGCTGCACTGGGGCCGCAGGCCCGAGGTGGAGGTCGTCGAGTCGCGTACCGCGGGCGACGCGTCGAACGTCAGCCGCTGGCGCATAGGTGCCCACACCGGCACGCACATCGACGCCCCGGCGCACTTCGTGGACGGCGGCAGGACCGTCGACCGGCTCGACCTGTCGGCCCTCAACGGGACCGCCCGGGTGCTCGACCTCACCCATGTCAAGGAGCAGATCACGGCCGCCGACCTCGACGCGGCCGGGCTCGGTACCGAGGAACGCGTGCTGTTGCGCACCAGCAACTCGCAGGGCGTGCTGCGCAGCCCGTGGAAGGCACGGCAGTGGGTCGGCCTGGCCCCGGACGGCGCGGAGCGGCTGATCGAGGCGGGGGTACGCACGGCCGGCATCGACTACCTCAGCATCGAGGCCGTCGCCTACACCACGCACTGGGAGACGCACCAACTGCTGTGCGGGGCTGACGTGCTGATCCTCGAAGTGGTCGACCTGCTGCACACCCCTGCCGGTGTGTACGACATGCTGTCGCTGCCGGTGCCGCTCCAGGGTGCCGAGGCGGCCCCCTCCCGCACCCTGTTGCTGCCCCGGGACGAGGCGTGAACCCCGGCCACGGGCTGGTTCTCGCCGCTCCGCACCCGGCGGCGCTGGACGCTGCCGGACGGGCGGCCCGGCAGGGCGGCAACGCCGTCGACGCGGCGCTCGCCGCCGCCGCCGCGCTGACCGTCGTCTACCCCCACCAGTGTTCCCTGGGCGGCGACCTGATCGCCCTGGTGCACACACCCGACGGCACCGGGCGGGCGGTCCTCTCGGTCGGCGCGGCGGCCCGGGACGTGGATGTCACGGCGCTGCGTGCGGCGGACCGGCGCATGCCGGCGCAGGGGCCGCAGACCGTGACCGTGCCCGGCGTGGTGGCGGGCTGGGCGGCGCTGGCGGAGGCGTACGGCACCCCGGGCGCGCTGCCCGCCGCGCTGCGGTACGCCGCCGGCCTCGCCCGGGAAGGGGCCACCGTCTCGGCCGGGCTGGCCCGCGCCGTACGGGAGCGCGCGCCTCGGATCGCGGCCGACCCGGGCCTGTCGGCCCTGCTGACCGGTCCCGGCGGTCGCCCGGTGGGCGAGGGCGATCCGCTCCCGCAGCCGCGCCTGGCACGGGTCCTCGACCAACTAGCCGAGGACCCCATGTCGTTCTACCGCGGTCCGGTCGCCCGGAGGCTCGCCGCCGGTCTGCGCCGCCTCGGAAGCCCGCTCACCGCCGCCGACCTGGCCGCCCACGAGGCGGAGTCCGCCGAGCCGTTGGCCGTCGAGGTGGCGGGCGTCACCTGGTGGGCCGCTCCGCCACCCAGCCAGGGCGCGGTACTGCCCGCACTGCTCAGGGCGGCGGCGGACGCGGCGGGCCTGCCGGAACCTGATCGCACCCTTGTGCTCGCCGCCCGCTCCCAGGACGCCTCGGCCGCCCGCGACCGGCTGCTCGGCGACCCGCACGGGCAGCCACTCGATCTGGCGGGCCTGCTGGATCCGGCGCCGCTGGCCGGCGCGGTGCCGCCCGAGCCGCCGTTCCGGCCGTCAGGGGACACCGTCGCGGTGACGGCCGTGGACTCCTCGGGGCTGGCCGTGTCACTGATCCAGAGCGTCTACCAGACCTTCGGCTCGGGCCTGTGCGAACCGGACACCGGCATCGTGCTGCACAACCGGGGCTCGGCGTTCAGCCTGGAACCCGGCCACCCCGGCGCACTGCGGCCGGGCGCGCGACCGCCGCACACGCTGTGCCCGGTGATCGGCACTTCCGGCGCGCTGCTGCTGGCGGCGGGCTGCCAGGGCGGCCGGGCCCAGCCGCAGATCCTCGCGCAGACCCTGCCCCGGCTCGCCGACCCCGCCGCCGATCCCGCCGCCGTCCTGGCGAGTCCGCGCTGGGTGACCGGCGCCCGTGACATCGGCTTCGCGGAGCCGACCCTGCTCGCCGAGCCGGGATCACTCACGACGCCGACGGACGCTCCGCTCCCGGGACTTCCTGTCGTCGTCACCGCCGGCCCCACCGACCTGGCCGGCCACACCCAGGTGGTGCGCCTGACCCGGGACGGCCGCCTGGACGGCGCCTCCGATCCACGCGCCGACGGCGGCACAGTACGCCACACCCCCGGCACCGGTCCGGCCGTCGCGGACCACCGCACCGGCCCGTCCCCGGGCACCCGGGCCTCGACCCGGCACGACCGCCCCGGCATGCACCCGGCCGCACCTCACCACGACCGCCCCGGCGCAAGCCCGGATCACCCGGCCGCACCTCACCACGACCGCCCCGGCGCAAGCCCGGATCACCCGGCCGCATCTCACCACGACCGCCCCGGCGCAAGCCCGGATCACCAGGCCGCGCCCCACCACAACCACACCGACCCGTCCCCGAAGCCCCCGGCCCCAACCGGTCACGCCCGCGCCGACGCCCCCGCGCCCGCCATCACCACCCGCACGCCCCCGGAAGGACAGTGCCCATGAGCACCCTCGCCCCCCGGCCCGCCGCCGCACCGGCGCCGCATCCGCTGGACCCGCTGACGGCCGCCGAACTCGCCGTCGCCGTCAAGGTGTTGAAGGCAGATTCCAGGGTCACGGAGGACGCCCGGTTCTGGGGCGTGGCCCTCGACGAGCACCACGCCCGCACGGCCGGTCCGGACGAGCCGAGGCGGGCCCGCGCCGTGGTGATCTGCCCCTCCGCCCGTCTCGCCTACGAGGTCGCCCTCGAACTCGGCGAGAAGCCGCAGTCGACGGCCTGGCGCGAGCTCGACGTACGCAGTCCGGGCTGCTCCTCCGAAGAGGCCCGGCAGGCCGCCGCCGCGTGCCGGGCGGACCCGCGGTTCCGTCAGGCGCTGGCGCTGCGCGGCATCCACGACGTGTCGCTGGTGATGGTCGACCCGGAGTCGATCGGCGGCTTCGAGCCGCCCGCGTACCCGGGTCGCCGCCTGACCTGGGGCAGCGTGTGGCACCGCGAGTCCGAGGACGACAACGGCTATGCCCGGCCCGTGCAGGGCGTCGTACCGATCATCGACATGGAGTCGATGGAGGTGCTCCACATCGAGGACCACGGGATCGTGCCGTTGTCGGGGGAGTCCGGGGCGTTCGCGGCGGGAACCGTCGCGGAGCGGGCGGGGCTGCGCCCGCTGGAGGTGGTCCAGCCCGAGGGACCGAGCTTCACCGTGACCGGGCACCGGGTCGACTGGCAGGGCTGGTCGGTACGGGTCGGCTTCTCCCACCGCGAGGGCCTGGTCCTGCACGACCTGTCCTTCGACGCGGGCGGCAAGGGGCCGCGCAAGGTGATCCGCCGGGCCGCCGTGAACGAGATGTACGTGCCGTACTTCGACACCGCCTCCACCCAGTACCGCAAGAACTTCTTCGACTGGGGCGAGTACGGCGCCGGCCCGCTCACCAACTCCCTCGCCCTCGGCTGCGACTGCCTGGGCGTCATCCACTACTTCGACGCGGCCGTCCTCGGCGGCGACGGCGTACCCCGGGTCATCCCCAACGCCGTCTGCATGCACGAGGAGGACGACGGGATCCTCTGGAAGCACCACGACGGCCGCACCGGCCGCACCGAGGTACGCCGGTCCCGCCGCCTGATCATCTCGGCGTTCGCCACGGTCGCCAACTACGACTACGGCTTCTACTGGTCCCTGTACCAGGACGGCTCGGTCATGCTGGAGATCAAGATGACCGGCATCCTGTCGGCGACCGGTGTCACGGCGGACGAGGAGACACCGTACGCCCGCCGGGTCGCCCCGAACGTGGCCGTCACCAACCACCAGCACTTCTTCGCCGTACGACTGGACATGGCGGTCGACGGGACGGCGAACCGGCTGGTCGAGGTGACCGCCGAGCACGAGAGCGACCCGGCGCTCGACCCCTACGGCAACGCGGCCAGGACCGTGCTGCGGCCGGTCCTGCGGGAGTCGGAGGGCGGGCGGACCACCGACCCCTCCCGGGCCCTGCACTGGCGGGTGGAGAGCACCGAGGCCCGCAACCGGATGGGCGAGCCGACCGCGTACCGCGTGCACGTGGAGAACACGGCGGTGCTGCCGGTCCGGCCGGACAGCGTGTGCGCGCGGCGGGCGCCGTTCGTGGCGAAGCAGTTGTGGGCCACGGAGTACGACCCCGAGCGGCGGTTCGTCGCCGGCGAGTACCCCAACCAGGCCGAGCCCGGCGCGGACGGGGTCCACCGCTGGCAGCGGGAGGACCGCTCGCTGGACGGCACGGAGCTGGTGCTGTGGGCGACGGTCGGCTCGCACCACTTCCCGCGCCCCGAGGAGTGGCCGGTGATGCCGGTGGCCCGTGCCCGGCTGCGCCTGGAGCCCGACGGCTTCTTCGACCGCAACCCCGCCCTGGACGTGCCCGCCCCGGTCTCCTGCCACGCACCGGCCCCCGCGGCGGACGCCGGCGGCGGGCACTGCTGCGGATGACGGCGGGGAACCGGCCCCGCGCGGCGCTGTCGCCGTCGAGCGGCCCGCGGTGGCGGTGCTGACCGGCGGCGGAGCGCTGACGGGCGGCGGCCATGTCGGCCATGCCGGTGCCGGCGGTCATGCGGCGCACGCCGCGCAGGGAGCGGCCGCCCTCGGACTGCTCGGCGCGGTCCTGGCCTGCACGCTGGCGTTCGCCTGACCCGCGCTGCGGGTCGCGCTGGCCCCCGGGGCGCGGCGGCTCACCGGGCCTTCGGTGCTCGCCGCGACCGCCGCCGCCTGCACGCTGGGCGTGCCGCTCGCGCTGACCTGGCCGCCGGCCGCCGTGGACGCCCATGTGTGGGCGATGATCCGTTTCGAACTGCTGGCGGTTCTCGGCCCGGCGCTGCTCGTCCACGCGGTCCACTCGACCGGACCGCCGACGGGCCTGCGGTACCGCTGGGCCTGTGCGGGGGCGATCGTGTGGACGGTGTCCGGGTATGCCTGGCACCTGCCCCCGCTGCACGCGCTCGACGGCCCGGGAACCGAGGCCGTGCGGTCCGCCGCCTGGGTGGCAGCGGGACTGCTGCTCTGCTTCCCCGTGGCAGCTCATCCGGGGCCGTTCCTGGTGGCGCATCTCGCCGTGCTGCCGCTGGCGGCGCTGATGGCGGTCACCGGGCGGGGCGGGGCCGGCCTGCTGATGGCGACCGTGGACACGGCCATGGCCGGGTGCCTGCTCGGCGCCCGTTACACCGGCGTAAATATTGGATCCAATCCATGGATCTATGGATCCTCTCTTCGTTATGGTCTGCGTGACCGGGACAGAAAGGCGTCAGATGCGCGAGGAAGAGAACGTACGGCTCACCAGAACCGGTCCGGGCACGCCCGCCGGGGACTGGATGCGCCGCTACTGGCAGCCCGTCGCCCTGAGCGAGGAACTCGACGGCGCACGGCCCCTGGTGGCCCCGAAGGTGCTGGGGCAGGACCTGGTCCTGTTCCGGGACGGGGACGGTGAACTCGGCCTGGTGGACCGGGGCTGCCCGCACCGGGGAGCCGATCTGGCCCTCGGCCGGCTGGAGGACGGCGGACTGCGCTGCTGCTTCCACGGCTGGCTCTTCGGCCGGGACGGCGCCTGCCTGGACACCCCGGCCGAACCGGCCGGCGGCAACCTCGCCGCCCGGGTCCGCCTGGGCAGTTACCCGGTCCGCGAGATCAACGGAGTGGTCTGGGGCTACCTCGGCCCCGGCGAGCCGCCCGAACCGCCCGCGCTGGACTGCTTCGAGGCCCCCGCCGGGCACACCTTCGCCTGGAAGGGCCTGCTGGAGTGCAACTGGCTCCAGGCCCTGGAGGTCGGCATCGATCCCGCGCACGCCTCCTACCTGCACCGCTTCTTCCAGGACGAGGACCCCTCGCAGAGTTACGGCAAGCAGTTCCGGGCCGCCTCGCAGGGCACCGACCTGCCGATGACGAAGATCCTGCGCGAGTACGGCCGCCCCGACATCGACGCCGTCCGCACCCCCTACGGCATCCGGATCACGGCGCTGCGCACCCTCGACGGCACCGACACCGAGGGCCGCCCCATGGACGGCAGCCGCACCCATGTCCGCGTCACCCACCAGGTCTTCCCGCACGGTTTCCACATCCCGCTCGACGCCGAGACGGCCATCACCCAGTGGCACGTGCCGATCGACGACACCTCCTGCTACTGGTACGCCCAGTTCACCAGCGTCGGCGGCCCCGTCGACCGGGCGGAGATGCGCCGCCAGCGCGTGGACGCGGTCACCCTGCCCGACTACCGCCCGCGCTTCGGCCGCTCCAACGGCTACGGCTACGATCCCGCCGAGCAGCTCACCACCACGTACACCGGCCTCGGCACCGACATCAACGTGCACGACCAGTGGGCGGTGGAGGGTCAGGGCACGATTCAGGACCGTACCCGCGAGCACCTGGGCCGCTCCGACAAGGCGATCGTGATGTACCGGCGGATGTTGGCCGAGGCGATCTCGGCCGTCGGGCGCGGCGAGGACCCGCCGCTCGTACGGCCCGCCGGACGCGCCGCCGAGGTGTGCGGTCCCGTCACTCTCGACGGCATCGGCCCCACCGAGGGGTGGGCGGAGCACTGGGCGGCCGTCACCGCGAAGCAGCGGGCGGAGAGCGGCTGGGCCCGGCCCGCGGGAACGGACGGCTGAGCCGCGTGGACTTCGTCGAACGACACGCCGGGTGGACGGCCGCGCAGTCGGCCGCCGCCGCGGAGATCCGCGACCGCGCCGAGGGCGGCGGGCTGAAGGTGGTGCGGCTGGTCTTCGCCGACCAGCACGGGCTGCTGCGCGGCAAGACCGTCACCGCCTCCGAGGTGCCCACCGTGCTGCGCGAGGGCACCGGCATCGCCTCCTCGCTGCTGGCGAAGGACACCTCGGGCCGTACCGTGTTCCAGTTGTTCACCAAGGAGACCCCGCTCGGTCTGCCCGAACTGCGGGGCGCCGCCGACATGATGATGGTGCCCGACCCGCTCACCTTCCGGATGCTGCCGTGGTCCCCGGGCACCGGCTGGCTCCTGTGCGACCTGCGGTTCACCTCCGGCGCCCCGGTGCCGCTGTGCACCCGCGGGCTGCTGCGCTCGGTCCTGGAACAGACCGGCGGCCTCACCTACCGCACCGGGCTGGAGGTGGAGTTCCACCTGTTCCGCCTCGACGACCCGCGCCTCGGCCCGGCCGACCTCGGCCAGCCGGGCGCCGCGCCCGAGGTGGGCATGCTCAACCACGGCTACCAGTACCTGAGCGAGCTGCGCTACGACGAACTCGACCCGATGCTCGACGTGTTGCGCGGCACGATCGAGGAGCTGGGGCTGCCGCTGCGCACCCTGGAGGTCGAGTTCGGGCCGAGCCAGGTCGAGCTGACCCTGCGGCCCGCCGACGGACTGGGCACGGCGGACGCGATGGTGCTGCTGCGCAGCGCCGTCAAGCAGGTCGCGGCCCGGCACGGCCACCACGCGACCTTCATGTGCCGCCCCCATCTGCCCGGTGTGTTCTCCAGCGGCTGGCACCTGCACCAGAGCATGCTGCGCGACGGGGTGGGCGTCTTCGCCCCCGTGCCCGGTGCCGAGACCGGTACCGGTTCCGGGGCCGGTGCCACCGCCGCCGGGCCGGGACTGTCGCCGTACGGCACCGCGTTCCTGGGCGGGCTGCTGCGCCACGCCCGCGCCACCAGCGCGCTGTCCACGCCCACCCTCAACGGCTTCAAGCGGTTCCGGTCGCTGTCACTGGCGCCCGACCGCGCGGTGTGGGGGCGCGACAACCGGGGCGCGATGGTCCGGGTCCTCGGCGACGGTCCGTCGTCCACCCGGCTGGAGAACCGCATCGGCGAACCGGCCGCGAACCCCTACCTCTACCTCGCCTCCCAGCTCGCGGCCGGTCTCGACGGGGTGGCGCGCGGCCTGGACCCGGGTCCGGCGGCCGACGAGCCGTACGCGACGCGGGCGGAGCCGCTGCCCCGCTCCCTCGGCGAGGCCCTCGACGCGCTGGAGGCGGACCGGGCTCTCGCGGACCGTCTGGGCAAGGACTTCGTGGCCTACTACACGAGCGTCAAGAGGGCCGAGCTGACCCGCTTCGACCAGGAGGTCACCGACTGGGAACAACGGGAGTACTTCCGTGTCTTCTGACCTGACCCCGCCCGCGTCCGCACGGCTTCTGGTCCGCCAGACCCGCTGGATCGCCGAGGACGTCGTCGAGCTGCGGCTGGTCCGGCGGGACGGGCTGCCGCTGCCGCCGTGGGAGCCCGGCGCCCATGTGGAACTGACCCTCCCCTCCGGCCTGCGCCGCCCCTACTCGCTGTGCGGGGACCCGACGGAACGCGCCGCCTGGACGGTCGCCGTGCATCTAGCGCCGGCCGGGAGCGGCGGCTCCCGGGAGATCCACGCCACGGCACTGGTCGGCCGGGAACTGTCCGTCGAGGGCCCGGTCAACCGGTTCCCCCTGCTTCCCGCCCCCGGCTACCTCCTGCTGGCCGGCGGCATCGGCATCACCCCTCTGCTGCCGATGGCCAGGGCGCTGGCCGCCGGTGCGCTGCCCTGGCGCCTCGTCCTGGGCGCCCGCGACCGCTCCCGCCTCGCCTACGCCGACGAGCTGACCGCGCTCGGCGGCGACCGGGTCCGCCTGGTGCCCCAGGACGAGGCGGGCCTGCCCGACCTCGCCGCCGAACTCGCCGCCACCCCGCCCGGACACGCCGTGTACGCGTGCGGCCCCGCGGCGATGCTGGACACGGTGACCGACCTGTGCCGCACCGCCGTACCACCGCGCCCGCTGCACGTCGAGCGGTTCGGCCCGGCCACGGGGGACGGCGAGGGCGGCGAGGGCGGGGCGGCCGACGGCCGGTTCGAGGTCGTGCTCCGCCGGTCGGGGCTGCGGCTCGCGGTCCCGGCGGACCGGTCGCTGCTGGAGGTCGTACGCGACCGGCTGCCCGATGTGCCCTACTCCTGCGAGGAGGGCTACTGCGGCAGTTGCGAGACATCCGTCCTGGCCGGTGACCCGGACCACCGCGACTCGGTGATCGGGCCGCAGGAGCGCGCCGGCGCCACGACGATGATGATCTGTGTCAGCCGCGCCGCCTCACCGGTCATCGAACTGGACCTCTGAGCCCCGGCCCTGAGGGGCCATCGGACGACGGACGGAGCATCATGACCCGACACGGTGTACGGCGTGTCCTGCCCCTTCTCCTCGGTTGGGAGGACCTGCCCAGATCGGTGTCGGTGCACGGCGCACCGCACACGGAACGCGTGCGGGAGCCGGTGGCGGGAGTCCTGGTGGAGACCGAGGACGGGTGGCTGCTGCTCGACACCGGCTTCAACACGGCGCTGCTGCGCGACCCCGCGCTGCGGCGGCGCTACTACCCGTCACCCTCCTACCAGCCGGAACTCCCCGGTCCCGGCGAGCCCCTCCTGGAGGCGCTGGCCGCGGTCGGCGTCGCACTGGAGGACATCGCGGCCGTCGCCGTCAGCCATCTGCACGCCGACCACGCCGGCGGGCTGAAGCACTTCGCCGGCCGGGTGCCCGTGCACGTCCAGCGGGCCGAACTGGAGTACGGGCTGTCGGGACGGCCCGAAGTGGAGCGCCAGACGATCTTCCGGGCGGACTTCGACGATCCGCGCATCGACTGGCGGCTCGCCGACGGAGACCGGGAGCTCGCACCGGGAGTCACGGCGGTACTGACCGCCGGACACACCCCGGGCCACCAGAGCTTCGTGGTGGACCTCGCCCGAGGGGGCGGTTACGTGTTCACCTGCGACGCGGCCGACCTGACGGAGAACATCAGCGAGGAACGCCCCGCCGGCACCTCGATCGGCGTGCCCCCGGAGGCGACCCTGGGGCCGATCCGGCGCCTCAAACGGCTGGCCGAGGAGAAGGGCTACGAGCTGGTCCCGGGCCATGACCCGGTCGTCTGGCCGGAGTTGATCGGGCGGCTGGCAGGGACCTGAGGACCGGCAGGATCTCAACCGGTGCCGCGTGACCGCCGAGGAGCCGGGCGCCTGCCTCCCGCGACCCGGTAGCCGGCCAGGGCCTCCTCGGCACGGGCCACGACGTCCGGGATCGCGGGTCCGGCGACGCCGAGAAGCCGCAGCGAGCCGCGCAGGGCGGACCGGGCGTACTGGGCCCGGTCCTTTCCTCCACCCCAGTGGCGCTGCGACACCGATGCCTCGACCAGGGCGAACAGGAGGTCCAGGTCCTCGGCCAGTTCAGCCGCGACCTGCTCGGGGTGGAGCGAGGCGAGAGCCGCGTGGCCGAACTCCCGGTAGACATCGCGCAGGGCGGTCTGCGCGGACCGCGTGGAAGCGAAGTCGTCCTCCTCCAGTTCCGGCAGGTGGTAGACGACGTGCAGGTTGTGCCGGTCGCGCAGGAGCGTCTCCAGGTCGAAGGCCATCAGCGCGCAGAGCCGCACGACAGGTTCGAGATCCTGTTCCCGCAGCCACTCCGCGCACTCCAGCGCCGGGGTCACGGTGCTGGAGAGCAGCGAGGCGAGGATTGCCCGCTTGTCGGCGAAGTGGTAGTACATCGTGGACTGCTTGATCCCGACGCTCTCGGCGATCTGACGTGTCGTCGTCCTGGCGTACCCCTGCTCGCCGAAGAGCTGCGAGGCGGCTCTGAGGATCTCCTCGCGGGTGCTCAGCCCGTTGTGCTGCTTCGGTTCGGAGCGCGGCCTGCCCGGCTTGCCCTCACCCGTCTGCGGCCGGTGGGTCCCGGGGTCCGGCTGCGGGGTGTCGTGTGTCATGCGGCCCTCTCCCGTCCGGCGTCCGACGGCACGTCCGTGTGCCTGACGATCCGCCCGGCCCGGACGACGGTGCGGATCGCGCCGGGATCGCCCAGCGCCGCGATGTCGGTGAGCGGGTCCACGTCGGTGACGACCAGGTCGGCCCGCATCCCGGCCCGGACCGTGCCGACCTCGTCGTCCAGCCGGCACATGCGGGCCGCGACCGAGGTGCCCGCGGCGATGGCGGCGGCGGGGGAGAGGCCCAGCCGTACCATCAGGGCCAGTTCACGCAGGTTCCGCCCGTGCGGGGCGATGCCCGCGTCCGTCCCCAGGGCCACGGCGACACCGCTGGTGAGCGCGGCCGAGAGCCGCTCCAGCGCCGTCTGGCGGATCCGGTGACGGCGCTCCACCTCGTGCGGCGGTCCGTCCTCCGGTGCGGGTCGGGTCAGGGCGGACAGGGTGGGCACCAGATAGGTGCCGCGCTCGCCCATCTCCTGCAGGGTCGGGTCGTCGACCAGATAACCGTGCTCGACGCTGCGCACACCGGCGCGGACCGCGGCCGCGATGCCCGCGGTTCCCTGGGCGTGCGCGGCGACACCGACGACGCCCTGGCGTTCCGCCTCCCGCACCACCGCGCTCAGTTCGGCCTCCGTCAGCCCGCCCGCCTCCGGTGCGCTGCGCGGGCTCGACATGCCTCCGGTCGCCGCCACCTTGATCCAGTCGGCGCCCTCCCGCACCACCTCGCGGGTGGCCCGTACGAACCCGGCGGGCGAGTCGGCCACCACCCCCGCGCCGGGGCCGGAGTCGAGCGGGGTTCCGCCGACGGTCCGCCAGTCGCCGTGCCCGCCGGTGATGCTGAGGATCCGCAACGCGATCTGGAGCGCCGGGCCACGCACGTGTCCGGCCTCGACCGCGCTGCGGAAGCCGGAGTCCGCGCCCGCCAGATCCCGGGCGGTGGTGATGCCCGCGTCCAGCGTCGAGGCCAGCACGGGCACGGAGCGCAGCGTCAGCAGGCTCTCCGGAGCCATGAGCGTGTCGAACCGGTCGGCGTCCGGGCGGGTGCTCACATGCACGTGGCAGTCGAAGAACCCGGGCAGCACGGTGAGTCCGGTGCATTCCAGGTACCGCAGCCGCTCCGGCCGAACCGTCGCGGGCAGCGACAGCGTGCCGGTGGGGGCAACTGCCTTGATGCGTCCGTGCTCCACGAGCACGTCGAGCGCGGGCATCGGTGTGTTCGCCGCGCCGTCGAGCACGGTCGCGTTCCTGAGCAGCAGCGCGGGAGCGGTCTGCTGTGCGTCCTGCGGCACCTGGGTCCTCTCCACGGTCCTACGGGCCCGGCCCCCAAGGTGCCCGAACGGCACGGCGGTTCGACGCCGGGGCCCGTCACGCTACCAATCACCCGGCGGGATTTCTATCAGCGACAGAATTTACCGTCCGGCAACGCCGGGCAACGCCTGGGAAACCCTTTCCGGTCAACTCCGTCCTAGTTTTCGGTCACTGACAGGAATCCCCGATCCCTCCGTGCGGCCCGTCCGCCGGATCTCCTCACCGAGAGGGTCCTGATGCGAACCAGCGCCATGACCGCCGCCCCGGCGGGCCGAGACCTCGCCACCGCATCGCGCGGCCGTACCGCCAAGGCCGTCCTCGCCGCCGCAGCCGCCACGGTTCTCACGCTCACCGGCTGCTCGGCCGCCGCGACCGGGAGCGCCGCCGGAACGGACGTCTTCACCGCGGCCGTCGTGCAGAACTACTCCACCCCGCCGGACCCCGACGTCAACTACGACGGCCCCGGCCTGAACATCATCCAGAACGCCTACGAAGGCCTCGTCAAGTACCAGGACGGCAGCGACACCGCCAAGATCGTCCCCTCCCTCGCCTCCTCCTGGAAGGTCTCGGAGGACGGCCTCACCTACACCTTCGTCCTGCGCGACGGCGTCACCTTCCACGACGGAACCCCGCTCACCTCGGAGGCGGTCGCCGCCGCCGTCCAGCGCCGCGCCGCCGTCGACGGCGGCCCCGCCTACATGACCGCCGACGTCACCAAGGTCACCACCCCCGACGAGCACACCGCCGTACTGACCCTGAAGGCCCGCAACTCCGCCTTCCTCGACTACCTCGCCTCGCCCTTCGGCCTGAAGCTCATCAGCCCCGAGGTCCTGAAGAAACACGCGGGCAAGGACCACGCCCAGACCTGGCTCACCACCCACGACGCGGGCACCGGCCCCTACGAACTGACCTCCGCCAAGACCGGCACCAGCTACGAACTGACCGCCTACCAGGACTACTGGGGCGCCAAGCCCACCTTCCACACCGTGGACCTGGAGATCTCGCAGAACGCCTCCTCCGCCCAACTGGAGCTGGAACGCGGGCAGATCGACGCCATCCTCGGCAACCTCAACAAGTCCGCCTTCGAGTCGTACGCCGGCAGCAAAGCCGTCACGACCAGCACGTTCCCCAACATGACCACCCAGATGATCTATGTGAACCCGAAGTCCAAGGCCTTCCGGACAGCGGCCCAGCGGGAGCGGCTCTTCTCGGGCATCGACACCAAGAGCATCCTGTCCGCCGCCATGGGCAGCCTGGAAGAACCCACCGGGCAGCTCTTCCCGAAGAGCATGCTCGACAGCTCCGCCGACGACCAGGGCATCACCTACGACGACAAGGCCCTCACCGCCCTCGCCCGCACCGCACCCGCCAAGGGCCGCACGGTCCGCGTCGGGTACGCCGGGAGCAGCGCCGACGGGAAGGCGGTCGCCGAGGAACTCGCCTCCCGGATGAACAGCGCGGGCCTCAAGGCCGAGGCCGTCGCCTACGCCGCGGGCTCCATCTACAAACTCACCGACAACCTCGACGCCGCCCCCGACCTCGCGGTCTTCGGCGTCTTCCCGGACGCGGGCCACCCCGACTCCTGGGCCCGCATCATCTACACGCCCAAGGGCGGCCTCGACCTCTACGGCGCCCAGGTCGACGGCCTGACCACCGACCTCGACAAGGCACTGACCACCACCGGCACCTCCGCCTACACGGCCGTGGCCCGCTCGGTCGTCGACTCCCGCTACTGGTTCTCCATCGGCTCGCTCAACACCACCCTGCTCACCGTCCCCGGCATCACCGGCACCCGCAAGGCCCAGAACCTGCTGGAGTACAACGTCCTGCACTTCGCCGCCCTCGGCCGCTCCTGACATGGCTACGAACAAGGCGGCGAACGACACGCCGGCCAGGGCCGCGAACGGCGCGGCGGAGGACGGGACGGGGACCGACGGCCCCGCACCGGTGCTCTCGGTGCGCGACCTGCACGTGCACCTCACCCGCGCCGGCCGGGACGTCCACGCCGTCCGCGGAGTCAGCCTGGACGTGCGGCCCGGTGAGATCGTCGCCATGGTGGGGGAGTCAGGCTCGGGCAAGAGCGTGCTCGGTCTCGCCGCGATGGGACTGCTCCCGCACCGGTCACGGCCCCGCGCCCACGGATCGGTCCTGCTCAACCGCACCGACATGCTCACCGCCGACGACGAGACGCGCCGCCGGACCCGCCGCGGCAACGTCGGCGCCGTCTTCCAGGACCCGATGACCTCGCTGGACCCCACCATGACCGTCGGCGCCCAACTGGGCGAGGTCCAGGGCGACCGGGCGGAACGGATCCGCCTGCTGACGGCCGTCGGCATACCCGACCCCGAACAGCGGCTCAAGGCGTTCCCGCACCAGCTCTCCGGAGGTCTGCGGCAGCGCGTGATGATCGCGCTGGCCATCGCCCGCACGCCGTCCCTGCTGATCGCCGACGAACCCACCACGGCACTCGACGTCACCGTCCAGGCCCAGATCCTCGACCTGCTCCTGTCGCTGCGCGACGACATCGGCTGCGCCATGGTGTTCGTCACCCACGACCTGGGCGTGGCCGCGCAGATCAGCGACCGGATCACCGTGATGCGCCGGGGAATCCTCGTCGAGCACGGCACCACGGAACAGGTGCTCAACGATCCCCGGCACCCCTACACGCAAGGCCTGCTCGCCTCCCGGATCGCGCTGGACACCCCCCGGGACCGGCCACTGACCCGACGCGCCGCCCCGTCCGCCGAGCAGGAGAACACCGCCGTGCCCACCGTCGTCGAGCTGGCGGGCGGCGGGCACGGGCGGGCCGTGGACGCGGACGGCGTGCTGACCTCGGGCCGGGCCCCGGCGGCCGACCGCGACCTGCCCGCACGCTGGCCCGAGCCGGTCGTCGGCGGCGAACTCGCCGTACGACTGCGCGGCACCACCCGGGTGTTCCGCTCCGGACCGCCCTGGGCCCGCCGCGAACTGCACGCCCTGCGCGGCGTCGACCTCGACATCGCGCAGGGCGAGTCGGTGGCCCTCGTGGGGGAGAGCGGCTGCGGCAAGTCCACCCTGCTGCGGATCGTCGCCGGTCTCGAACACGCCACCTCCGGCGAGGTGTCGGTGGCCGGCGGCACCCCCCAGATGGTCTTCCAGGACGCCGGTTCCTCCCTCACCCCCTGGCTCACCGTCGGCGACATGCTGGAGGAACGCCTGGCGCTGACCGCCGCCCGCCTGGACCGCGCCCGGCGCCGGGCGGCGGTGACGGACGTGCTCGCCACCGTGGGCCTGCCCGCCGACACCGCGGACGCCCGGGGCGACCAGCTCTCCGGCGGCCAGCGGCAGCGCGCCGCCATCGCCCGCGCGATCGTCGTGCCGCCGCGTGTCCTGCTCTGCGACGAGCCGACGTCCGCCCTGGACGTGACGCTCGCCGCCACCGTGCTCGACCTCCTCGGGCGGCTCCGCAGGGAGTTGGGCATGTCCGTCCTGTTCGTCACCCACGACCTGGCGGCGGCCCGCATCGTCGCCGACCGGATCGCCGTCATGCACGCCGGCCGCATCGTCGAGGCGGGCCCCACCGAGCACGTGTGCACCGAGCCCGCCGAGGAATACACCCGCGCCCTGCTGGACGCCGTACCCCGACCCCGCCACCGGCGGCACACGACGACCGGAGGTCCCCGATGAGCGCCCTCGGCTTCCTGACCGGTAGCCGGCACCGCACCACCACCCGGGCGACAGGCGGCCCCCGTGCCGCCGCGGGTGACCGGCTCGCCCTGGGGGCGCTCGCGGTGCTCGTCGTGCTGGCCCTGCTCGCCCCGGTGGTCAGCCCGCACAGCCCCGTCCTGCGCAGCGGCGAGGCGTTCCTGTCCCCGGGCAGCCCCGGTCACCTGCTCGGCACCGACGCCCTCGGCTACGACCTGCTGGCCCGCGTCCTGTACGGGATGCGCGCCAGCCTGTTCGCCGCGGCCGTCGTCATCGCCTCCGGGGTGCTCGCCGGCGGGTTCGTCGGAGTGCTCGCCGGAGCCCTGCCCGGCTGGGCCGACTCGGCGCTCATGCGGGTGACCGACCTGTTCCTGGCCTTGCCGGGGCTCGTCATCGCGATGGCCGTCGCCGCCTCCCTCGGGGCGAGCTACCACAGCGCGCTCATCGGGATCGCGGTCGTGTGGTGGCCGATGTACGCCCGGCTCGTCCGCGGCGAGATCCGCGCCTGGGCGGCCCGCCCGCACCTGGAGGCCGCCCGGCTGGCCGGTGTGCCCTGGGGCCGGCGCGTCGTCCGCCACCTGCTGCCCGGCGTCCGCTCCACGATCGTCGTCGCCGCCAGCCTCGACGTCGGCTCGCTGGTCGTCGCCCTGTCCGCGCTGTCCTTCGTCGGCCTCAGCTCTCCCGCCCCCGCACCGGAACTGGGCGCCATGGCCGCCCAGGGCATGCCGTACCTGCTGACCTCCTGGTGGGTGCCGATCGTGCCGGGCATCGCGGTGATGCTGCTCGCCCTGGTCGCCAACTACGCAGGCGACGCCGTACGCGATCTGCTGCGCCGCCGGTGAACCCGCCCCCGCACCGGAGAGGACCCCTCCCGTGACCTTCGCGCTGCGCCGCACCGCGGCGATGCTCGGCGTGCTGCTCGCCCTGACCGTGGCCCTGTTCACCCTTCAGCAGGTGTCCGGCACCGACCCCGCCAAGGCCTACGTCGGCGCCAACGCCTCCCAGGCCGCGCTCGACGCGGCCCGTGCCCGCCTCGGGCTCGACCAGCCCCTCGTACCCCGCTACCTCCACTACCTGTCCGGCCTGCTCCACGGCGATCTCCAGAACTCCCTGCGCACCCGCACGCCCGTCGCCTCGGACCTCGCCGCCGTACTGCCCGCCAGCCTCGAACTCGCCGCCTGCGTCCTGTTCCTGGCCGCGCTGCTCGGCGCCGTGTTCGCCTACGTCTCGGCGATCGGCGCGCGCGGCGCCGGGATCCTGCGCGCCGTGCTGTTCTCGGGCGCCGCCGCCCCCACCTTCCTGCTCGGCATGGTCGCCGTCCTCGTCTTCTACGGCCGGCTGGGCTGGCTGCCGGCCGGCGGACGCACCTCCTACCGGGACGCGCCGACCGGCCCGACCGGATTCCTGCTCGTCGACAGCCTCCTGGCCGGGCGCCCCGAGGTGTTCGGTGACGCCGTCACCCACCTCGCGCTGCCGGCCCTGTGCGCCGCGATCTCGCCCGCCGTCGCCATCGGCCGGGTCCTGGTCGACGGGCTCACCGCCAACCTGGAGGCCGACCACGCGCGGACCGCCCGCGCGGCCGGCCTCACCGAACGCGCGGTACTGCTGCGGCACGCCGTCCGCAACTCCCTGGGACCGACCCTGTCCATGGTCGGCATCCAGGCCGGCGCCCTGCTCGCCGGCCTCGTCGTGGTCGAGAAGATCTTCGACTGGCCCGGAGTCGGCTCCTACCTGGACGCCTCCGTCGCCGCCGCCGACCTCCCCGGCATCACCGGGGTCGCGCTGCTCCTCGGCGTGGTCTACGTCGTCCTCAACACCGTGGTCGACATCCTCCAGGTCTTCGCCGACCGCCGCCTGGCACTCACCTGAGGCCCGTCACACCCGCACCGAGACCCGTCACCCCTGCGCTGAGACCCGTCACACCCGCACCGAGAGAGGAAGCACCCGCATGAACACAGTCGGCAACACCGTGCTGATCGTCGTCGACATCCAGGGCGGAGACGTCGAACCGTCGGCCGCCCGCACCGAGATCCCCCACATGGACGGACGCGCCGAGCGCATGCCGAGGGTGCACGAACTGATCCGCCGCACCCGTGAACAGGGGATCCCGGTCGTCTGGATCCAGGAGGTCCACAAGCCCAACCTCGTCGACATCGGACGCGAACTCGACGGTTCCGAAGGACCGCACTGCGTCGAGGGCTGGGCGGAGACCGAACTGTCCCAGGGTCTGCGGCCGCGCCCCGACGAGTTCCTGATCCGCAAGCGCCGCTACTCCGCGTTCTTCGGCACCGAACTCGAGATCGTGCTCAAGGCCTACCGCGCCGAGACCGTCATCCTCATCGGCGGACTCACCGACGTCTGCGTCCACTACACCGCCGTCGACGCCCACCAGCACGACTACCGGGTGCGTGTGGTCACCGACTGCGTCGGCGGATCCAGCAGGGATGCCCACGACGCGGCCCTGCGCGCCATCCACTATCTCCAGCGGGACGCCCTCGTCGAACAGCACGAGGTGATGCGCTGGCTGGACACCGCCGTGCCCAACCCCGAGGTCGAGCGGGCCGACCGCACCCACCTCGCGGGCCGCACCGCATGAGCGAGCCCCGCCGCACCGGGAGGCAGCCGTGATCGAGACCGTCCTGGGCCCGGTCGACGCCTCCCTCCTCGGCCCGACCTCCATGCACGAGCACCTGCTGTCCGACGCCCGCGTCCTGCACCGGCCCCCACGCGAACCACTGCCCGACGACACCCGGGTCGGCATCGACAACCTGGGCTTCCTGCACTGGAACCTGCTGGCCCTGGAGGACAACCTCGTCCTCGACGACCCCGTGGCCACCGCCGAGGAACTCGCGCCCGCACGTGCGCTGGGCCAGTCCTGCGTGGCGGACCTCACCACCTTCGGACTCGGCCCCCGCCACCGCGAACTCCCCGCGCTCTCCCGGGCGTCCGGCCTGCACATCGTGACGGGCTACGGCGCCTACCTGGCCCGCTCCCATCCCGCGTGGCTGCGCGCCCTGGACGAGCGGGGCCTGGAGAAACTCTTCCACGAGGCGCTGACCGACCACATTCCCGGAGTCGACTACCGCGCCGGCCTCCTCGGCCTCCTCGGTACCGGCGCACCCCTCGACCCCGCCGAACGCCGCGTCCTGCGCGCCGCGGCCCGTGCGGCAGCGCGCTGCGGGGCCGCGGTCGCCGTCCGCCTCGACCCGGGCGCACGCCTCGGCCTCGACGTGCTCGACCTGCTGACGGCGGCCGGACTGCCGGCGGAACGCGTCGTCCTCTCCAACGTCGACGAGTACATCGACCTGCCCTACCTGCGCGAACTCGCGGCCGCCGGCGCCACGACGGAGTGGTGCTTCGGCAACGAGGCCTACTACCGCGACGGCTACAAGGACCCCACGGACGCCGAACGCCTCGATGGCGCACAGGAGTTCCTGGCCGAAGGGTTCGCCGACCGGATGGTCCTCGGCTGCTCGGTGTGGACCAAGACCCAGCTGCGCCGCTGGGGCGGGATGGGCTACGACCATCTGCTGCGCCGGATCGTCCCGGCCCTCCGCGACCGCGGCGTCCCGCAGCACCTGCTGGACACCCTGCTGGTGGACGGCCCCCGCCGCCTCCTGGACCGGGCCGCTCCGACCGGCTGAACCGGCCACGTCCCTCTCCTCCCCCTCCCCGAGGACACACATGCCCCTGCACACGGTGCTGGGTCCGGTCGACGCCGACACACTCGGCCCGACCTCCATGCACGAGCACCTCCTCAGCGACCTCAGACTCTGGGCGCGGCCCGCGCCTCCGGACGAGGCCCCCCTGACCGGTCCCATCCGCCCGCACGACATGGCCCGGCTGCGCTGGAACGCTCTGTCCGTGCCCGACAACCTCGTCCTGCACGACCCCGAGGTCGCGACGGCCGAGCTGACCGCGCTGCGCGCCGCCGGCGGAGCCGCCGTCGTCGAGCTGACCCTGGAGGGCATGGGGCGCCGCCTGGCGCTGCTGCCGGAGCTGTCCCGCCGCACCGGCGTCACCATCTGCGTCGGCACCGGCTGGTACGTCGAGGCCACCCACCCCGACGACATCCGCTACGCCGGCATCGACACCCTGATCCAACGGCTGCTCACCGAACTGGACCACGGCATCGACGGCACCGGCATCAGACCCGCCCTGATCGGCGAACTGGGCACCGGCCACCCACCCACCGAGGCGGAACTCCGCGTCGTGGCGGCCGCGGGACAGGCAGCCGCCCTCAGGGGGTGCACCGTCAACGTCCACGTCTCGTTCCGCGGCCAGGATGCCCTGTCCCTGGTCGGACTCCTGCTGGCGCAGGGCATGCGGGCCGATCGCATCGTGCTCAGCCATATGGACGAGGTCCTCGACCGCTCCTACCACCGCGACGCCGCCCAGACCGGAGCCGTCCTGGAGTACGACACCTTCGGCACCGACTTCTTCTACGGCAGCCCAGGCCTGC
Organism: Streptomyces sp. NPDC048291; assembly: GCF_043201715.1. Lineage (NCBI taxonomy): Bacteria > Bacillati > Actinomycetota > Actinomycetes > Kitasatosporales > Streptomycetaceae > Streptomyces > Streptomyces sp. NPDC048291. The sequence continues at coordinate 357,288 of NZ_JBICZC010000010.1, forward strand.
GCTCGCCCGCCGATCACGAACGCCTCGACATGGCCGAGTGGCTGCTGTCGGAAGGACACACCGACCAGCTCGTGATCGGCTGCGACGTGTGGACGCAGTCCCATCTGCTGCACAACGGGGGCTTCGGCTACGAGCACCTGTTCCGCCGCATCGCACCCGCTCTGGAAGGGCAGGTCGGATCCGAGGCCGTCCACCGCATCCTCGTCACCACCCCGCGACGGCTGCTGGACCGCCCATGAGCACCACCGAAAGCTCCCAACGCGCCGAGAGCGCCGAGTCGCGAGCCGCCCGTCTCGGCCTTGAGATTCCCGACTACCGCGACCCGCCGTACGGGGGCCGCTACGGCACCGTCAAGGCCTTCCACCGCAGCGGGCGCCTGCTCTTCCTCAGCGGGTTCACCCCGGAGGACCGGGCAGGCACCATCCTCCACCCCGGCCGGCTGGGCGACGACCTCACGCTCCACCAGGGCCAGGAAGCCGCCCGCGCCGCCGCGATCAACGCGCTGGGCGGAATCCGGCTCGCCCTGGGCAGCCTCGACAGGGTCACCTCCATGGTCCGCGCCCTCTGCTTCGTGGTGTGCACGGCCGACTTCGAGGACGTTCACCAGGTCGCCTCCGGTGCCACCGATCTCCTCACCGAGGTCTTCGGTCCACGCGTCGGCATGGCAGGCCGCGCCACGGTCGGAGTGATGCAACTGGCCCGCCGCAACTGCTTCGAACTGTGGCTCACGGCCGAGACCGACGGCACGGACTGACGAGGCGTCCGCAGGCCCGGCACTTCGACACCGGTGGCTTGGACGGCATCGCGCCGTTCCGGCCCCCCCACGGACGCACCTCGGCCGTGGTCCGCGAGTCCCCCGGTACGATGCGCCGGTGAACAAGGAGACGAGCGGAGGGCATCCGGCGCGGCGGCGCGCAGGGCGCGCCTCGGGTCCGGCCCCGGACGGTGAGCCGCCGGCCTCCGCCGCGGACCGCTCCGCCCGCACCGGTGAACTCCCCGCCTTCGCAGGCGACCTGTCCGCCTTCGCGGTGCAGCTGCGCCGCATGCACGGTGAGATCGGCCGGGTCATCCAGCAGTACGCGGCCCGGCAGAACCTGCACGCCACCGATGTACAGGCGCTGGCCGCCATCCTCGACGCCCCCGAGCCGATCACGCCCACCAGACTGCGGACGCTGCTCGGTCTCACCTCGGGCGCCGTCACCGCCTGCGTCGACCGGCTGGAGCGCGCCGGACACGTCCGCCGGGTGCGCGAGGACGCCGACCGCAGGGTGGTGCACCTCCAGTACGTCGCCGACGCCCGCGCCGCCGCCCGAAGCCACTTCCGGCCCCTCGCCGACGCCCTGCGCGAGGCCGGGGCGGACTTCGACGAACACGAACTGGCCGTGGCCCTGCGGTTCCTGACGGAGCTGAACGACATCCTGGCCCGGATACCAGGGGAACCCGCCGGTCGCTGAGGCGCGGTCCGCGCCCGCGGCGGCGACCCCCGGATCCGCGCCTGCATCCGATCGGCCGGCCCACGCGGAAGCAGCGGTGAGACACCTCGGCGATCTACATTGGCCATCGATATTGCTCAACCATTGAGATTGTTAACCGTCGAGCTTTCTCCTGTGCGCCCTCTGCCGTCCCCGCTCGCCCCGAGGAGTCCCATGACACCGCCGCTGACACCGCCGCACCACCGAACCCGCCTGCTCGTCCCGTTCGCCCTGGTCGCCGTCTGGCTGGTGGTCGGGGCCCTGCTGGGACCGTTCGCCGGACGGCTGGGCGAGGTCGCCACCAACGACCAGGCCGCCTTCCTGCCGCGCAGCGCCGAGTCCACCCGTGTCCTGCGCGACCAGGCCGCCTTCCGGCAGCGCGAGACCCTGCCGGTCATCGTGGTGTGGACCGTCGGTGCCAAGCAGGACGCAGGCGCGCACCGGGGCGCGGCCACCGCCGCGATGGCCGCACTCGCCGGCACACCCGGCACGGCCGGAACCCCGTCCCCCGCCCTCCTCTCACAGGACCGCGCCGCCCTCCAGGCCGTCGTGCCACTCCGCCCCGACCTGGGCGACCGGCTCGCGCCCACGCTGGAACGGGTCCGGGCGGCGGCCGAGATCCCCGGCACCCGGGTGCGACTCGCCGGCCCCGCCGCCACCCAGGCCGACCTGGCGGACGCCTTCTCCGGCATCGACGGGGTGCTGCTCGCGGTCGCCCTGGCCGCCGTACTCCTCATCCTGCTGCTGGTCTACCGCTCCCTGCTGCTGCCGCTCGTGGTCATCACCGGCGCGGTGTTCGCCCTGGGGCTGGCGTGTGCCGTCGTCTACGCCCTCGCCGCCCACGGCCTGGTGCGCGTGGACGGCCAGGTGCAGGGCATCCTCTCGATCCTCGTCATCGGCGCCGCCACGGACTACGCGCTGCTGGTCACCGCCCGCTGCCGGGAGGAACTGGCCGCGGGCCGGGACCGGTACGACGCCGCCCGCGCCGCCCTGCGCCGTTCGGCCCCGGCCGTCCTGGCCAGCGCCGGCACCGTCGCCCTCGGCCTGATCGCGCTGCTGCTCAGCGACCTCACCAACAACCGGGCACTCGGGCCGGTCGGCGCCGTCGGGATCGCCTGCGCCGCGCTGAGCGCCCTCACCTTCCTGCCGGCCGTCCTTGCCCTCCTGGGCCGCCGTGCCTACTGGCCCGCCGGGCCCGGGACCGGGGCCGGCGGCGCCACCCGGCTGTGGCAGCGCGTCGCCCACCTGGTCGACCGGGCGCCGCGCCGGGTGTGGGCCCTCGCGCTGACCGGACTGCTCGTCTGCTCGGCGGGCGCCCTCACCCTGGACTCGCGCGGCGTGCCGCTGGACGAGACGTTCGTACGGCACGTGCCGTCCGTGGCCGCCCAGCAGGCCCTGGCCCGGCACTTCCCGGCCGGCGCGGGCACCCCGGTGGTGGTCCTCGCCGACGCCGCCTCGGCCGACCGGGTGGCACGCACCGTGCGCGACACCGCCGGCATCGCGTCGGTCACCGCGACCGGCGCCGAGGGCCGTCCGGCGGCCCGACCGCAGGTGGCGGAGGGCCGGGTCAGGTTCGAGGCGACCGCGGAGGCGGCCCCCGACACCCAGGCCGCCCGCGACACCGTGGCCCGGCTGCGCACCGCGCTGCACAGGCTGCCCGGCGCCGACGCCCTCGTCGGCGGCTACACGGCGCAGCAGTACGACACCCTGCGCGCCGCCGAACGCGACCGTACGGTGATCGTCCCGGTGGTGCTCGCCGTCATCCTGGCCATCCTCGTGCTGCTGCTCCGCTCCGTCGCGGTGCCCGTCCTGCTGGTGCTGACCGTCGCCCTCAACCTCACCGCGACCCTCGGTGTGGCGGCGCTGGTCTTCCGCGACCTGTTCGGCTTCAGCGGCACCGCCCCGTCCGTGCCCCTGTACGGGTTCGTCTTCCTGGTCGCCCTCGGCGTCGACTACAACATCTTCCTGATGTCGCGGGTCCGGGAGGAGACCCTGCGGCACGGCACCCGCGAAGGGATCCGGCGCGGGCTCGTGACCACCGGCGGGGTCATCACCTCCGCAGGCGTGGTGCTCGCCGCCACCTTCGCCGCGCTCGGCGTGATTCCGCTGGCCTTCCTGGTGCAGATCGCCTTCATCGTCGCCTTCGGCGTACTGCTGGACACCCTGGTGGTGCGCTCCCTGCTGGTGCCGGCACTGGTCCGGGACGCCGGGGACCGGGTGTGGTGGCCCACCCGGACCGGCGCCGGGGAACCGGACGGCCGTACCCCGGTACCGGAGCGGCGGCCCCAAGCCGCCCTCCAGGGGGAGGACGGCGGCCTGACCACCTGACGGCCGTCCGGGCGGGAACACCGGGCTCCCGGCCGCGACGGCGATTCGATGCAGATTCGATGCGAGTTGCCACCGCCGGGGCACCGGACGGACGGTGGTGGTGAGGCAGCGAGCCTCCCGCACAAGGAGCAGCCGGATGACCGCGATCGCCCTGGCCGAAGTCCCGCCCGTGCCCGGGGCCGACCCGGGGAACGATCTGGCGCTGCTCTTCGCAACAGGGGAGGAGGGCGGCCTGGAGGCGGTCTACCGCCGCTGGGCGCCCCTCGTCCTGTCCCTGGCACGGCAGTCGCTGGGCGACGGCGCCGAGGCCGAGGACGTCACCCAGACGGTGTTCCTCGCGGCCTGGCGCGGCCGTGCGGGCTACTCACCCTGCCGTGGTTCGCTGCCCGCCTGGCTCGTGGGCATCACCCGCCGCAAGATCGCCGACGCCCTGTCCGCCCGCACCCGGCGCACGGACGTCGCGGCCGCGGCGGCGGCCCGCGAGTCGACCCGCTCGCCGGACCCGTCGTACGCGCAGGACGCGGTCCTGGACCGGGTGGACGTCACCCGGGCGCTGCGCCGGCTCCCCGAGGCCCAGCGGCGGGTGCTGTGCCTGGCCTTCTACGGTGACCTCACGCAGACGCAGATCGCCCACGTGACCGGCTGGCCGCTGGGTACGGTCAAGAGCCACGCCCGGCGCGGACTGCTGCGCATGGAGCGGAGCCTGGTCGGGACGCGGGCCGGGGAACAGCCCGACGAGAGGAGCGCATGACCACCGCGGGTCTCGACGAGCCGCCGCCCGAGCCGTCCGCCGTACCGGGCGGCGCCGGACTGACCACCGGTGTGCTCGCGCGCCGCCTCGGAGTCTCGCCCATGACCCTGCGCTCGTGGGACCGCCGCTACGGCATCGGACCGACCGCACGCACCGAGGGCGGGCACCGCCGTTGGACGGCGGCGGACGTGGCGACGGTCGAGGAGATGTGCCGGCTGACGGCGACCGGCATCCCGCCGGCCGACGCGGCCCGCGCCGCCCGCACGGCCGCCGCGGCAGGGCCGCCCACGGCGGAGACCGTCCGCGTGCCCGCCGGACGGTCGCGGGCCGCAGGCGCGCTGCCCCTCGGCGACGTACGTCAGGAGTGCCGCGGGCTGGCCCGCGCCGCCGTACGGCTGGACGCCCCGGCCCTGGAGGAACAGCTCACCGCCGTCGTCGAGCGGTACGGCGTCGTGGTCGCCTGGCAGGAGGTGATGGTGCCCACCCTGCACGCCGTGGGACGCCGCTGGGCCTCGTCCGAGGACCAGTACGTGGAGGTGGAGCACCTGCTGGCCTGGCATGTCTCCACCGTGCTGCGCCGCAGCGCGCCGCCCGCGGTCCCGGTGCCCTCCCCGACGGCGGGCTGCGTCCTGCTCGCCTGTGCGCCCGGCGAACAGCACACCCTGCCCCTGGAGGCGCTGCACGCGGCACTCGGCCGCGAGGGCCTGCCGGTGCGCATGCTGGGAGCCGCGGTGCCCGTCGAGGCGCTGGACGCGGCGGTGCGCAGGCTCGGCCCGGTAGCGGTCGTGCTGTGGGCGCAGGAGAGCGCCCGGGCGGTTCCGGCCCTGGCCCGGCACGTCGCCGGACAGCGCTGGGGCATGAAGGGTGCGCGGCGCGGCCCCGCGGTCCTGCTGGGCGGCCCCGGCTGGGGCCGCTCCCAGCCCGCCGGCGTGCTCAGACCGGCCGGACTGGCCCAGGCCGTGGAAACGCTGCGCGCGCTGTACGGCGCGGGGTGAGCGACGGCCGCCCACGGCCTCACGGGATCTCGGTGCGCCACCGGTGCTCCTGCCCGAGCACGTCGTCGAGGTCGCCGAGCCGGTCCAGCCCCTGGACCGCGCGGCGCATGCGGGCGTTGCCCGACAGCAGCCGCCGGTGCCGGTGCAGGAAGGCCCAGTACCCGGCGGTGTAGGGACACGCGCGCGGACCGGTGCGCTCGGTGGGCCGGTAGGCGCAGCCGTCGCACAGGTCGCTCATGCGGTGCAGGTAGGCGCCGCCCGACGTGTACGGCTTGGTGGTCATCCTGCCGCCGTCCGCGTACTGGGACATCCCCACCACGTTCGGCACCATCACCCAGTCGTAGCCGTCGACGAAGCAGCGGTGGAACCAGTCGGTCACCGCGGCCGGGTCCCAGCCGCGCTGCAGGGCGTGGCTGCCCAGCACCATCAGGCGCGGGATGTGGTGCGTCCACCCGGTGTCCCGCACCTGCGCCAGCACGCCGGACAGACAGCGCGCGGTGACCGCGTCCGCGTCCAGCTCGGCGAAGTACTCCGGCAGTTCCCGCGTGTGCCCGAGCGCGTTGCCCTGCCGGTACTCCTCGCCGAAGTGCCAGTACAGCTGCCAGACGTACTCCCGCCAGCCCGCGACCTGCCGTACGAAGCCCTCCGCGCTGTTCACCGGGACGGCACCGTCCCGCCAGGCCCGCTCGGCGCCCTCCACGCACTCCGCCGGGTCCAGCAGCCCCAGGTTCAGCGAGGACGACAGCAGGCTGTGGCTCATCGCGGGGGAGCCGGCGAGCATCGCGTCCTCGTACGGTCCGAAGGACGCCAGCCGGTGCCCCAGGAAGCGGCGCAGGGCCGACAGCGCCTCCCGGCGCGTGGCGGGGAAGCGGCGCGGCCCGTCCCGGCCGACGAACCGCACCCCGTCCTCGCGTTCCCACCGGTCGAGGTCGGCGCGGACCCCGGCGTCGATGTCGTCCTCGCGCGGCCGGTACGGGCCCGGCACGTCGAGCTCCCGGGCGCCGCGCGGCGGGGGCTCGCGGTTGTCGTGGTCGTGGTTGAACCGGCCGCCGGCCGGCTGGTCGCCGTCCATGAGCAGGTCGTGCTCCCGGCGCACCCAGCGGTAGAAGTCCTCCTGGAGCAGCCGCCCGGTGCGCCGGCCGGCCCAGTCGGCGAACTCCTCGCGCTCCACCAGGAAGCCCCGGGCGGGCAGCACCCGTACCCCGGGCAGGGACCGCACCAGCCGGAGCGCCGCGTACGAGGTGGGATGGCACACCGTGACCGGCCCGCCGGCCACCGCCCGGTGCAGGCCCTCACGATAGGTCTCGGCCCGTACATAGCCGACCCGTTCGCCCAGTTCCGCCGCGCGGTGCCGCATCGCGGAGAGCACCAGGTGCGCCTTGGCCCGGTGGAAGCGGCGCCGCCGGAAGACCGACCTCGCCTCGATCATCACCACGGGCGCCCCGGGCCCCGGCCCGTCCGCGTCGCCGGGCGTGAGGAAGTGCGGGCCGAGCTGATCGCCGAAGATCCAGTGCGGGGTGGTCATGCGCGTCCCCGGGCCCGCCGGAACCGGTCCAGGCCCTCCGGCAGCGACACCACCGGTTCGGGATAGTCCGTGGTCGCCCGCTCCAGCCCCGGAAGCTTCCACGGCTCGTGCACCTCGGCCCCCCGCACGTCCGCCAGTTCCGGCACCCAGCGCCGCACGTACGTTCCGTCCGGGTCGAACCGCTTGCCCTGGACGACAGGGTTGAGCACCCGGTTGGGCCGGGTGTCGGTGCCCGTGCCGGCCATCCACTGCCAGTTGAGCTGGTTGTTCGCCACGTCTCCGTCGACCAGCAGGTCCAGGAAGTGCCGGGCGCCCACCCGCCAGTCGACGTAGAGCGTCTTGGTGAGGAAGCTCGCGGCCAGCAGCCGGCCCCGGTTGTGCATCCAGCCCTCGTGGCTCAGCTGCCGCATCGCCGCGTCCACCACCGGGTAGCCGGTACGGCCCGCCCGCCACGCCTCGGCGTCGGCCTCCGCGCTCCTTCCGGTACGCCAGCGGTCACGGTGGGTCCGGTAGTCGTGGCCGGCGGCGTCGGGGCGGGCGGCGAGCACCTGGCGGTGGAAGTCGCGCCAGGCGACCTGCCGTACGAACGCCTCCGCGCCCGTGCCGCCCGCCTTGCGCGCCCGTTGCACCGCCTCGACCGGCGACAGCGTGCCGAAGTGCAGGTGGGGGGAGAGCCGGGAGGTGGCGTCGCCCGCCAGGTCGTCGTGCCGTTCCTCGTAGGCGTCCACGCCGGAACGCAGCCACGCGGTGAGCCTGCGCCGCCCCTCCGTCTCGCCGCCCGCGCACAGGCCCGGTGACACCCCGTTCACGGCGCCGCGCTCCGGCAGCGCGGCGGAGCCCACCTCCTCCGGCACGCTGATCGCGCGCGGCGCCTCCAGCACGTTCCGCAGCCCTTCGGCGGACCAGTGCCGGAAGTACGGCGTGAACACCGCGAAGTGGTCCGAGGAGGCCGGCGTCACCGCGCCCGGAGCCACGGCGGTGCTCACCGTGTCGTGCACGTACAGGCGCCGCCCGTCGGCCTCCAGGGCCCGCCGCAGCCGCCGTTCGCGCGCGTTCGCGAAAGCGCTCACGTCACCCGCCATGTGCACCTCGTCGGCGTCCGCCTCGGCGGCCACCCGGCACACCTCCGCGACCGTGTCACCCTCGCGCAGCACCAGCCGGCCGCCCCGTTCCCGCAGCCGGGCGTCCAGGTCCCGCAGGCAGTCGGCGAGGAACGCGAGCCGGTTCGGTGCGGCGAAACCCGCTCCGTCCACGGACGGGTCACGCACGAACAGCGGCACCACCCGGTCCCCGCCGTGCAGCGCCGCACGCAGCGGCGGATGGTCCGACAGGCGCAGATCGCAGGTGAAGACGACGACCGAGGTCTGCATGGGGCTCACTTTCGCTTCCGGTGGAGTCCTTCTCGAATGGTTTCGCCCCGCGGACCCCTGCCGGATGCGGCGGGCCGCCGTCGGACTCCCTTTCGGGTGACGGCGTCCGCGCGCGGGTGGCCGACGGGGAAGGAATCGACGGCAACGTCGGGTGCGGGCGCAAGCCGTGGCTTGCCCGGTGCGGAGCGACGCCGGTGTCCGGAGGACGAGGCCGTCAACGGAAGACCGAGGTCCCCGACCGCCGCAGTCCCGGCCGTCCCGAAGCTCCGCTGCCTGCTCCCGTCGTCTTCGGGTCGTCGGTGCCCCGTTGGATGGATCGTGGGCCCAGGCGGGACAGGTCCACGAGCTGCCACCGGATGACCTTGAAGTCTACCTATGCCCATTATTGTGGCTTTTTGTGTTGTGTCTCTGCGGATGGGGATGGAGTTGGGGTCGTGGCGTTCGCGGAGTCGGCCGACGGCGGTGGGGCGAAGCCCTCTTCCGACGCGGCCCCGGAACCCGGGCAACGGTCCTGGGCGCCGCTGCTGGCCGTCTGCGCCGGGTACTTCATGGTGATCCTGGACGTGACGGCCATCAACGTCGCCGTGCCGGTGATCGGCCGGGAACTGTCGGCCTCGCTCACCGGCATCCAGTGGATCACCGACGGGTACACCCTGGTCTTCGCCGGGTTCCTGCTGACCGGCGGCGCGCTGGGCGACCGGCTGGGCAACCGGCGGGTCTTCTGCGCGGGCGTGGCGGTGTTCACGCTGTCCTCGGCCGCCTGCGCGCTCGCGGCGAGCGCCCCGATCCTGGTCGCGGCCCGGCTGGTGGAGGGTCTCGGCGCGGCCCTGATCGTGCCCGGCTCACTGGCCCTGCTCCAACGGGCCTACCCGGCGACGGCCGCACGCTCGCGGGCCTTCGGGCTGTGGGGTTCGATGGCGGGCATCGCGGCCGCCGCCGGCCCGCTCCTCGGCGGGCTGCTCGTCTCCACGCTCGGCTGGCGGTGGGTGTTCCTCGTCAACCTGCCCGTCGGCGTGGCCTGCCTGGTACTGACGCTGCGGCACGTGGCACGCTCGCCCCGGCGCGCCGACCGGGCCCTGGACTGGCCGGCGCAGTGCGCGGTGATCGCGACGGCCGCACTGCTGACCGCGGCGCTCAACGAGGCCGGACGGCGGGGCTGGTCCGATCCCGCCGTACTCGCCGGGGTGGGCCTGGCAGTCCTGTCCGCCGCGGCCTTCGCGGTGCGCGAGCGGCTCGCCCGCTCCCCGGTCCTGCCGCCGAGCCTGCTGCGCTCCCGGGCGATGAGCGGCGGAGCCGTCATCGGCCTGCTGTTCAACTTCGGCTTCTACGGCATGGTGTTCACCGCCAGCCTGGAGTTCCAGCACCAGCGCCACTTCAGCGCCCTCGGCACGGGGCTGGCCCTGTTCCCCGCGGTGGCGATGACCATGTTCGCCTCCGTCCTGTCCGGGCGGCTGGCCCGCCGCACCGGCGACCGTCCACTGGTGGTCTCCGGCATGCTCCTGGCCGCCCTGGGCCTGGCCGGCTGGGCCGCGGCGGGCGCCGACCCCGCCTACCCGCTGCTGGTGGCCCCGATGATGGCCGCGGGATTCGGTACCTCCTTCGCCCTCACCGGCTCCACGGCCACCGTGATGGGTGCGGCGCCTTCGGCGTACGCGGGCGCCGCCTCCGCCCTGTTCAACACCACCCGCCAGATCGGCAGCGCCACCGGCGTCGCGCTCGGCGGCAGCCTGCTCGCCACCGCCACCGACTACAACACCGGCCTGCGCACCAGCATGGCCGTCGGTGCGCTGGCCTACCTGACCGCCGCGGGCCTCGCGTGGCTGTGCGTACCGACGCCGCCGCGAAGGCCCGGGACGTCCTGAGACCGTTCGTACAGGTCTGTGCGGTGCGGCCGGCCCGCAGCGGTGCGGGTGTCGGGGCTACACGGTGATGCCGGCGTGTGCCGGCTCCGGGGTGACGGCCGCGGGCAGGACGGTCGGTGCGGGCATGGACCGGCGGGGCCGGAGTTGCCGGGTGACGTCCGTGAGGTCGGTGATGAAGGAGTTGGCGAGGTCGGCGGTGAACCCGGTGCGGACGACGAGGCGCAGGACGGAGACGTCCTGGCAGGGGGCGGGGAAGGTGTAGGCGGGCAGATGCCAGCCGCGTGCGTGCATGGCGTGCGAGACGTCGAAGACGGTGAAGCCGTGCGCTCCCTGCGCCAGGCGGAAGGCGAGGGCGGGGAGTTCGGATCCGTCGGTCACGAGTTCGTAGGGCGGGACGGCCCGGATCCGGGCCGCGAGGGCGTGGGCCGTCGTACGGTTCTGGACAGCGAGGTGGCGCAGCCCCTCGAAGCCGTACCGCAGGAAGCTGTAGTACTGCGCGACGACGTGGGCGCCCGGACGGGAGAAGTTGAGGGTGAAGCTGGGGGAGCGGCCGCCGAGGTAGTCCACCTCGAAGACCAGGTCGTCCGGAAGGGCCTCGGCATCGCGCCACAGGGCCCAGCCGAGACCGGGGAAGACGTGCCCGTACTTGTGCCCCGAGGTGTTGATGGAGGCGACGCGTTCGAGCTGGAAGTCCCACATCAGACCCGGGTCGAGGAACGGCGCCACCATCGCGCCGGACGCCCCGTCCACGTGCACGGGAATGTCGGTGCCGGTCGCGGCCTGGTAGCCGTCCAGGGCCATGCAGATGTCGGCGACGGGCTCGTAGGAACCGTCGTAGGTGGAGCCGAGGACGGTGACGACGCCGATGGTGTTGTCGTCGCAGTAGGCGGTCAGGGTGTCGGGCGTGAGGTGGTAGCGGCCGGGCTCCATCGGGACGTAACGCGGCTCCACCTCGAAGTAGTTGGCGAACTTCTTCCAGCACACCTGGACGTTCGCGCCCATCACCAGGTTGGGGCGGGCCGTGTCCCTGCCCTGCCCGCGCCGGCGCTGCTGCCAGCGGCGCTTGAGCGCGAGGCCGCCCAGCATCCCCGCCTCGCTGGAGCCGGTGGTGGAGCAGCCGCGGACCCGCTCCGGATGCGGTGCGTGCCACAGGCGTCCGAGCATCCGCACGCACCGCTCTTCCATGGCGGTGATCTTCGGGTACTCGGCGCGGTCCGCGAGGTTCTTCTCCGCGGTGTCGGCCATCAGCTGCCGTGCCTGCGGTTCCATCCAGGTGGTCACGAAGGTCGCGAGGTTGCGTTGCGCGTTGCCGTCGAGCGCGAGTTCGTCGCGCACCTGCTGCAGTACGAGTTCGGGCGGGGACGCGGCCGGCGGCAGTTCGTCGGCGGGTCCGGGAAGGTAGGCGGCGGCGGGCGGGGTGAGGGTGTCGAGGTCGGTCGTGGAGATGACGTCGGCGGTATCCGGGATGGGCATGTGCGTCTCGGTGCTTTCTGGTCCGTGTGGCCCCCGTGCACTTTCGACGCTAGATCGTTGCGCGGCACCGCATCTGTGCGGATTACACCGATCCAGCGACCGGTTTGCGGACCGATGAACTGAATTTTCCCTCGCGTATACGGGCGGAAGATCCGAAGCAGACAGAACCGCCGGCGCGGGTCGGCCCCGGAGGGCGGGTGGCTGGTCCTCGGCGCCGGGCACGGGCACTCGCGCAGCTGCTGCTGCCCGGCGTGACGCGCTCAAGCGGTACCACAGGCAGCAGCGGGGCCGGATCCCGGCCTCGACGGAGGGACAGCCGAAGCACCGGGAGACGGTCAGGCCCGTCGCATCGCGTCGGCGGCGGACGCCGCAGGCGGCCGGGCTCGGGACGCAAGGGTCCGCCGGACCACGTACGGCAGAACGCCGCCGTGCCGCAGATAGGCCAGTTCTCGGCGTGAGAAGACCCGCAGTCGCAGGTCGGTGGTCGTTTCGGAGCCGTCCGGAGCGCCGACGCCCAGCACCACCGCGTCGGTCCCGACGCGCAGGTCGTCGAGTCCCTCGAAGGCCAGGTCCTCCGCGCCGGTGAACTCGATCGGCAGGACGCCCGTGCCGATCAGGTTGGACCGGTGGATACGTTCGCAGGACACGGCGATCACCGCCCGGACACCGAGCGGCGCCGGTGCCTTGACCGCACGGTCGCGGCTGGAACCGGCCCCGTTTCGCCCCGCGACCACCACCAGGGCGTGGCCGGCGGCGCGGTGCGTCGTCGCGGCCTCGTACACGTGCAGGACGTCGGTGCCGTCGGCGATGGAGGCGTGGCCGCCCGGGGCGGGCGGCGTTGTCCCGGAACATCTCCGGGCGCACGAAGTCCCGTACCCGGGCGGCGACTTCCTCGTCCGAGGACCACAGGTCCTTGAGGTGGACGGGGCTGCCCGCGGGGTCGGTTCCCAGGGGCTCGTGGTCGAAGTCGTGCAGGATCGAGCCGGCGACCGCTTCGGGTTCTTCGCGAGCCTGCCGCAGCTGGACGCGATCGACCACACCCACGCGAAGACCCTCTTCCCCCGACTCCGCTGAGGCTGGTCAGGCGCTTTCGTCGCGCAGTGCCATGCGAACCGCGGCGTCGTGGATCAGCCGCGCGTGCAGGGTGAACATGGCGACCAGGTCGACCGTCGTGCCGTGGGTCTCTCGCTGTACGAAGAGGCCGTCGGCCCCGGCGATGGCGTAGGTGGTGAGAACGCGCACGGCGTCGTCGTCCAGATCTGGGAACAACTCGGTGAGTGCCTCGGCGATCTTCTGTGCGGCGACGTCGCGGACCTGGAGGAAGACGGTCCGGCCGCGCGGCTCCGTGGGGCGGCGCTCCAGCGCGAGCATCAGGCCCAGGCGCAGGAAGTCCGGCGCGTCGACCAGGGATCTGGCGACGTCGGCGGCTACGGCTGTGACTCGCTCGAGCGGTGTCCCGGTTGGCTCTCCGGGAAGTTCCACGGTCGCCAGCCAGGTCTCGAAGCTGCGCTCGATGACTGCGGCGATCAGGTCGTCCTTGTCCTTGAAGTGCCAGTAGATCGAACTCGCGGGCAGCCCGCACTTGGCGCTGACCGCGGCGATCGATGTGCCTTCGTACCCGCGCTCACCCGCGATCTCGACGGTGGCGTCGAGGATGCGCTGCCGCGACTCCACGCCGTTCGCGCGCTTCTTGCGCACCGTCGGCGAACCGGTCATGAGGACTGCCCTTTCCGAGGGTGTTGACACCTGCACGGTATCGGAACGACGACAACGACGATCGTGCCGGTGAACACCCCGGACGCCGGCGTACCAGCCGACGAGCGGTCCTTCTCCTTCTTTACGACCGTCACTGCGGACCGGCCGCCGCGCCGCGGCCTGCCCCGGTGGGTGCGTCCGCCGGCCGCGACGCCGTCCTCACGGCGTACGCCGCGGATCCGGCTCTCCCGCTACGACCGCCCGCTCACCGGCCTGTTCCCGGGCATCTCGCCCTCGGCGCGGGCCGGCGATCCGGTGCCCTGCTTCCCGTTCAGGCCGTGGCCTCCGCCCGTGCCAGCAGGTCCAGCGCGATATCGGTGATCATGTCCTCCTGGCCGCCCACCATGCCACGGCGGCCGACCTCGACCAGTATGGTGCGGGTGTCGATGCCGTAGCGGGCCGCGGCGGTCTCCGCGTGGCGGAGGAAGCTGGAGTAGACGCCCGCGTAGCCGAGGCTGAGGGTCTCGCGGTCGACCCGTACCTCGCGGTCCTGCAGCGGTCGTACGAGATCGTCGGCGGCGTCCATCAGGGGGAACAGGTCGCAGGCGTGGTCCCAGCCCATCAGGTCGGCGACCGCGACGAACGCCTCCAGGGGGCAGTTGCCGGCGCCCGCGCCCTGCCCGGCGAGGGAGGCGTCGACGCGGACGGCGCCGCTCTCCACGGCGACCACGCTGTTCGCCACGCCGAGGGCGAGACTGTGGTGGGCGTGGATGCCCAACTCGGTTTCCGGCGCCAGGACTTCGCGGTAGGCGTGGAAGCGGTCGCGGACGCCGTCCATGGTGAGGCGGCCGCCGGAGTCGGTGACGTAGACGCAGTGGGCGCCGTAGGACTCCATCAGCTTGGCCTGACGGGCCAGTTCGGCCGGTTCGGCCATGTGGGACATCATCAGGAACCCGGCGACGTCCATGCCCAGATCGCGGGCCGCGGCGATGTGCTGGGCGGAGATGTCGGCCTCGGTGCAGTGCGTGGCGACGCGGACCGAGCGGATGCCCAGCCGGTGCGCCTGGCGCAGGTCGTGCAGGGTGCCGATGCCGGGCAGCAGCAGCGTGGTGGGCACCGCGTGCCGGGTGACGTCGGTGACGGCCTCGATCCACTCCCAGTCGGTGTGGGCGCCGACGCCGTAGTTGATGCTGGAGCCGGCCAGCCCGTCGCCGTGCGCGATCTCGACGGCGGCCACGCCGGCCGCGTCCAGGGCGGCGGCGATCGCACGGGCCTGCTCGACGGTGTAGCGGTGCCGGACGGCGTGCATGCCGTCCCGCAGGGTCACGTCCTGGATGTACAGACGGGTCATCGCACGGCCCTCTCGGCGGAGCGGTGGGCGGCCATGCGTTCCGCGGTGCGCAGCGCGGCCGAGGTCATGATGTCGAGGTTCCCGGCGTAGGCGGGCAGGAAGTGGGCGGCGCCCTCCACCTCCAGGAAGACCGACACCTTGAGCGCCTCGTCGGTGCCGGGGGCGAGGGTGCGCAGCGGGTCGTCGGCGGCGACCTTCTCGTACTGCACCTGCTGCTTGAGGCGGTAGCCGGGCACGTACGCCTGGACGCGGCCGACCATCTCCTCGATCGACGCCGTGACGGCCTCGGTGGCGCAGTCGGCGACCAGGCAGTGCACGGTGTCCCGCATGATCAGCGGGGGTTCGGCGGGGTTGAGGACGATGATCGCCTTGCCGCGCGCGGCCCCGCCGACCTGCTCGATCGCCGAGGAGGTGGTCTCGGTGAACTCGTCGATGTTGGCGCGGGTGCCGGGCCCCGCCGAGCGGGAGGCGATGGAGGCGACGATCTCGCCGTAGTGGACGGGCGTGGCGGCGGCGACCGCGGCGACGACCGGGATCGTGGCCTGGCCGCCGCAGGTGACCATGTTGACGTTGCGGGCGTCGAGATGGGAGCTGCCGTTGACCGGCGGGACGACGTACGGGCCGAGCGCGGCGGGGGTGAGGTCGACGAGGGTGCGGCCCAGGGGGCGCAGGATCTCGTCGTGGTGGCGGTGGGCGCCGGCCGAGGTGGCGTCGAAGACGATCTCGACGTCGGCGAACTCGTCCATGGCGACAAGGCCTTCGACGCCCTCGTGGGTGGTGGCCACCTTGAGCCGGCGGGCGCGGGCCAGGCCGTCGGAGTCGGGGTCGATGCCGGCCATCGCGGCGATCTCCAGACTCTCCGACAGCCGCAGGATCTTGATCATCAGGTCGGTGCCGATGTTGCCCGAGCCGATGACGGCGACCTTCGTGCTGCTCACTGCTGCTCTCCTTCCGTGGCGAAGCGGACCCGTACGGAGCCCAGGTCCGAGATGTGGGCCTCGAACGTGTCGCCAGGGGCCGCGGGGGTCATCGGGCCCAGGGCGCCGGTCAGTACGAGGTCGCCGGCGCGCAGGGGGGCGCCGCGCTCGGCGAGGGCGGACGCCAGCCAGACCGCCGCGTTCAGCGGGCTGCCGAGGCAGGCGGCGCCGGTGCCCTCGGAGGCTGTCTCGCCGTTGCGCTCCATCGTCATCGTCACGGCGCGCAGATCGACCCGGTCCAGCGGTACGGGAGTGCCGCCGAGGACGTACAGACCGCAGGAGGCGTTGTCGGCGACCGTGTCGACGAGCGAGATGTCCCAGGCGGCGACCCGGCTGTCGACGATCTCCAGGGCCGGCAGCGCGAAGTCGACGGCCCGCAGGACGTCCACGAGCGTGCACGCGCGCTCCGGCAGGTCACGCCCGAGGACGAGGGCGACCTCGGCCTCCACCTTGGGCTGCAGCAACCGCCCCGCGGGCACCTGTTCGCCGTCCGGCACCGCCATGTCGGCGAACAGGGCGCCGAAGTCGGGCCGGTCGACGCCGAGCTGGCGCTGGACGGCCGGCGAGGTGAGGCCGATCTTGCGGCCGACGATCCGGCGGCCCGCCTCCAGCCCCCGCCGGACGTTGACCTGCTGCACGGCGTACGCGGACTCCAGGTCGCCCCCGCCCGCGAACAGGTGGCGCACGGGCGGGCAGGCGACCCCGGAGCGGGCGGCCTCCGCCAGCAGGTCGGCGGCCTTGGCCACGGCCGGGGGAACGGCATCCGGACGAACGCCGTCGATTGCGGTCGACACGGGTTACCTCCAGGAGGGAAGGCGGCGGGTTGACATCGATATAGACAGGGTCTTCGAAAGGAGACAAACTCTGTTCCGTGACACGGAACAACGTGAGCGGCAGCATGCTCGAAAAAGCGGCGCTCATCCTGGATTGCTTCAATCCGAGTGGCGGACCTTTCCGGTTGTCGGAACTTTCTGTGCTCACCGGTCTGCCCAAGCCCACGGTGCACCGGCTGGCGGCGGACCTGGTCCGGCTGGGCTGGCTGGAGCGGTCCGGCAACCGGTACCGGCTCGGTGCGAAGCTGTTCGAGCTCGGCTCGCTGGTCCCGCACCGGCGCGATCTGCGGGAGACGGCGCTGCCGTTCCTCCAGGACCTGTTCGAGGCCACCCGCGAGACCGTCCACCTCGGCGTCCGCGAGGGCATGGACGTCGTCTACCTGGAGCGCATCCACGGCCACGAGGCGCTCCGGCTGCCGTCCCGCATCGGTGGCAGCCTGCCGCTGAGCTGTACCGGTGTCGGCAAGGCCCTGCTCGCCTTCTCCGGTGCCGAGTTGGCCGAGGAGGTGCTGTCCCGGCCGTTGCCGAGCCTCACCCCGTACTCGATCACCGACCCGGCGCGGCTGCGCCTGGCCCTGGAGAAGATCCAGGTCTCGGGCCTGGCCTACGAGGAACAGGAGGCCGCCGTGGGCGTCAGCTGCATCGCCGCCCCGGTGTTCTCCGGCGGCAGGATGATCGCGGCCCTCTCGGTGGCCGTACCCTGCGAACGCTTCGGCCCGGCCCAGCTGGCCCCCGCGGTGCGGACGGCGGCCCTGGGCCTGTCGCGGGTCCTGCGCGGGGACGGCACCGGCCTGCGCTGAGGAGCCCGTGCACCGCAGGCGTCTCAGTCGGTCCCGGGCTGGACGAGCTTGAAGAAGAGGCGGGCGCCGGCCCGCTGCGCCGAGTGCCGCAGACGTTGGGGGAGCGGACGCGTGGCGGGAGCGGATACCGGGGCGTCGGCCAGGCGGGGGAAGAGTGCTTCGGCGTTGGTGCGGTTGACGGCGTGCCGGATGTCCGGGGTGGCCTCGACGTCGAGCCCGTTGGCGAAGTACTGGCCGGCGGCCGTGGGGGCGAACGGCCAGTCGCTGCCGAACAGGACGTGTCCGGGGCGGGCGAAGGCGAGCAGGGTGGGCAGTGCGGCGGGGCTGGAGGAGAGGGCGGTGTCGAAGTAGAAGCCACGCAGGTCGTCGAGGATGTCGAGCGGGCTGCGCCCGGTGTCGGCGGCGATGGCGACGGCCATGCGGTGGGAGGCGTACGGGACGAAGCCGCCCCCGTGGCTGAGGATGAACCGGATGCCCGGGTACCGGCGCACGATGCCGTTGCGGACCAGAAGGTAGGCGGCGCGGGTGGTGTCGAGAAGGAAGTCGGCGGCGAACGGGGGGATGCCGTCGACGGCGGGGGCGGGGAGCTCCGCCGGGTGCACGAGTACGACGGCCCCGCGTGCGTCGAGGGTCCGCCACAGGGCGTCCTGGCCCTCGGTGCCCAGATAGGTGCCCTGGTTGTTGGCGAGCAGCGTGACCCCGTCGGCACCGAGTTCGCCCAGGGCACGCTCGGCTTCCGCGGCCGACGCGCCGGCGTCGGGCATGGGCAGGGTGGCGAACCAGCCGAAGCGGCCGGGGTGGTCCAGGGGGAGCCCCGCGCAGAAGTCGTTCAGGCGGCGGGCCAGTTCGGCGGCGTCGGTGCGGTCGGTCAGGAAGCCCGTACCGGGGGTGGACACGGAGAGGATCGCCGTCTCGGTGCCCAGAAGGTCCATCAGCTCCAGCGCGGCCTCGGGGCTCCAGTGGGGCAGCAACCGGCCGCCCGCCTCCACGATGCCGGACTTGGCCAGGGCATCGCGATACAGGGCTGGGACGAGATGCTGGTGGACATCGATGCGGCGGGGCGCGGTGGTCATGAGGCGGCTTCCTTCGGGTGGACGGATCCGGCGCCCTGTCGGTGGGGCGTCTTCCCGTGAGGTGGGGCGGTGGGCGACGCCCGGGCACTGGATCACCCTGAGCATCGGGTCGGAGCTGATGGAAACGATCGGCCAGGAGCTGTGCCTGGCGGGCGAGGGGCGCGCTGCCGGGACCCGGGTGGATCAGACGAACGTCACCGACACGGATCCGAGGGGGTCGAAGCGGGCCTCGACCCGTTGTGCGGCGGTGACGAAGGGCGCGGTGGTCATCGCGCCGGGCAGCACCATGTGCCCGGGCCGCAGAGCGGTACCGGAAACGGCGAGGGTGTTCGCAAGCCAGGCCACCGCGGCCGCGGGATGGCCCAGCACCTCCTTGCCACTGCCGGAGGCGACCTGCGTCCCGTCGACGACCAGGTCGACGAGGACCGCGGCGAGGTCGGGCACCTCCGCGATCGGCGTCCAGCGGCCACAGACCAGCCCGGCGGAACTCGCGTTGTCCGCGACCCTGTCGACCACGGTGGTCTTCCAGTCCCGGATCCGGCTGTCGACGATCTCCAGCGCCGGCGCCACGGCGTCGGTGGCCGCCAGGACGTCCTCGACGGTGACATCCGGGCCGGTCAGCGGCCGGGCGAGCAGGAAGCAGACCTCCGGCTCGACGCGGGGTGTGCAGTAGCGTGCCGTGCGGACGGCGGCGCCGTCGCGGTGGACCATGTCGTCGAGCAGATGACCGAAGTCGGGTTCGTCGACGCCGAGCAGCTCCTGCATGGCCGCGGAAGTGACGCCGACCGTACGGCCGATGACGCTGGCGCCGTCGGCGACCCGCCAGGCGATGTTCTCGCGCTGCACGGCGTAGGCCTCGGCCAGGTCCAGACCGGGTAGCAGGGACGACAGCGGATCGACCGGTCTCGCCCGCCGCCGGGCCTCCCGCAGCAGCAGACCGGCCTCCTCGCTCTGGACATGGCTCAGGCTCATCTCCTGCTCCCCGGGGCCAGGCGGGTCGCCGCGTCGTACACCAGGTGTGCGTGCAGCTCGAACAGCGTCACCGGGTCGACCGTGTCGCCGTGGATCTCCCGGTGGGTGAACAGGCCGTCGGCCCCGGCGACGGCGTATGTGGTGAGCGTGCCCACGGCGTCCTCGTCCAGATCCGGGAACAGGCTCCTGACCACGTCCTCGACCCTTCTCAGCGAGAGCTCGCGGACCTGTAGGAAGACCGTGCGGCCCCGGGGTTCGGTGGGCCGCCGCTCCAGGGCGAGCATCAGACCCAGGCGGAGGAAGTCCGGTGCTTCGACCAGCGACTTCGCGACGTCGGCGGCCATGATCATGGCGCGTTCCAGCGGAGTGCCGGCGCTGTCGTCGGGGAGACCGACGGTCTCCACCCAGGCCTCGAAGCTGCGTTCGATGACCGCGGCGATCAGGTCGTCCTTGTCCTTGAAGTGCCAGTAGATCGAACTCGCGGGCAGCCCGCACTTGGCGCTGACCGCGGCGATCGACGTGCCCTCGTATCCGCGTTCCCCCGCGATCTCGACGGTGGCGTCGAGGATGCGCTGTCGCGACTCCACGCCGTTCGCGCGCTTCTTCAGCGCCGCCCGCGGCCTGGTCATGGAACCCGCCCCCTTCCTCCTCGTCGGCACTTGACCGCCTTCCGCATCCAACCTACCGTAGCGAATGCTCCAATTGGAGTAAACGCTACATCAAGAGCCGCGACAGGGACAGTGAGGTGGTCCGGTGAGGGACAGCAGAGCCGAGGACGACACATACGACGTGGCGGTGATCGGCTACGGGCCGACCGGTGTGACCGCGGCCAACCTGCTGGGTCGGGCGGGCCTGAGGGTCGTCGTGCTGGAGCGGGATGCCGAGGTCTACTCCCGGGCGCGGGCGATCTCCACGGACGAGGAGGTCATCCGGATCTGGCAGCGCGTCGGCCTGGCCGACCGGCTGAAGCGGGACATGCTCGCCGAGCGGCCGCTGGACTTCGTCGACGCGCGGGGGCGTACGTTCCTCAGCGCCTGCCCCAGTCCGCGCGGCCACGGCCATCCGCCGCAGATGTTCATCTACCAGCCGGCCCTGGAGCAGGTCCTGCGCGAGGGCGTCGACCGGTACCCGAACGTGGAGGTGCTGCTGCGGCACGAGTGCCTGCGGCTGCGGCAGGACGCGGAGGGCGTCGAGCTGACAGTCGTGGGCGCCGACGACTCGGTACGACGGCTGCGCGCGAAGTACGTGATCGCGGCCGACGGCGGCTCCAGCCTCACCCGCGCGCAGCTCAACGTCGGTTACGAGGGGCGGACGTACGAGGACCGCTGGGTCGTCATCGACACGAAGATGCTCAAGCCGTGGCCCGACCACGACCGGCTGCGCTTCCGCTGCGACCCGGCACGGCCGGCGGTCGACTGCCCGACCCCGCTCGGGCACCACCGCTGGGAGTTCCCGATCCTGCCCGGTGACGACGAGAAGCAGCTCACCACCGACGACGCGATCCACGCGATGGTGTCCAGGTACGGGATCGGCCGGGACCAGATCAATATCCTGCGCGCCACCGTGTACAGCCACCACGTCCGCTTCGCCGCCCGCTTCCGGGTGGGCAGGGTCTTCCTCGCCGGCGACGCCGCGCACGCGATGCCGCCGTGGATCGGGCAGGGCATGGCCGCCGGCGTGCGCGACGCGGCCAACCTGTGCTGGAAGCTCGCCGCCGTGCTGCGCGGCGAACTGCCCGGGACGCTTCTGGACTCCTACGAGGCCGAGCGCAAGCCGCACGTCAAGGAGATCACCAGGCGGGCGGTGTTCGTCGGCCGGATCATCACCGAACGCCGGCTCCCCGTGGCCCGCGCCCGGGACACCGCGTTGCGCGCGCTGCTGCGGGCGACCGGCCTCAACTCGCGGCTGGTGGACTCCCACTGGATACCGGTCGCCCACTATGCCGACGGGTTCCAGGCCCGGCCGCGCACCAAGGCCGTCGGGAAGCAGCTCCCGCAGCCCTGGGTCACCGACCCGTCCGGAACCCGCGTGCGCCTGGACGACGTGCTGGCCGGCCGCTGGCTGCTGCTGCACGCCGGCCTGCCCCGCCCGCAACTGCCCTGGGACCGCACCGGTGTGGCCTCGCTGGCCGTGCTGCCCGCCGGCTCCCGCCCGGCCGAGGGCGCGGTCGTCGACAGCGAGGGGGTGCTGCTGCCCTGGCTGACCGGACACGATGCGGCCACCGTCGCCCTGCGCCCCGACGCCTACGTCTACGCCGCCGCTGGACCGGGCTCCCCCCTCCCGCAGCCGCCCACCGGATTCGCGCCGCTCCCGGGCGCGACCGTCCCGACCCTTTCGTGAGGACCGCCATGACCACGCACACCGCACCGCCCCCGATGCAGGAGTCGCTCCTCGACGTCGGCGGCAGGAAGATCTTCGTCGCGGAGACCGGCGACGGCCCGCCCGTCCTGCTGCTGCACGGCGGCGGTCCCGGCGCCTCCGGGGTCTCCAACTACGCGCGCAACATCGCCGAACTGGCGACGGAGTTCCGGGTCGTCGTCCCCGACCTGCCCGGCTACGGACGCAGCACCAAGGGCATCGACCTCACCGACCCCTTCGGCGCCCTCGCCACCGGCATCCGCGGCCTGCTCGACCGGCTCGGCCTGGACAGGGCGCACCTCGTGGGCAACTCCTACGGCGGTGCCTGCGCCCTGCGACTCGCCCTGGACACCCCCGACCGGGTCGACCGCATGGTCCTGATGGGCCCCGGCGGCATCGGCACCACCCGCGCCCTGCCCACGCCGGGACTGAACTCGCTGCTGAACTACTACACCGGGGACGGGCCCTCGCGCCTGAAGCTGGAGCGGTTCGTCCGCGACTACCTGGTCTTCAACGCGGCCCAGGTACCCGACTCGGTCATCGACGCGCGCTACCGGGACAGCATCGACCCGGAGGTCGTCGCCGACCCGCCACTGCGGCGCCCCAAGTCGGCGGCCACCCTGTGGAAGATGGACTTCACCCGCGACAAGCGGCTGAACCGCCTGGCCGTTCCCACGCTGGTCCTGTGGGGTGGAGCCGACAAGGTCAACCGGCCCACCGGCGGCCGGATGCTGGCCGACCGCATGCCCGACTGCGACCTCTACGAGGTCGCCAACACCGGCCACTGGGTGCAGTGGGAGCGCGCCGACCTCTTCAACCAGCTCTGCGCCGCCTTCCTGGCGGGCCGCCGGTGAACACGTACGACGGGTCCTCGGTCTTCGGCGCCGTCCACCTCGGCTACCTCGTCATCGAGACCAACCGCTTCGCCGACTGGCGCCGCTTCGGCGAGGACGCCATCGGCATGCACCGCGACGAACTCGACGTCGGCCTGATGCGGTTCCGCCTCGACGAGCAGGAGTGCCGCTTCCTGCTGCGGCGCGGACCGGCCGAGGACGTGGTCGCGACCGGCTGGCACGTCGACGACCACGCCACCTTCGAGCGGATCGAGGCCCGCGTCCGCGCCCACGGCGTCCCCGTCGTCCAGGGCAGCGCCGAAGAGGCCCAGCAGCGCGGTGTCGAACGGCTGCTGCGCTTCCAGGGCCCCAAGGGGATCGTCCAGGAGATCTACACCGCCCCGGTCACCTCCGCCGAACCCCTGCGGATGCTGTCGTCCGGATGGGTCACCGGAGACGCCGGCATGGGACATGTCGCGATCACCTCGGCCAGACCGACCCTGATGCGGGGCTACTTCAACACGGTCTTCGACGCCCGGCTGACCGACTACATCGACGAGACCGTCAGCGGCGTCAAGCTCAGGATCCGCTTCCTGCGCGTCAACGAACGCCACCACTCCATCGCGATCGCCGCCGTCCGCGGCCTGCCCGTCGACCCGGT
The DNA here is from genome assembly GCF_043201715.1 of Streptomyces sp. NPDC048291. NCBI lineage: Bacteria > Bacillati > Actinomycetota > Actinomycetes > Kitasatosporales > Streptomycetaceae > Streptomyces > Streptomyces sp. NPDC048291. Next base: position 380,617 of record NZ_JBICZC010000010.1, read on the forward strand.
CCGCACCCGCGTCCAGCACCTGAACATCCAGGCGGCCAGTCTGGACGACGTCGCCCAGAGCTATGAGCGGGTGCACCGACTCGGCTTCGACATGGCCCTGTCCGTGGGACAGCACACCAACGACAGGGAACTCTCCTACTACGCCCGCACCCCCTCGGGCTTCGAGTGGGAGGTCGGCTGGAACCCCATCGTCGTCGACGAGACAACCTGGGAGCCCTCCACCCACCAGGGCATCAGCATCTGGGGCCACAAGCCGGTCGGCCAGACCATCATCGACAAGCTCGACCAGTTCCGCCTCGGCGCCCGCTCCCTCGCCCGCCCCGAGAAGACCGTTCCCGCGCTCAGCGGCGCCGGCATCCCCGACGACTGATCGTCACTCCGCCGCCGACGGCGCCGCAGCGCGCAGGTCGACTCGCTACACCGTCCTCCTCATCGGCGTTCTGCAGCCTCTTCGTCGTCATCGCCGGACCGGGCGCGGCCGGCGTCGTCGGTGACCGTGCCATCAGGTCGGCCGATCCCAGCGGTCAGGCCGCCCTGATGCTGCTTGCGAACGCCCTGGGAGGCGATACGCCGGGACTGGGCGGCAACCTGCAGTCCCTGATCCAGCTTGCTCTCACCGTGTCCGGTGCGACGGTCCTGCCCGCCTGCCTGTACTCCCGGTTGCCGGGCCAGGACATCCACTGGATCGGTTTGCAGTCCACCGGCCTCATCGCCATTCCGGCGGGCTTCGCCCTCGGCTGGACAGGCAGTCGACTCGCGCGGCGCGGTGGCTTCGCCGCTGCTGCGGACGCCGAGGCTGCCTGGAGGCACGGGCTCTGACCCGGACGGGAGCCGAGCGAGCCGCGTGGCGCAGGGGAACCCGCGCGGGTCGTCGGACCGTCCGAGGCCAGAAATCTGCTCACCGGGCACGACGCGCAGGCCCGCCGAGGCGGCCGAACGCCACGGCGCGGCCCAGTTCGTACGCGAACCGTGCCGACTCGGTGTTGCGCGTCAGCGGTGGTCGACGGAGGCGACGAGTCCGCCGACGGTCAGACCGACCGCGCATCCGCTGCGGAAGGATTCGTGGGTCGCCGAACGGATCGTCGACGACGTCAGGCCCTTGTCGGCCGAGCGGACCGGCTCCGAAGGCTGAGCCCGCACCGCCGCGGCCACGGTCGGGCGCACCCAGCGCACCTCCTCCGCGGTCACTGTCATGTTGCCCGTCGATGTGCAATTATCTTCTCGCCGTGATCCTGGACGCGTGACGTGCCGGGTCGCCGGCCCCTGGCCGCATGCGGCCCGAGCGTCCGCCGGGATCCGATCCGGACCCGTGACTCCTGTGGAGACGACCTGTGAACTTGCCCGGATCAGAAGAGCAGGCCTTCGCGGGCGGGGACGCGGGCGGGGGGTACTGGCACGCGGCACCGCCCGCGGCCCCCGCGCCGCTCGCGTTCGGCGGCCGGTACGAGCCGGGAGCGCTCCTCGGGTGCGGTGGTACGGCCGAGGTGCACCTGGCCCACGACACCCGGCTCGACCGCATGGTCGCCGTCAAGACCCTCCGCGTGGACCTCGCCCACGACGAGGTGTCCCTGGCGAGGTTCCGGCGCGAGGCCCAGTCGACCGCCTCGCTGAACCATCCGTCGATCGCGGCGGTGTACGACACCGGGGAGGACGTGGCCTACCGGACGGACGGCACCCCCGTGCCGCTGCCGTACCTGGTGATGGAGTACGTCGACGGCGTGCCGCTGAGCGAAGCGCTCTACGGGCAGCCGCCGTTGACGCCTGAGCGGGTCCTGGAGCTGGCCGGGGGGATCCTGCGCGCGCTTGCGCACTCCCACACGCAGGGGATCGTGCACCGGGACATCAAGCCGGCCAATGTCATGCTGACCTCCGACGGCCAGGTCAAGGTGATGGACTTCGGGATCGCCCGCGACGCGCGCAACACCGGCATGACCCGGACCTCGGTCGTGGTCGGGACCGCCCAGTACCTCGCGCCCGAGCAGGCGCAGGGGCGGGGCGCCGACGCGCGCGCTGACCTGTACGCGGTGGGCTGCCTGCTGTACGAACTGCTCACCCGCCGACCGCCGTTCACCGGCGCATCGGCGCTGGAGGTCATCTGCCGGCACGTCCAGGAGACGCCGAGACCGCCGAGCTCCCACCACCCCGGCGTCGGCTCGGCGGTGGACGCGATCGTGCTGCGTGCTCTGGAGAAGGATCCGGAGGCCCGCTACCGGTCCGCCGACCACATGCTCGCCGACATCGAGGAACACCTCGGCCCGGGGGCCCTTCGGGAGGTTCCCGTCGCGGCACCGGAGAGAAGCGGCCGCAGCGCGGACGACACCGGGTGGACGCGCCAGTACCCCCTCGCGGACGGCGGCACCGGGCGGGGTGAGACCGGGCGGGGTGGGACCGGCCGTCGTCGCGTCGGCATCGCCCTGGTCGCGGCGAGCGTGGCCGCAGTGCTCCTCGCGCTCGTCGCCGGCCGGCTCGTGCTCGGCCACGGATCTGCCCGTGACGACACGGCAGCCGTCCCGGACCTGGTCGGCCAGACACTGGCCCAGGCCCGGCGAACTGCGGACAACGTGGGGCTCGTGGTGAGCGCCGACCGGCAGGCCGCCTGCGCCGGGCAGCCGAAGGGCCGGGTCTGCGAACAGCGCCCCGCGGACGGCCGACTCGCCAAGGGCCACGCGGTCTCGGTCAGGGTCTCCACGGGAGTCCCACGGACCGAGGTGCCGGATGTGACGGACAAGAAGGTGGCCGACGCCTCCCGGATCCTCACCGGCAAGGGATTCGAAGTGGCCGTACGGCAGGTCGAGTCGGAGCGCGACGCCGGCACCGTGCTCGAACAGGAGCCCGGCGGAGGCGAGTCGGTCGAGTCCGGCAGCGGCGTGACGCTCACCGTGGCTCGGGCGCGGCAGACGGGCACGGTCCCGGACCTGACCGGCGCGACCCTCGGGTCGGCCCGGAAGCTGCTCGCTGCGCAGGGCCTGACGCTGGGCGACACGACCGAGGTCAGGAGCGGAGCCGAGTCCGGCACCGTGGTGGGGCAGAGCATCGCCCAGGGCAAGCGGGTCGCGCGCGGTACCACGGTCGACGTGCGGGTCGCCGAGGCTGCGGCCACTGTCCACGTCCCCCGCGACCTTGCCGGCAGACCCGTGGCCGTGGTCCGGGCCGAACTGCGCCTGCTCGGCCTCGGCCTCGAAGTCGCCGACGGCTCCGACGGGTCGTCCACGTCGGTGGTCACGTCGAGCTCCCCGGCGGCGGGCACCGAGGTGGCGGTGGGCAGCACCGTGGTCGTCTCCACCGGGACCGCCGGTGACGATCCGAGGGACGGGAGCACGACGACCAGGTCTCCACTGCTGCCACCGCTACCGCCGTTCCGGGACTGACGGTCCCATGGCGTGGAGGCGACCGCGTTCCTCTCGTACCCGGACGTCTCGAACGCGCTCGGCCTGGAGATCTCCCACGGCGTCTTGGACGGGGCGCTAACGCCCGCGGGTTCCGCACGGCACCGTCCAGTCGAGCCCGTCCAGGTGCGCACGCCATACGGCGCACGGGAGCAGGCGTACCAGGTGGACGACTGCTTGACGGCCCGCCACCGGTTGGTGGGCTCCTGAGCCCCTCAAGGCCGCTGGAAGATGGTCACCTCACGGCTGTAGAGGACGAACGAACGGGACGCGTCGTAGTATCCGTCGGTCTTCGAGAAGTGCTCGCGCAGTGACCGCTTGTAGGCGGGGAAGTGGTCCAGCGCGTCGTCCTCGGAGTCGTAGTACATGGCCGAGACGGCCTGGTACGCATGGGTGTCTCGGCCACCGAAGTGGCGCAGCGCCCTTTCGGCTCCCGGTGTGTGGCGGTGCAGGACGCACCCCCGCAGCAGCCGGAGGTGTGCCTCGTCCCCGGCCAGCACTTGCTCGTGCGCGGCCTGCCAACGCTCGCCGAGGCCGCCCGGGGCGAGGCCCTCTGCCGCGTGGATGAAGTGCAGCACCTTCACCTGGGCGCCTTCGCCATCGGGTACGTCGGAGCATCCCCGGCCCGGCCGAACTCGCCGGCACCGTGCCACGCCGTGGACGCGGCCGCGTTCTCCGCGTTCATGAACTCCGGTCAGATCTGCATGGGCGCCGACCGCATCCTCGTGCACACCTCGCTCGCCGAGGAGTTCACCCGGCGATTCACCGCGAAGGCCGCCGCTCTTCCCTGCGGTGATCCCGGCGACCCGGCCACCGTCATCGGCCCGCTGCTGAACGAGGCCGCGGCCGGGCGGGTCGCCGCCCTGGTCGAGGACGCGGTGCGGAAGGGCGCTCGCGCCCTCACCGGCGGCAGCGGCCCGCAAGGCGCCCTGCACCCGGCGACCGTACTGACCGGCGTCTCCGCGGACGCGGTGCTGCACCACACCGAGGCCTTCGGACCTGTCGTGGCCGTCCGCGCCTTCGAGGACGACGACGAGGCGGTGGCCCTGGCCAACGACACCGGGCACGGCCTCAGTTGCGGCATCCTCACCGAAAACGGCACCCACGGCCTCACCGTCGCCCGGCGTATCCGCACGGGCATCGTCCACGTGGGCGACCAGTCGGTGGCGGACGAGCCCCAGGTGCCCTTCGGCGGCTTCGCGGCCTCCGGATACGGCCGGTTCGGCGGACGCTGGGGCATCGAGGCGTTCTCGAACACACGCTGGGTCACCCTCTCCACCGAGTACCCGCACCACCCCTTCCGACCGTTCGAGGCAGACGGCGACCACACCGAGGAGATCCCATGGCAACGATGCGTTTCGACACCCGGCTCGCGCAGGAACCCGACCAGGTCTGGGCCGTGCTCACCGACGTGAACACCATCCCGGAGTGGTTCCCCGCCGTGCGGGAGGCCCGCTTCGACGGGGAGTACCGTCATCTGCGCACGCCCGAGGGCACGTTGAAGGCCGTCGTCGTGACCAAGGACGACGACCTGCGGCGCTTCCAGTACCGCTTCGTCGAAGGTCTGCCCCTGCCCGTCGAGTTCCATCTCGGGACCATCGACGTGCTCCCCGGCGGGGACGGCTCCCGCGTGCTCTACAGCCAGGAGATCCTGCCGGTCGGCCTGGCGCCGATCGTCGCACGGGCCGTCGGCGAGGGCATCGCTGGGATTGCCCGCTACTTCTCCGGCCGCCCCTGAGCCGGATGTCCACCCCGCGCCACGCCACCGGTAGCCGAACTCCCTACCCGCACAGGTACCCGCGGCGACGGAACGGCCCTGATGGCCGTCGGTCGCGGTGGCGGGCGACCGGGCGGCGGCCACAGCGCCCGCCGGACCGCGGATCGGTCGTGCGGCGGACGGTCGTGCGATGCGCCACCCGGCCCGCCCGGCGTCAGCCGGCCACGTCCACCTCCTGAGCCGTCAGATGTGCCGCCTGCGCCGACGGTTCCGGATACGGGATCTTCTGGGCGAGCTTGTCACCCTCGACGTCCAGGTCGGGCAGCAGTCGATCGAGCAGGCGGGGGATCCACCAGGCCCTCTCACCGGCCAGGGCCATCGTGGCCGGGATGAAGGTCATACGGATGACGAAGGCATCGATGAGGATGCCCGCGGCGAGGGCGAATCCGGCCTGCTTGATCATGGGCTGGGCGTTGAAGACGAACCCGGCGAAGACCGAGACCATGATGGTGGCCGCGGCGACGACCACGGTTCCGGCCCGCGCGAAGCCGGTGACGGTGGCGTCGGACGGCGTGGCCCCGTGGACGTGTGCCTCGCGCATCGAGGTGACCAGGAACATCTGGTAGTCCATGGCGAGCCCGTACAGAACGCCCGTCACGATGATCGGCAGCAGACTGACGACGGGTGCGGTGGCGTCCAGTCCGATCAGGCTCTGCAGCCGGCCCCACTGGAAGACGGCCGTGGTGAGGCCGAAGGTGGCGCCGATGGTCAGCAGGAAGCCGAGCGTGGCCGTCACGGGGACCATGAGGGAACGGAAGACCAGGAGCAGGACGATCAGGGAGAGCCCGAGGACGGTCGCCACGTAGAGGGGCAGGACGTCGGCGAGCCGGTCGGAGACGTCGATCGCGAGCGCGGTGAAGCCCGTGATGCCCAGCACGGTCCCGGTGCTCTTCCCGATCCGGGCGCTCTTGTCCCGTACGGCCGTGACGAGGGCCTTGGTGGCTTCGTCGTTGGGACCGCTGTGCGGGACGAGCGTGAGGACGGCCGTGGTGCCGGAGCCGTTCATCCCGGCGAGTGACACCGAGGTCGCGCCGTCGGTGTCGCGCAGCGCGGAGGCGACCGTGGCGAGCGTCCCCGGAGACAGCGGGCGCCCCTTGACGGAGGAGTCGACGGCGATCATGAGCGGGCCGTTGTAGCCGGGCCCGAACGCGTCACTGACGAGCTCGTAGCTCTGGCGCTGAGCGGTGCCGGTGTTGTAACTGGCCCCGGAAGGCAGCCCCATCCTCATGCCGGCGGCGGGGACCGCCAGGACCGCGGGGACCAGGAACGCCGCCGCCAGCGCCGGCCACCGGTGGCGGACCAGACGTGCTCCCCAGCGGGCCGTCCGCGTCCGACGGCCGGCACCGGCGGCTTCCTCGGCCGATCGCCGCTGTGCCCGGCGCCGTACCCCAGCGGGACAGATACGCCCCTTGACCAGCCCCAACAGCGCCGGCAGCAGGGTCAGGACCAACAGGACGGCGACCGCGATCGTGGCGGCCGCGACGATCGCCATCGTGCTGAGCAGGGTGATCCCGACGACCAGAAGTCCGGCGAGGGCGATGATGACGGTGCTGCCGGCGAAGAACACCGCACTGCCCGCGGTGCCGATGGCGCGGCCGGTCGCCTCGTGCGGATCCAGGCCGTGTTCGAGGATGAGCCTGCGCTCCCGGCTGATGATGAACAGGGCGTAATCGATCCCGACGGCCAGCCCCAGCATCAGTGCGAGGACCGCGGCGAGCGAGTGGATCTCGAAGACGGTGGAGAGGGTGAAGGCGCCGCCGACGCCCACCACGACCCCGATCAGGGCTATGACCAGAGGCAGGCCCGCCGCGGCGATCGATCCGAGGGTGATGAGCAGGACGACGGCGGCGACACCGACGCCGACGATCTCTCCGGCCCCGATGATCTCCGGGATCTCCATCATCGAAGCCGACGGCAGGACCCGCAGACCACCACGCGCGGCCTGCCGCTCGGCGGCCGCGACGGTGCTGTCGATGGTCCCGGAAGGCAGTTCGTAGGTCTGTTCGTCGAACTGGAACTGCATCAGAGCCGTCTTTCCGTCCGCGGAGACGGCGACTCCGGGTGCCGCCTGGCCCCGCACGGTCAGGGGTACGGGGGCCCTGCCGGACGCAGGCCCTCCCGCCGCCGCCCCGGCCACTGCCGTCTGGGCCCGCAGCAGAGGGCTTTTCGCACCCTTGGCCGCCTCTGCCGCGAGAGCCTTCCGGACGTCGATCACATGGTCGTGGCGGTACACGGCATCCACGGCTGCCAGGAGGGCGGCCTGGACGCGGCGGTCGTCGATCGGGGCACCGTCGTCGGACTTGAAGACCAGCATTCCCTGGCCCCCGGACGCCTCCGGCAGGGACCTGGCCAGATCGTCGATGACCTTCTGGGCCGGCGTGCCGTCGATGCGTACGTCGTTGCTCAGCCGGACCGGATTGGTCGCGAGTATCCCCAGGACCACGGCGATCACGGCCAGCCAGCCCCCGATGAAGTACCAAGGCCTGCCGTAGGCGAGCCTTCCCAGCCGGTATAGCAGCACGGACATGCGTCTCTCCCATCCACACGTCTCCTGGACGGCCTCGGTGAAGCCGCAGAGTATGTGCGTCGAGAGGGTACTATCAAAGCGATAGGCAACTATCAAAGTGAGGGGGTGCTACCGGCGAAGGCGGAGGCGGATAGCCTTCGGTCAGGGCAGGAAGGAGCCGAAGATGCGAACAACCGAAGGCCGCGCTCCGAGGCGCAGGGTCGACGCTCGATCCACCGCGGAGCGCATCACCGTCGCCGGGCGGGCCGTCCTCGGTGCGGGCGAGGGATCACTGGAGCAGATCGCGGCCGAGGCCGGGGTGGGCATCGCCACGCTCTACCGGCACTTCCCCAACCGGGAGGCGATCGTCCGCGCCGTCCTGGAGGACATCCTCGAAACCGACCTCCTTCCCCTCATCGAGCGCGCCGCCGACTCACCGCATCCCCGGCAGTCCCTCCACGGCATCGCCACCCGCCTGCTCGACCTGATCGCCGAGGAGAAAGGGCTGGTCACCTTCGCCAGCAACTTCACCGACGTGGCGGTGGACATCCTCCAGCGCTTCAGCGAGTCGTTGCACCCGCTGCTCCTGCGTGCGCAAGAGCAGGGTGAGGTCCGCCGCGACCTCACCAAGGACGACATCCCCCGCTTCCTCGTCATGGCGGTCGCCGGGCTCGCGATCCCCGGCTCCACGCCCGCGCTGCGCGCCCGCTTCACCGCCCTGCTCTTCGACTCCCTCAACCCCGCCAACGCGACCCCCCTCCCTCCGGTGGTCCCCGAGGAGGGCGATCTGCGCACCGCGGTCGGCAACATCGCGCGTACCTGACCGGACGCGCCGGTCCGTGGCGGCGCGTGCATCCCGGATGCGACGTGGATCGGCCGTTGAGGCCGCCGGCAGGCCGACGGCCGCGACGTACATCCCGAAGACCGACGCAACGACGACGCCCCTCCGGCTGTCATGGCCGACCGGCTCCCGGGCCCGACGGGGTGAGGGCGGGCCGTCGCCTTCGCCCTGGCGACCGTTGCCGACGACGCTCCGGCCACCGATGGCATACAAATCCGCAAAAACACCCATGGTGCCGAGGCGGACCTCGCGACACCATCATCGTCATGGCGTCACGCCGCGGCAGGCGCGGCCCCGCTCTCCTTGCGGATCGCGGATCGCGGACAACGGCGACACCGTTCGGCGCCACGACCTGACCAGCGCAGCACCCGCTGGCCGGTATGTCGTACCTATCGCGAGACCACTCATTCTGACGGCTCGCCAGATGCCGTATCGCCGCGGGCTTCACCCGGCGCTGCCACGAGCCCCGACGATCACTCGCAACACAGAGGAGTCCTCATGAGAGACGAAACGCAGGGCCGGCTCTCCCGCAGGTCCTTCCTCGGCGCCGCCACCGTCGTCGGCGCCGCTCTGGCCGGCGGTCTGGTGCTCGTCTCCGCCCCCGCCGCGGACGCGGCGACCGGCGCGCACGCCTCCTGACAGATCACCAGTGAGCCGACCGACGCCCGCAACGCGTACGCGCAGCTCCTCAACGACATCCGCACGGGGATCAGCTCCCACCGGCTCAGACCGGAGAACGGCCGCCTCGTCGACGTCACCGACCAGGACGGCACCACCCAGTACGTCGCCGTCGACCTGCGGGCCGACGGGCGCGCGGTGGATCGGGCGGGCGCCAACCGCAGGACCACGGCTGGCGGGACCTGACCGCGACGGTCGTCTTCCGCGGTGGCGCCGACCCCACGAGCGGCCTGGCCCTGCCGCTGCGCGCCGAACCGGTCGGCAAGACCTGGGGCGAGGGCCTGAACCGGACCATCCGCCAGAGCGGCGACGACATGCAGCTGATCATGAGGACCAGCCACTACGCCGGTAACACCTGGGTCGACGACGTTACCTCCGAGCCCGACTGGGGCGTCGACTCCGTCGCCACGGTGACCCTTCCGGTCTCGGCCGGTCTGACCAAGGACACCTGGTCCGCTCGCGACCACACCGTCCAGGTCAGGGCTCAGGGCCTCACCGTCAGCACCACGGTCAACGGCGTGGAGATCGACAGCCGCACCCTCACCGGCGACCAGATCCGCAGCCTCGCCTTCTACATCTGTCACCCGCGACCCTCGACCACGTCAGCGCCTCGATCGACACGGTACGCGGCACGGTGTCGTCGGAATGGCATCGCAGGGCGGACGGGAGGACCGAGCTCGCGGTGACGATTCCGTACAACACCGAGGCCGAGATCTGGGTACCCGCCCAGGGCCGGCCCGTCAGCGCGCGCCCGGGGGCCGTCCCTGTCTGCGACGACACCTCCGGCGGTGCCGACCACCAGGTGTACCGGGCGCGAGCGGGGTCGTATCGCTTCAGGTGAGAGGGGCACTCCGGTGAAGCTCAGGCCTGGGTCTCCCCGGCCCGGACGAGGCCGGTCTCGTAGGCGATGACGACGAGTTGGGCGCGGTCCCGGGCGCCGAGTTTGGCCATGGCCCGGTTGGCGTGGGTCTTGACGGTCACCGGAGTCACGAAGAGGCGTTCGGCGATCTGGTCGTTGGACAGGCCCATGGCCACCAGTGTCATGACCTCACGTTCCCGGGGCGTGAGGGCAGCGAGCCGCTTCGGGTCGGCGAGCCCGCCGGGCGAGGGCTGGGAGAGGAAGCGGGCGATCAGCCCTTTGGTCGCTGTGGGCGAGAGCAGCGCCTCGTCGGCCGCGACGAGGCGGATGGCGTCCAGGAGTTGAGCCGGTTCGACGCCCTTGCCGAGGAAGCCGCTCGCCCCGGCCCGCAGGGCCTGGACGACGAACTCGTCCATCTCGAAGGTGGTGAGGACGAGTACCTTCACTCCGGCCATGTCCTCGTCCTGACCGATGAGCCGGGTGGCCTCGATGCCGTCGACCTCGGGCATCCTGATGTCCATCACCACCACGTCGGCCCGCTCGGCCCGGGCCAGTTCCGCGGCCTCACGGCCGTTCGACGCCTCCGCGACGACCTCCATGTCCGACTGCGCGTCGATGAGCAGTCGGAAGGTGCCGCGCAGCAGCGCCTGGTCGTCGGCGAGCAGGACACGAATGGTCATCAAGGGCCTTTCGGGGCAAGGGGCTTCGGGTGGTTTCCGGGGGCGAGTGCGAGGGGGAGTTCCGCGTGCACCCGGAAGCCGCCCTCCGGGCGGGGCCCGGTGGTGACGGTGCCGCCGATGGCGTTGGCCCGCTCCCGCATGCCGATCAGGCCGTGCCCGGTGCCCGGGCCCTTCGGTGCCCCGGGGCGTCCGTCGTCGGTGACGGTGACGCGCAGGGTGTCGGCTCCGTAGTCCAATGCCACCAGAGCCTCGGCGGCCCGGGCGTGCTTGTGGGTGTTGGTGAGGGCTTCCTGGATGATGCGGTAGGCCGTCAGGTCGGTGGCCGGTGCCACCGGCCGGACCAGGCCCGTCCGCTCGAACCGCACGGGCAGACCGCCCGCCTGGAGACTGCCGATGAGGGCGTCGAGGTCGGCCAGCCCGGGAAGGGGAACGCGGGAGTCGGGCGCGTCGTCGGGTTGGCGCAGCAGACCGACGGTGGCCCGTAGCTCGTCGAGGGCGGTACGACTGTTGTCCTTGATATGGGCGAGCGCCTGGTAGGCGCGGTCGGGATCGGTGCGCATCAGATGGTGGGCCACCCCGGCCTGGGCGTTCACCAGGGTCATGTGGTGGGCGACGACGTCATGGAGTTCGCGGGCGATGCGGATGCGTTCGTCGGTGACCCGGCGACGGGCCTCCGCCTCGCGGGTCCGTTCCGCGTTCTCCGCACGTGCCTCGACCCGGGCGAGCCGGAGACGGCGGCTGCGGACGGCGTCGCCCAGGGCGGTGGCCGCGATGGCGAGGTCGAAGCGGAGCAGGCTTTCACCGGCGAGCGGTGACACGGATCGGCTGACCGCGTAGAGCGCCGTGATCGCGAGGGAAGCGGCCAGACCGGCGGTCCAGGCGGTGCGTCGGGTGGTGCGGGTGGCGAGCGTGTACAGGGCCACCAGGCTCGCCGCCGGAGACAGGGAGAAGTCCGGGACACGGGCGAGGTGCGTCAGGTCGACGGCGAGCGTGGCGAGGACGACGGGCAGCGGCCACCGGCTGCGGACGACGAGCGGCAGACAGGCCAGAGCCGTCCACGCCGTCGCACCCGCCCGGGGTGTGTGCCAGCCGGAACCGCCGTCCGCCGCGGCGCTCGCCGCCGCGGCGACGACCACCACCAGCACGGCCGGAAGCGCGTCCCGCGCGCGCTCATGACGGGCGAACCACTGCCGACACACGTCTTGCACCTGCATCCCTTCACTATGCGGCACGGGCCGGGCGGTGCAGCGAGCCTCCCGCCGCTCCGCCCGGCCCGCGCGCCGTGCGACGACCGTCAGCGCGAGAGGCCGGCGGCCTCCGGCGTCCGCCCTGGACCGGGCCGCTCCGCCGGCCCCTCGGACGGGCCTTCCACCGAGATCCGGGGCAGCGCGCGGTCCAGACGGCGGGGCAACCACCAGTTGGCGCGTCCGCACAGGTGCATGAGCGCGGGCACCACGACCATACGGATCAGCAGGGCGTCCAGCGCGACCGCCACCGCGAGGCTCACACCGAACTCGGAGATGATCCGCAGGCCGCCGAAGACGAAGGAGCCGAAGACGCAGACCATGATGGTCGCGGCCACGGCGATCACCTTGCCGGTCTCGGCCTTGGTGGCCGGGGAACCCGGCACCCGGCCACGCTCGCAGTCCCCGGGGCTCTCGTCGTTGGCCGTCCGCAGACACCTGCGTCTACTGCGATCGCAGCAGACGGGGGACGATCAGGTCCCGTTCGCCCGGACTCCCGAAGCCGGCAGGGTGCGGGCGGGCCGTCACTCCCCAGCCGTGGTGACGCGAAGCGGCTCGAAGGACACCACCGTCTGCGGTCCCTCGGCCCAGCGCACCCGCAACTCGTGCTCCGTGCAGAGCACTTCGGTCACGGCGTCGGCGAGCGGCGGCGCCTCCGCGTCGCGCCCCAGTGCGGCCAGTGCGGCGAACACCGCGGTTCCCCGGACGTCCGCCGACAGCCGGGGCATGCGCACCCACGGCTCGTAGGCCGTGCCCTCGGGGGCACGCACCTGCTCGCGCCCGCTCCAGCCGTACAGCCCGGTCAACTCGGAGCGCACCGCTTCGGTGGCCCAGCCGGTGAGGGTGACCCGTGCTCCGGGCGGTGCTCCGACCACCCGGTGGATCCGCAGCTCGTGGTGGCCGCGTGCCAGGGTCACGCTCTCGACGCGCAGTCCCGGCACCATGGGCGCTCCGGATGCGAACACCGGCCGGTGCCAGGAGGCCGCCCAGCCCCATCCGTCGCCCTGTCCCGCGCCGAGCGGGCGGATGCGCCGGCGCACGCTCGCGACGCCGTCGACCTCCACGGACAGGTGGTTGTCCGCGATGTTGGCCTGGGACGTGGGACCGGTGTGGGTGGAGTACGCCTGGCGGCCGTACAGCGCGTCGTCCGCCGCCGCGGACTCGCCCTCGTGCGGCCGGACATGGTCGCTGCCGTGGTTGTGCAGGCGGACGATCCCGTCCGAGCCGGTCGACTGCACGAGCAGCCCGGGTGCGGGCAGCGCCAGCACCCGGTCGGGGCCCTCGCTCGGCGCCGGTTCCTCGGCCGCCGTCCACAGCGGGTGGTCCTCGGGTGCGAGCAGGGCGACGAAGGCCTTCGACGCCCAGTAGGGGGAGGCGGGGCCGGAGTAGTCCTGCAGGGTGGCGGAGTGCGGGCCATGCCATCCCAGGCTGAGGAGCCCGTCGTCGGTCACCGCACCCCGGTCGAGGAAGTAGCGCAGGCTGCCGCTGATCAGGCGGCGGGACGTACCCGGCGACAGGGGGGTGTGGCCGGTGACGGCGCCCAGACCGACCGCCGCCGACGCCGCGAAGCGGTAGGTCAGCGAGCGCCCGAAGTGGATCGGGGCCCCGTCCGTGCCGAAGAGGAGCGAGAAGCCCTCCAGGTGCTCGCGCAGCCGGGGTCCGAACCGTTCCGCGAGCGCCGGGTCGCCGGTCAGGTGGGCCTGGAGCAGCGGATACAGGTGCAGGGCCCATCCGTTGTAGTGGTCGAAGGCCCGTCCGTCGCCGTCCGCGTACCAGCCGTCGCCCCGGTACCACGTCTCCATCAGGTCGAGCGCCCGCTCCCTGGCCCGCGCGGTCGTCTCGTCGCCGCGGCCGGCCGACTCCAGGAACGACGCCACCGTGAACGGGAAGAGGTACCAGTTGTTCGGCGCGGGAGTGTGCGTGAGGGCGCCGCGCAACCAGGCCTCGGCCCGGTCCTGTACGTCGCCGTCGAGCCGGTCCCACAGCCACGGCCGGGTCAGGGACAGGCCGAGGGCCACCGACGCCGACTCGACCATGGGTTGGCCCTGCACATGGTGGTCGAGGATCGACGGCCAGGACTCGGTGTCGTCCCGCCCCGGGGTGCGGGTGCCGGCCGCGAGGCCGGTCGCGTACCGCTCCAGCCAGCCGTGCGGGTCCTTGCCGCGGTCACCCGCGACGCGGAATCCGGCCGCCAGGAACGTACGGGCATAGCCCTCCAACCCGTCCGACCGGACGCCGGACCTGGAGGGGCGCCCCGGCATGTCGAGCAGGGCGCCGCCCGGGGTCGCCCAGCGCCAGGCGGCACCGAGCAGTCCGTCGGCGACGGCTTCCCAGTGCGCGCGGGTGTATCCGGTGCCCGGGCTCAGCACCCGGTTCTCGGCGGGGAGATCGAACGGGATGCTCATGCCAGGAACGCCAGCCTTTCGCGTCGTACGGGATGGGCGAAACCGTCGCCCGCCGCCCACCGGGCGACCTCGCCCACGGCGGTGTCGGCGAGCCGGCGCCACTCGTTGCCCTGGGAACCGGCCAGGTGGGGGGTGATCAGGATGTCCGGGCAGCTCCACAGGGGATGGTCGGCGGGCAGTTCCTCGGGGTCCGTGACATCGAGCACCGCCCGGATGCGGCCCGCGCGCACCACGTCGACGAGCGCGTCCTGGTCGACGACGGCACCCCGCGAGGTGTTGATCAGTGCGGCCCCCGGGCGCATCGCCTCCAGCAGGTCACGGGCGACCAGTCCGCGGGTGGCGGGCAGCAGCGGCGTGTGAACGCTCAACAGGTCGGCGCGGGCGAAGAGTTCGGGCAGCTCCACCCACTCCACGCCGAGTGCCGTGGCCTCGGACCCGGTGACGTACGGGTCGTGCAGCAGCACCTCGTAGTCGAAGGGCCGCAGCAGTTCGATGACCCGCCGGCCGATCAGGGAGGCGGAGAGGATGCCCACCGTGCGACGGTAGTTGCCCACTGTGTCCGGGATGCGCAGCCAGTCCTCGCGCTTGCGGGCCCGCCGGAAGTCCCGGGCGCGTTCCAGTACGTGTTTTCCGTGCAGCAGGATCATGCCGAGCGTGTACTCGGCGACCGGCAGCGCGTTGGCGGCGGCTGCCGACGACACCTCGATGCCCCGGTCCCAGCAGGCGTCGGTGATGTGCGCCCGCACCGAACCGGCCGCATGCACCACGGCCCTGAGCCGGGGCGCCGACGCGAGCACGTCCGCGTCGAGCGGCGGACAGCCCCAGCCGGTGACCAGCACCTCGACATCGGCGAGGACTTCCCGCGCGCGGGGTGTCGTCAGGTCGTCGAGGACCGGACCCGGCGCCAGGTCGCACACCTCCGCGAGCGCGGCCGGTGAAGGCGGGGCGAAGACCGCTGCCGCCGCCGCGGGGGACATGGCCAACGCCGCCCGGGGCCCGCTCACTTGACCGCTCCCGCCGTCAGGCCGGAGCGCCAGAACCGTTGCAGGAAGGCGAAGGCGAGGATGAGGGGGAGGACCGCGAGAAGCGAACCCATGATCACCACCGGGTAGTACTCGGGCGAGACGGTCGCCTGGCTGTTCCACTGGTACAGACCCAGGCTCACGGGATACAGGTCCTGGTTGGACAGCATCACCATCGGCAGGAAGAAGTTGTTCCAGATCGCCGTCAGCTGGAAGAGGAAGACGGTGACCAGGCCGGGGCCCAGCATCCGCAGCGACACCCGTACATAGGTCGTCAGTTCACCGGCGCCGTCGACGCGTGCCGCCTCCAGGACCTCGTCGGGCACATACCCCTGGGCGAAGATGCGGCCCAGATAGACGCCGAACGGGTTGAACAGGACGGGGATGAACACCGACCAGAAGGTGTTGACGACACCGGTCTCGGACGCGATGAGGTACAGCGGCAGCGCGAGGACCGTCTGGGGCACCATGACGGCCGCCAGCACCAGGCCGAACAGCTTCTCCTTGTGCCGGAAGTGGTACTTGTCGAAGGCGTATCCACAGGCGACGCTGATCAGCGCGCCGAGCGCCGCGCCCAGGACGGCGTACAGCAGGCTGTTGCCGTACCAGCGGCCGTACAGCCCGCCGTCCATCGCGAACAGGTCCTTGACGTTCTGGACGAGGGAGAAGTCCTTGAACGACAGGATGCTGCTGCTGAACAGGGCGTCCCGGGACTTGGACGCGGCGAGCACCAGCCACAGCACCGGCAGCAGTGTGTAGAGGACGGAGACCGCGACGACGACGTTGACGGTCGCCCGGCCCAGCAGACGGGGGCGCGGCAGCGGGGAGTCCGTGACGCTCATCGGGCGTTCTCCTTGGCCGAGTCGACGCGGTTGGTCCAGCGGGTGACCCCGTAGGAGAGGGCGATGGTGATGAGCAGCAGGATCACCGACGCGGCAGCAGCGAGCGAGTAGTTGTTGCGGCTGAAGGCGGCGTCGTAGATGTACATGCTGGGCGAGAACCGGCTGTTGATCATCTGCGAGGACTGGTGGAGCAGCATCGGCTCGGTGAACAGCTGCAACGCCCAGATCAGCGTGAACATCGCGACCATGACGACGGACGAGCGCACGAGAGGTGCCTTGATCTGGAGCGCGGTGCGCACGGGACCGGCACCGTCGACCACGGACGCCTCCAGGACCTCCGCGGGCACCGCCTGGAGGGCCGCGTAGAAGACGACCATGTTGTAGCCGAGGTTGCTCCACAGGGCGATGTTCACGATCGACGGCAGGGTGGTGTGCAGGCCGAGGAAGTCGACGGTGATGTCGGCCTTGCCGAGTGCCTCGATCACCGGGCTGATGCCGGGCGTGTACAGGTACAGCCAGATCAGTGCGGCGATGATGCCGGGCACCGCGTGCGGCAGGAACAGGCCCAACTGCGCCCAGGAACGCAGTCGTACGACACCCGAGTCGAGCAGCAGGGCGAGCGCCAGCGAGCCGATCACCATCAGCGGGATGTAGATCACGCAGTACAGCCCGACGGTGCCGAGCCCGGACAGGAACGTCGGGTCCGTGAGCACGGCGGCGTACGAGCGCAGGCCCACGAACACGGTGCGTTCCGGGCCGAATCCGAGGCCCGGTTCGTCGGCGCTGAAGAAGCTCAGCCACACCGCCGTGCCGACCGGGATCAGGAAGACGAGCGTGAGGAGGACGAAGAACGGTGTCATGAGGACGCCCGCGGCGCCGTTGCGGCGGCGCCGCGCCGAGCGCCGTGCCCTGCGTCCGGAGACGTCCGCCGCCGGTGCTGCGGCCTGGGCGCTCGCCGTGGGTGCTGTCGCGGTCATGGGGGTCACCTGCCTTTCGGGGTGCGGGCGTTCACGTCGTGTGCCGGCTGGTGGCGAGGCCCAGTGCCTTGAGGTCGGGCATCGTGCCGTCCTGCGCGGCCCGCATGGCGGACAGGATCGTCCCGGAGCCGGCTCCCGCCCGGGCGAACGCGTCCTGCATGACGGACCCGGTGGCGGTCATCCGCGGGCCCCACACCCAGCCGTCGCGGATCTTGTGGGCCTCCTGCTCGAACAGCCGGTAGATGTCCTGGCCGCCGTAGTACGAGCGGTCGAACGCGGCGCGTCCGACCGGGACCAGTCCGGTCGCGGCCGGGTACTGGCTGCTCGCCCCGCTGGACAGCCGGGCCCTGAGGGAATCGGGGTGCGCGACCTGCCACTCGATGAACTCCATGGCGGCCTCGGGGTGCCTGCTGTCCTTGGTGACGGCGAACGTCGAGCCGCCGTGGGTGCCGAGCGCCGGCCGGCCGGGGGTCCACTGGGGAAGCGGGGCGATGCGCCACTCGCCCTTCTGCTCGGGACGTGCGTTCATCTGCGCCCCCGCGTCCCAGGCGCCGCTGAGCCGGGTCAGCACCAGACCGTTGCCGATCTGGGCGTCGTGGACACGGGCGCTGGAGGCGTTGCAGTAGACGAGGTCCTCGTCGATGAGCCGCTGCCAGTACGCGGCCACCTTCCGCGTCGGCGCGTCCGCCAGGGACACGTTCCACGCCCCCGTGGAGGTGTCGAACCACTGCGCCCCGGCCTGCCAGCACCACGCGGCCATCTGCGTCATGCCGTCGGTGGGGAAGGTGGTGATCCTGCGGTCCCCGCCCGTGCGGCGCACCGCGCGGGCCGCTTCGGCGTACTCGTCCCAGGTGGTGGGGACTTCGAGCCCGAACCTGTCGAACAGGTCCTTGCGGTAGTGCATCACCATGGGCTCGATGTCGAGCGGCACGCTGTAGGTGCGCCCCTCGAAGGTCGTCTGGCCCAGCGACTGCGGCAGCAGCTTCGCCCGCAGGCCGTCGCCGATCAGCGAGGTGATGTCGCGGGCGACGCCGTCGACGGCGAAGCCCGGCAGCTGGGGATACTCGATGGTGGCGACGTCGGGCGCGTTGCCCGCCCGTGCCGCGTTGCTGAGTTTCAGGTACCCGCCCTGCGAGCCGGAGGGTATCTGCTCGAAGCCCACCTGGATGTGGTCGTGCGTCTTGTTGAACGCGTCCACCACCTGCTGGCTGCCGCGCAGCGCGGACCAGAACGTGATGGTGGTCGTGGCTTGGGTACCGGACTTGCTGCTGCCGGATCGGGCGGACGCGCTGTCGTTGCCGCTACAGGCGCTCAGGGCTCCTGACAACGGCAGCGCGGTGATCGCGGCGAGCACGGATCGACGGCTCTGTCGACCAGGCATGGGTGCCTCCCGCGGCTCCTACGTGTTCGAGTCACGGGAATACTGATCGGCTGAGCGAATATGGTCAATAGATCGCTCACAAATCAACTAAACGCGCAAACGCTCATTCCGGCAGGAGAGTTGAGTCCGCGGCTGCCGCGGTGTGCGGTGCCTGGGTCGACCCGCGGACCTTCAGTACCGGTAGCAGTTCAAGCCGTTGCACCGGAGCGTCGGCCCCGCGGGGATCCCGTGTGCCGAGCCGGCGCAGCAGCAGTTCCGCCGCCGCGCGGCCGACGGCCGCCCTCGGCGGGGACACGGCGGTCAGCGGTGTGCTGCCGAGTGCGGCGACCACGTCGTCGTACGCGATCACGGAGCAGTCCTCCGGCACCCGTACGCCGTTGTCCCGCAGCGACTGCACCAGCATCAGCGCGTCCACGTCGCCGTGCAGCACAGCCGCGGTCGCCCCCAGTGCGGCCATCAGTGAGACAAGTTCCACCGGCGGTTCCCCGGTCGCCGCCGCGGGGTCCGGTACCGCGCCCGGTGAACTGAGCGTCACGGCCCACTTGTCGACGCCCGGGTGGCCCGCCGCGATCTCGGCGAACGCGGCACGGACGGCGCGCGCCGTCGGGCTGTCGTCGCGGGCGGCGAGCACGATCCGCCGGTGCCCCAGCCCCGCGAGGTGGTCCACGGCGAGATGGATTCCGTACCAGTGGTCGGTGCACACGGTGTCCACGGAGTGCAGCGCGCTGCCGCGCCGGGGCCTGCGCTCCATCAGCACCACGGGCACGTCCAGCCGTGACAGCCAGGCGTAGTCCGCCTCCTCCGTGTCGCGCCTGCGCCAGCGCGGAGCGATCAGCAGACCCCGCGCGCCGTCCGCCAGCGCCCGCTCCACGAGCGGCTGCTCGGCCCCCGGGACGGGCGGCGCGATGTGCAGCGCGATACGGACCCCGGCCTCCTCGAACATGGTCCGGGCGCCGTGCAGCGCCTCGTACAGATACGCATGGCGCTCGGGCACCACGACCGCGATCGGACCGCCGTCGGCGGACGGCGGCAGGGGTACGTCGGCCGGTACCGTCTCGGCCACCAGCGGCCGGGCCACACCGTGGCCCCGGCGCAGCCTGCCCTCACGGGCCAGTTCCTCCACGTCGCGCCGGAGCGTCGCCACCGACACCTGGAGCTCCGCGGCGAGATCGGCGACCCGCGTCGCACCGCGCGCCTGCACCGCGGCAAGGATCCGCTGCCGTCTGAGATCGGCCGGCTCGCGCATGATGGCACCCCCACACCCGTTGTTCGTTTGAGCGATTCGCTGAGCGCTTCGTCGGCAGCATACCCAGCGCGCTCGCGGCGTCGTCCTCCGCGCCGGGGGACACGAGGGCGCGGGACCAGGCCGTCGCGGGCTCTGCTCGCGCCGGCCGTCGCGGATCGCCGTGTGACCGGCCTTGTCCTGGACCGCGAGGACCACCGGAGCGCCGGCGGTGACGCTCGGGGCGATCTCCTGTGCGGCCGATTTCCTGTCGGGCAACGCCCTCAGGCACCCGCCGGTTCCGGTTCGCCCGCCTCCCGGGGTGAGCGGGCGGCCGGGGTGGCGAAGGCGGCCGCGACGACCAGGACGAGCACCAGGATCAGGGCGTGCCGCAGTCCGAAGTGCTCGCCGAGGTAGCCGAGGGAGGGCGGGCCCACGAGGAAGGCGACGTAGCCGACGGTCGCGGCGAGCGCGACGCGGGCGGCGGGGTCGGCACCGGAATCGCCGGCCGCGGAGAGCGCCACGGGAAACCCGAGGGACGCTCCGAGGCCCCACAGGACGGCGGCGGCAGCCGCGACCGCCTGGTTGTCGACGAAGATCACGAGGGCGAGTCCGGCGGCCCCGACGACCGCGCTCCCGCACAGCGCCGCCGCCCGCCCGAACCGGTCGACGAACCGCCCGCCGACGAAGCGCCCCACGGTCATCGCGGCGGCGAAGACGGCGTACACGGCCGAGCCCAGCGCGGCGTCGAAGCCGTGCCCGTCCACCATGACCAGCGGCAGCCAGTCGTTCGCGGTGCCCTCGGCCATGGCGAGCGCGAGGATGACACAGCCGATGAGGAGCAGCGCGGGATCCCTCCACACCGCGGCGCGCGGCGCGCCCGCGGTACGGCGTCCGGCGGTGGTCTGCCGGCCGATCTCGGCGGGGACGCGCCGGATGACCAGGGCCAGCGCGCCGAGCACCACCGCGGCGACGACGAGGAGATGGACGAGGACCGGGAAGTCGACCGCCGTCAGGCACATGCCGGCGACCGCCCCGAGCACGGTGCCCAGGCTGAAGAAGCCGTGCATGGCGGGCAGCGTGGAGCGGCCGAGCAGCCGCTCCACCTCGGCGCCCTCGATGTTGAGGGCCACCTCGCCGCCGCCCATGCCGAGACCGAACAGCCCGAGGCCCAGCGCGACACAGGCCCCCGAACCGACGGCGGCGCCCACCCCGACCACCACGGCACCGGCGGCGACGGCCGACGTGCCGGCCAGGATGACGAGCCGGGCACCCCAGCGGGCCACGACCGTGCCCGAGCACAGGATGCCGAGCATCGAGCCGACCGAGAGCCCGAACAGGATCAGGCCCATCTGCGCCGTGGAGGCGCCGAGCAGGTCGCGCACGTCCGGGGTGCGGGTGACCCAGGAGGAGATCGTCAGCCCGGGCGCGAAGAAGAGGACGAAGACGGCGGTGCGACGCCGGGCGAGGTCAGAGGTCATGGTCGGTGGCTCCAGCGGGGTCCGTACACAAGTCTGTACGACCGTACACACTATCCTGTACGTCTGTACACACTCCGGGGTGGGCAACCCATGGCAGATTGAGGGCGTGAGCGGCACACGACGTGAGATCCCGAACGATCCCGGACGCAAGGAGCGGATCCTCGATGCAGCCCTGGACGTGATCTCCGAGAGCGGCGTCCACAGAACCACGCACCGCAGGATCGCGGCGCGGGCGGACGTCCCGCTGGGCTCGCTCACCTACTACTTCGACGGCATGGCGGACCTGCTCGCCCAGGCCTTCGCCCGGCTGTCGGACACCATGTCGGGGCTGTACCGGCGGACGCTGCAGTCGGCCGCCTCCACGGCGGAGGCCGAGGCGGCCGTCGTCGAGCTGATCTGCGGCCCGGCCTACGCCACGGAACGCGACATGACCCTCATCTTCGAGATGTACGCCTACGCCAACCACAGCGAGGCCGTCTCCGCCACGACCCGCACCTGGCTGGAACGCAGCAGGGACAGCCTCGCCCTGCACTTCACGCCCGGAGTGTCCCGCGCCCTCGACGCGCTGATCGAGGGCTGGCCGATGCACCGGGCCTTCGCCGACGCGCCCCTGGACCGCCGGCTGGTCACCGAGACGGTCCGCGCGATCGTTGCCGCCGAACCGCGCCTGTCCACGGACGCCACCTGAACGGCATCGCCCTCTCCGCGGTTCAGGCCACGGTCCGCTGGACGTAGGGGACGAGCAGGACCGGGCCGACGAGGCCGTACGCCTGGCGTGCCGCCGACCCGAACACCGCCGGGTTGCTGACCCGCAGCCGGTTGAACAGCGGGGTGGCGACCTCTACTTCGACCGTGTTGGCGCCCGGGCGGAGCAGGCCGCCGAGGTCCACCTCGGGGTTGAGGCGGTCGACGGGCCCGACCCCGGTGCCGTTGACGGTCACCCGGCAGGTGTCGCCGACGCCGCCGAGCCGCAGCACCGCCCCCGTCGACGAGGTCCAGTTCCCCGGCAGGGTGACGGTCGTCCGGTAGCGGCCGATGCCGCCGACGTCGGCCAGCTCGGGGATCTGCGACCAGGGCAGCAGCGTGTCGAGGGCGAGGGTGTGCCCGACGACCTCGGTGCTGGTGGCGTCGGCGCCGGGCCGCCAGTCGTCGACGGTGAGCGTCCACTGGCCGAGGGCGACGGGCGCGGGCACCTCGGGGATCCGCGCGGTGACCGTGCGGCCGTCCGACAGGGTGGTGGCGTACGTGCCGGCCGCCGTCGCGCGCACCGCCAGCGAACCGTCCGCGAACAGTACGCTGTCCGCCTCCGTCGCCACCGCGTGCGGACGGGCCCCGGTACGGTCCCCGAACACGGCGGGCCGCGCCAGCGCGACCACGAGCGTCTCACCGGGCTGGAGCGCCACCCGGAACGTGAACGCGTCCCCGTCCCGGGTGTACTCGGCGAGCCGGGTGACCCGCCCGGTCCAGGGATCCAGGAGGTAGGGGACCGCGCCGGAACCGGCGCGCCGGGTGCTGCGCACCGTCACGTCGTGGTCGACGGCGGCCACCGGCGGCTTGACGGTCTCGGCGTGCTTGCCGTTGCAGAAGTAGTAGAAGTCGGCGTCGTCGGTCGCCCGGTGCGCGTTGAGCAGGGTCGAGGACGCCCCGTAGGTGACGTCGGGCGTCACACCGAGATCCGCGAAGGCAGCGCCGACCAGGGTCTTGTCGGTGACCTTGCGGACGTTCGGCAGGGCGAGCAACTGGGTGGTGAGAGCGCGCAGTTCGTCGGTCTCGGCGTCGTCGGGGAGGCCCGGGGTGAGGGCCTGGTCGAAGGCGCCGAACAGGACGGTGGGCAGCCCGGCCCGGGCGAACGCGAGCAGCCTGCGGGCGTCGGCGACGGCCAGCGTCGGGCCGGAGCCGTAGAAGAAGTCGCCTTCGAGGAACAGCGCCTTGTAGGCGGGCCCGTCCGGCGCGAGCCGCCTGTCGGACACCCTGGCCGAGGGCAGGTCGAGCAGCGGCCCGCTGAGGAACTGGTGGGTCCAGCCGAGCGGAACGCCGGTGGAGGTGAGCCAGGACGCGCCGATGCCGGTCGCGCTGTAGCCGGTCTGCCGGAAGACGGCGACGTCGGCGCGGACGGTGCCGGACTGCAGCACCTGGTGCACGCGCCCGAGGTAGCCGGCGATGTCCGGGACGTGCCGCCAGGTGGGCTGGCGCGGCCCCCAGGACTCGCCGTACCCCACCGCGCCGTTGTAGGGGCTGAACGCGGCGAACCCGGGCCAGGCGACCCCCGGCGCCGTCGCGTAGGAGAAGCCGTGGATCACGGTCTGGTTGACGCCCGCCGCGTACGCGCCGCCCATGGTGCGCAGGAACCTGTCCCAGGTCGTGTTGTAGGCGCTGCCCGCGTACGCGCCCGCCTCGCAGGACAGGACGCGGTGACCGGCCATGTCCCGGCCGCCGGCGAGACAGCGGTAGTCGTCCAGGTTCTTGAAGCCGAGCGACTCGCCCTCGGGGATGTCCAGGAGGGCCGCCGAGGCGATGGCGTCGGTCTGCAGCCCGTACGGCTGCGAGCGCAGCTTCATGCCGTGGCCGTGCGCCCAGTCCCGCAGCGCCCCGAGATGGTGCTCGTTGAACAGGTTCGACACGGTCTCCCAGAAGTCGTGCCGGATCTCCTGGGTGAGCCGGGCCTCGAAGGCGAAGATCTGGTTGCCGTTGTCGAGGACGACGGCCGGCAGGTACGGCAGCAGGTCGCGCCCGGTGTGCCGGCGGAACGCGTCGGGCAGCGCGGGCGTCCACTGCAGGCCCTTGGTCTCCAGCTCGACGGAGTCCTCGAAGAAGGCGCCGCCCGCCGAACCGAGCAGTCTGCGCAGGCCGGTGTCGAGGATCTCGCGGTCCCAGTACCGGGTGACGGCCGCGGTACCGGCCGCGCTGAAGTGGTCGACGACGTACGCGGCGGGGGAGGAGTGCGGGCCCGCCTCGGGCTGCTGTCCCGAACCCCGCTGCCAGTACGCCAGGATCACCCAGGTCGCCGAGTCCGGCGGGGTCCAGGCCAGTCTGGAGCCGTCCACCCGGTCGGTGAGGTCGGTGACGCTGTCGGCGTCCAGGCCGGTCGCCTTGCCGCTGGAGTAGGCGGTGTTGACCCGGGCGGCCTGGACCGCGACCAACCGCTGCACGGCGACTCCGGAAGCGGGCGCGTAGACCGAGGCGGGCACCGGGCCGTCGTACCCGGCACCGCCCGTCAACGTGGCCTTGCCGTAGGCGAGTTCCTTGACCGCCGCGTCGTCGTCGGGGGCGACACCCGGTACGGCGACGGGCCAGCTCGGGCCGAGGGTGAGATCGACGGTCAGTCCGCGCCGGGCCGCCTGCCGCAGCGCGGCCCTCACCCCCTCGCGCCAGGGAGCGCTGCCCCAGCCGTGCCGGGCGGTGTCCAGCACGGAGGTGTCGGCGACGCTGTGGTGCACGGCCGCGATCTCGGCCCCGCCGAAGCCCGCGTCCGCCATCTGGTCGATCTCCCGGGCGATCTCGGCCGGATCGACCAGCCCGTCCGGCCACCACCAGCGGAACTTCGGCCGAACGGCCTTCGCGGGCCGGGCGAACCAGTCGGCGGCGGGTCCCGCCGCCCCGGTGGCGAAGGCGTCCGCCGCCGGCCCGAGGGCGGCGAGGGTGCCGGCCGCCAGACCGGCCGCGAGCACCGTCCGGCGGGTCGCCCCGCCGGGCTGAGAGGAGGATTCGAGCATGGTGCGACCCCAGCCATGTGGAATGAAACGTTTCAAACGACGTGAACGCGGGAACGCTAATCCCGTCCTCAAACCAAGGTCAAGAGATGCGACAACGATTCAAGAGGATGAAGGCCACCCGGGGTCGCCGGCAGGGCCGGCGCCGCGGCCCCGGACCGACATCCCGTCAGGCCGCCTGGCCGCCGTGCAGCGCGGTGTAGGCGCCGCCCCGGTGCAGCAACTCCTCGTGCGTGCCGACCTCGCGGATACGGCCCTCGTCCATCACCACGATGCGGTCGGCACCCCGCACGGTGGACAGCCGGTGGGCCACCACGAACGTCGTACGGCCGCGCAACAGACGGGCCAGCGCCTGCTGCACCAGCGCCTCCGAGCGGGTGTCCAGCGCCGAGGTGGCCTCGTCCAGCACCAGGACGCGCGGGTCCCGGATCAACGCCCGTGCGATGGCCAGGCGTTGGCGCTGGCCGCCGGAGAGCCGGGCGCCGCGCTCGCCGACCACGGTGTCCAGGCCGTGCGGCAACCGGTCCACGAACTCCAGGGCGTTGGCGTCCCGCAGCGCCGCGCGCACCGCCTCCTCGTCGGCCTCGTCCTCCATGCCGTAGGCGACGTTCTCCCGGACCGTGCCGTCGAAGAGGATCGACTCCTGCGGCACGACGGAGACGAACCGCCGGTAGGTGCGCAGGTCGAGACCGCCCATGTCGGCGCCGTCCAGGAGCAGCCGGCCGGAGGTGGGCCGGATGAACCCGATGACCAGGTTCAGCACGGTGGACTTGCCGGCCCCCGAGGCGCCCACCAGGGCGACCGTCTCGCCCGGCACGACGTCGAGGCTGAACTCCGCCACGGCCGGCCGCCCGGCGTCCTCGTACTCGAAGCCGACCCGCTCGAAGGAGACCGCCCCACGGACGGCGGTGACCTCCACCCGCCCCTCGTTGTCCTCCAGTTCGGGTGCCTGGAGCACCTCGCCGACCGAACGCACCGACTCCAGGCCCTTGGTGATGACCGGCGCCAGACTCGTCAGCGTCGTGGTCGAGTTGGTGAGCGTGGTGAGGAAGGCGCTGAGCATGACGACGTCGCCGGGCGTGACACCCCACACGCCGTAGTACGACACCAGCGCGGCGGCGGCCAGCACGGCCACGCCGATCACGTTCAGCACCACCCAGGCCAGCGACCCGAAACGGCCGTTGACCAGGTCCAGCCGCATCCCCGAGGTGAGCAGCCGGCTCAGCGTGCCGTCCATCCGGCGCAGCGCCTTGCCCTCCAGACCGTGGGCCCGGGTGACCGGGATGAGCCGCGTCATCTCGGTCACCCGCGAGGACAGCGTCTCCACCTCGTGGCGGAAGTGCTCGTTGTGGGTCCGCAGCCGCGCCCGCAACCGGGCCACGAGCAGCGTCGCCGCCGGCACCACGACGAGGAAGACCGGCAGGAACTCCGGTGTGCGGACACCGATGATGACCAGTCCGCCGGTCAGCACGGTCAGCGCGCCAAGACCCTGTTCGGCGGTCTGCTGGACCATCTGCTCGACGGTCTCGACATCCCGTACGACCTTGGCCTGGAGCACGCCCGCGCTGACCCGGGAGTGGTAGCCGATGGACAGCTGCTGCATCCGCGTGCACAGCGCGGAGCGCAGCGTGGTCCCCATCCGGCGGACGCTGCCGTACAGGAGCCGTACGTACAGCACGTGCAGCGGATAGTTGACCAGCAGGATCGCCATGATCACCGCGACGGACGTCCACAGCCGGGAGACCGGCCCGTGCTGGACGACCGTGTCCACCACGGACGCGGTGATCAGGGGCAGGAGCCAGATCGGGCTGTGCTTGACGGTGAACACGGCGACCGCCGCCGCCAGCTTCCTGCGGTCCGCGCGCATCAGATAGGCGAGTGTCCGGACGGGGTGTTCGCCCCGGTAGCGGTGGTCGAGCGGCCGTTCCGACGTCGACGCCATCGGCGTTGACCCTCCCTTGTCCCTGTCCCCGACCTGCAGCAAACGCTTTCCCCCGGTCCGCGGGCCACCGTACCCCGCCGGGATGGCGTGGGCGCGGCAATTTCGGGCGGGCTCGCGGCGGCAGCGGGCCGGCAGTCGTCGGGCCGGCCGACGGGCCGCGCCGAAAAGGGGCTGCGGCGAATCCGGCGCGTCGTGGGCCGACCTGTCGACTGAATGGATGATCCATCATCCTGTTGACTTTCGGCTCGGTCAGCCAGAGTATTCCGGGGGTGACACCTACCGAACCCCTGCCCGCCCGCGCAGCCCTCCCCGTCGACCTGGACGAGGCGGCTCACCGCTGTCTGGTCGCCGGGTTCGAGGGCACCACCGGCGTCCCCGACACGCTCAAGCGGCTGATCGACCGGGGCCTGGGCGGGGTCATCCTGTTCACCCGCAACATCAGAGACGCGGAGCAGGTGCGCGGGCTCACCGACACCCTGCGCGCCCTCCGCCCCGACCTGCTGGTCGGCATCGACAACGAGGGCGGCGGCATCGGCCACCTGGTGACCGCGGGCGCCCCCGAGGTCCCCGGCAACTACGCGCTCGGCGTGGTCGACGACCCCGCGCTGACGGCGCGCTGCGCCGACGCGCTCGCCGGGCACCTGGCCGCGCTCGGCATCACCGTCTCCTACGCTCCCGTCGCCGACGTCCAGCGGCAGGCCGGCAACCCGATCGTCCGTACGCGCGCCTTCGGCGACGACACCGAGCGGGTCTCCCGGCACCTGCGCGCCTGGATCGAGGCCACCGAGGCGCGGGGCATCGCCTCCTGCGCCAAGCACTTCCCCGGGCACGGGGGCACGCTCACCGACAGCCACCACGATTCGGCGGTCGACCCGCGGCCGTACGGGGAACTCGACCTCGCGCCCTTCCGGGCCGCGATCGACGCGGGGGTGCCGCTGCTGATGAGCGCGCACGTCGTGTTCCCCGCACTGGACCAGAACCGTCCCGCGACGCTCAGCCGCCGGATCCTGCACGATCTGCTGAGGCTCGAACTCGGATTCGACGGGGTGCTCGTCAGCGACGCGCTGGAGATGAAGGCGATCGCCGACCGGTACGGGGAGGCGGCGGGGGCGCGGATCGCGCTGGCCGCGGGGGCGGACCAGGTGATCGTCGCCGTCCCCGATCTCGGCGTCACACTGGCGTGCCGGGACGCGGTGCTCGAAGCGCTGCACTCCGGGGCGCTGGCCGAGTCGCGGGTGCGGGAGGCGGCCGAGCGGGTGCGGACGCTCTCCTCGCGGTATGCCGAGCCCCCCGCCGCGGTCGGCGCGTGGGATGCGGAGGCCGGGCTGGAGGCCGCTCGGCGCGCTGTGGGCGGGCGGGGCGTGCCGGCCCGGACGACCGGGGCGTTCGTCGTCGACCTGTTCCCGGCGCCGCACCCCGCGTTGAACTGGGGCGGGGAGGATCTGACCGCCGCGGTGCGGGAGTTGGACCCTTCCGCCGCGGGGACCGCGGTGACGGGGGAGCCGGCCGATCCCGGGGCGCTGGTCGACGTCATCTTGCGGCGGGCCGGGGACCGCCCGCTGGTCGTCGCCACGAGCGATGCCGGGTTGTATCCGTGGCAGGGCGCCTTGCGGGACGCGTTGACGGCCCGGCGGCCGGAGGCGGTGCGCGTCGCCACGGGGCTGCCGGAAGCGGACGCGGCGATCTGCTCCTACGGGCGGGGCAAGGTCAACCTGCGGGCGGTGGCGGAGGTGCTGGTCGGGGCGCGGTGAGGTGCGCCGCGGGCCGGATGGGGCGCGTTCCGCCGCCCACGCGGCGGAACCGGCGGAAGCCGGTGCGGGCCGCACCTCGGCACGGCCCCGCGCCCCCCCCCCGGCAGTCGGTCACGGCGTTCGCACGATCTCCGTGATCCCCCTCGACGCCAGGTAGGCGTCGTCGCCCGCCCGGTCGGCCAGTACCACCGCCGGGCGGGCGCCCTGCCTGCGGAGGTTCATCCAGGTCTCGAAGTACGCGCCTCCCGGCCCCGACGTCGAGCGGGTGGACGGGGTGCAGTCCAGGACGAGGGCCGTCTCCCGCTGCTCCGGAGCCCAGGGCTTCGCCCGCAACTCCTTGATCGTGGCCGCGAGCGAGTCCGCGATCGGCTTCGGGCGGCCCCCGGAGTCGAACAGGCCGAGGGTGTACTCCAGTTCCGGGAAGTCCGCCAGGGAGCGGTCGACGTCGTGGGAGCACCACCAGGTCACCCCCCACAGGTTCGTGCAACCGGACGCGTTGAGGACCGTCTCGCGAGCGAACCCCGGGGCGTCCGCCGCCGGGATGTGGGGCTCGGGGGCGCCCGTCTCCTGGACCCAGACCGGGCGGCCGGCGTCGACGGCGTAGGCCTTGGCCAGTTCCGTGCCGTACTCGGCGAGGTGCCGGACCTGGGGGGAGCGGGGACCGTAGAGGCGGGCGCAGCCACCGGAGAAGACCCAGGGGTGGACCGTGGTCACATCGCCCTTGCGCGCCGAGGCCTCGGGGGTGAAGGGGTGGTCGTCCCCGTACCAGGCCGCGTCGTACGCGGAGTGCGTGACCAGGCCGCCCGCAGCGCCCAGCCCCTCGCGGGCCGCCGCCAGCAGGGTGTCGAGGTAGTGGTCGACCTGCGTCACCGTCGCCGGGTTGTGCTCGACCAGGTTGTTGATCTCGTTGCCCAGCTGGAGGCCGATGAGGTTCGGGCGCCCGGCCAGGGCGCTGCCCAGCGTGCGCAGCAGGTCCGCCTGGGCCGTGATCGCGTCGGCGTCGGTGAACACGTTCCTGTGGTGCCAGCTGCGGGTCCACTCCGGGTAGAAGTCGAAGCTCGACAGATGGCCCTGCACGCCGTCCACCAGGACGTCGAGGCCCTCCTGGGCGGCCAGGTCGACCAGCCGCGCCAGCTGGTCCACGGCGGCGGCGCGGATCAGGGCGCGGTTCGGCTGGAGGAGCGGCCACAGGTGGAAGACCCGGACGTGGTCGAGGCCGAGCCCGGCGATCTGGGCCAGGTCCTCGCGGGCCCGGGCGGGGTCGAAGTCCTGCCAGGAGTGGAACCAGCCGTGTCGGGGCGTGTAGTTGACGCCGAAGCGGAGCGTGGAAATGGGATCCTCCCGGGGCCGGCTTCCTCGTGCTGTCGTCCGCTTGCTCGCGGCTCGCTCTTGTCCTGCGAGAATGTATCAATCACCATAGTCAGCGATGGGCAATTATTTGAACCAGGATCTGGTCATCGGCCTCGACGCCGGTGGCACCCGCACCCGCGCCGTCCTCGCCGCTGCCGCCGACGGCCGTGTACTGACCGAGGCCGCGGCCGGTCCGGGCAACGCGCTGACCGTGCCACCGCGGCAGCTCACCCGCGACCTGGCCGAGGCGCTCGCCGGGGTCCTGCCCGAGGGAGCCCGGGCCCGGGTCGTCGCCGTGGCCGGCGGGTTCGCGGGCGCCACGGCCGCCGCCGACGACGATCCCGGGACCGTCCGGGCCCGCACCGCCCTCACCGGGGCGCTGCGCCGGCTCGGTGTGCCCGAGGGACCGGTCGGCATCTGGAGCGACATCGAGGCCGCCTTCGCCGCGGGCCCGGGTACCCCCGCCGACGGACTCGCCCTGGTCGCGGGGACCGGCTCGGTCGCCGTGCGCATCGCCGGCCGTCGGGCCACGACCACCGTGGACGGCGACGGCTGGCTCCTGGGCGACGAGGGAAGCGGCTTCTGGATCGGACGCGGCGCGGTACGGGCCGCCCTGCGCATGGCCGACGGGCGCGGACGGGCGACCGTACTGGCCGGGCGGGTCGGGCATGCGCTCGGCCTGCCGGCGGACGTCCTGCCCACGCCGGGCGTGCCGTCGTACGACGAGGGCGGCGCTCCCGGTCCGGTCGGCGCGGGCGCCCGGGCCACCGGCGTCCCCGGCTGGTCCCACGCCCGGCGTGAGGACTTCCGCCGGCACCTGCTGCCCGCCGTGCTGGCCGACCCGCCGGTCCGGCTCGCCCGGTTCGCCCCGCTGGTCGCCGAGGCGGCGGCCGAGAAGGACGCCGTCGCGTCGGAGATCCTCGACGAAGCCGCGGACCACCTGCTGGACACCGTGCGCGCGCTGGAGCCGGGACCCGGCGAGCGGATCGTCGCCACCGGCGGCCTCCTCGGCCCGCACGGCCCGCTGACCGTCCCGCTGACCGAGCGCCTGCACCTCCTCGGCCTCGGCCTCGACTGGGTGGCCGACGGCGGACCGGGCGCGGTGGCGCTGGCCCGGATCATGTACGACGGCAGGCACCGATGAACGACGTCCTCTACCGCGACCCCACCGCCCCCGTCGACGCCCGCGTCCGGGACCTCCTCTCCCGGATGACCCTGCGGGAGAAGGTGGGGCAGCTCAACCAGCGGATGTACGGCTGGGACGCCTACCGGCGCACGGCCGACGGCGGCTTCGAACTCACCGACGCCCTCTACGCCGAGACCGAGCGCTTCGAGGGACTCGGCGCCCTGTACGGACTTCAGCGTGCCGACGCCTGGTCCGGCGTCGACCACACCAACGGGCCGGGAGCAGAACACGGCGCGGGCCTCGCCGAGTCGGTGCAGCGGCATGTCGTGGCGCGCAGCCGGCTCGGCATCCCCGCCCTGTTCGTGGAGGAGGTCCCGCACGGCCTCATGGCCCTCGACGGCACGGTCCTGCCGGTCAACCTGGCCGTCGGCGCCACCTGGGACCCCGCCCTGTACGAGCGTGCCGCCGCCCACGCCGCCGCCGAACTCCGGGCCCGCGGCGGCCACGTGGCCCTCGTCTCCGCGCTCGACATCTCCCGCGACCCGCGCTGGGGCCGCACCGAGGAGTGCTTCGGCGAGGACCCGTACCTGGCCGCGCGGCTGACGCGGGCGCTGGTCCGCGGTATGCAGGGCGCGGCCTCCTCGGGCGGGCCCTTCGCCGCCGACAAGGCCCCCGTCGTCCTCAAGCACTTCGCCGGCCAGGGAGCCACCGTCGGCGGTCGCAACTCCGCCGAGTCCGAGCTCGGCCGGCGCGAGCTGCACGAGATCCACCTCCCCGCCGCCCGGGCCGGCGTCCGCGCGGGCGCCGCCGCCGTCATGTCGGCGTACAACGAGGTCGACGGCATGCCCTGCTCAGGCAACCGCGCCCTGCTCACCGGACTCCTGCGGGACGACTGGGGTTTCGAGGGACTCGTCATGGCGGACGGCCTGGCCGTCGACCGGTTGGCCCGCATCACCGGTGACACGGTGTCCGCCGGTGCGCTCGCCCTCAACTCCGGCGTCGATCTCAGCCTGTGGGACGAGGGCTTCACGCGGCTGGAGGAGGCGGTCGAGCGCGGGCTCGTCGAGGAGACGGTGCTCGACGCCGCCGTCGCCCGGGTCCTGCGGCTCAAGTTCCGCCTGGGGCTCCTCGACGGGACCCCCACGTCCTCCTTGCCCGAAGCAGGCGCGGATATCAGCAGGAAAGTCGCCCGCGCCGCCGTCACCCTCCTGCGCAACGACGACGTACTGCCCATCGGCGCCACCGTCTCCCGCATCGCCGTACTGGGACCCCAAGCAGCCACCACCGCACACCAGTCGGGCGACTACACGGCCCCACAGCTCCCCGGTACCGGCGGCAGTGTCCTCGACGCCCTGCGCCGCCTCGCCCCGCCCGGACTCGACATCCGGCACGCCCGGGGCTGCGCCCTCACCGGCGACGACCGCTCCGGGATCCCGGCCGCGATCGCCGAGGCCGCCGGCTCCGACCTCGCCGTGCTGGTGCTGGGCGGCAGCAGCGCCCGCGGCACCGGCACCGAGTTCGACGCCAACGGGGCCGCACGCAAAGCCGTTTCGGAAATGACCTGCGGCGAGGGCGTGGACCTCGCCGAACTCCGGCTCGGCGCCGCCCAGTACGCGCTGCTGGACGCCGTCGTCGCCACCGGCACGCCCACCGCGGTCGTGCTGGTCCAGGGGCGCCCGCATGTCGTCCCGGACACCGCGCCGGCCCTGCTCACCGCCTGGTACCCGGGCCCCTGGGGCGGCGAGGCGATCGCCGAGGTGCTGCTGGGGCTCGCGGAACCGACGGGCCGCCTCCCCGTCTCCGTGCCTCGCTCGGCCGCCCAACTCCCCGTCTACTACAACCACAAGGACACCGAGTACGGCGGCTACGTCGACGAGAGCGCCGAGCCCGCCTACTCCTTCGGGCACGGACTGGCGTACACGGACTTCGCGTTCGCCGCGCCCCGGCTCGACGGCCGCACCGTGACCGTCGAGGTCACCAACACAGGCGCGCGGCAGGGGCGTTCGGTCGTGCAGGTCTATCTGCGCCGACTCGTGACCGGCAGTTGGCCACGCACCCTCGAACTGTGCGCGTTCGAAAGCGTCGTGCTGGCGCCGGGCGAGTCCCGCACGGTGCGGACACACCTCGGCGCCGACCTGACGGCCGGCACCGAGGTGATGGAGATCCGGGTCGCCCGCTCCTCGCGGGAGGCGCTGACGGCCGTACCGCTGGTCCTCGATCTCAGATCTTGACCGCCCCGGACGAGACGCCCTTGTAGAACCACCGCTGCGTGATCACGAACAGCACCAGCACCGGGATCACGGAGATCACCGAACCGGCCATGACCATCCGCTGGTCGTAGCCGAACGACGAGCTCTGCAGGCGGGAGAGTCCCAGCGTCAGCGTCATGTTGCTCTCGGAGCGC
The DNA here is from genome assembly GCF_043201715.1 of Streptomyces sp. NPDC048291. Taxonomy (NCBI): domain Bacteria; kingdom Bacillati; phylum Actinomycetota; class Actinomycetes; order Kitasatosporales; family Streptomycetaceae; genus Streptomyces; species Streptomyces sp. NPDC048291. Next base: position 414,201 of record NZ_JBICZC010000010.1, read on the forward strand.
AGCACGATCAGCGGCCACAGGAAGTCGTCCCAGGCGCTGATGAAGGTGTTGATGACGACCACCATGATCGCGCCCCACGCGGACGGCAGGTACAGGTACCTGAAGCGCTGCCACTCGTTCGCGCCGTCCAGCATCGCCGAGTCCTCGATCTCGCGCGGGACCGCGAGGAACGCGCCGCGCATCAGCAGGACGTTGATGGCGCCGACGAAGCCGGGCAGCCACACGCCGGCCAGGTTGTCGACCAGGCCCAGGTCGCGGATGCTGATGAACAGCGAGACCATGATCGACTCGAAGGGGAACATCATCGAGGCGACCAGCACCACCCAGACCGCCTTGCGGCCCTTCCAGGCGGGTTTGGAGAGCATGTAGCCGGCGGTCGTGGAGAAGACCAGCTGACTGGTGATCGACAGGGCGACCACGATGAGGCTGTTCCTGATGTACGACCACACCGGCACCTGGTCGAAGACCGTCCGGTAGGCGCGCAGGGTCGGGTGGTGCGGCAGCAGGGTGGCGTCCGCGCCGAAGACGTCCTCGCTGGTGCCCTTCAGGGAGGCCAGCAGCTGCCACAGCAGCGGGCCGACGGTGAGGCCGAGCACCAGGAGGAGCAGCAGATAGCGGACGACCAGCTCGCGCGGGCGGCCGTAGTCACGCCAACGCGGCATCAGGCGACGGCCCTTGGTCTCGACGACACTCGTCGTCATGACTCGTCCTCCTTGGTCAGGCGCTGCGCCAGCAGGGTCAGCCCCAGCGTCAGCGCGAACAGGGCCACGCTGACGGCCGAGCCGTACCCCGCGTTGCCGGTGATCGGGTCCAGGCCGACGTCCCGGATGTAGAACGGCAGGGTGCGGTCGGCGCCGCCGGGGCCGCCGGTGGAGCTGCCGAGCATGTAGATCTCGGTGAACACGCGCAGCGAGCCGATGCCGGTGAGGGTGCCGACGAGCATCATGGCCTGCCGGACCCCGGGGATCGTGATGTGCCAGAAGCGGCGCACGGCACCGGCGCCGTCCATCTGCGCGGCCTCGTGCAGCTCCTTGGGCACGTTCCCGAGGGCGGCCAGGTAGAAGACCATGTACCAGCCGAGGCCCTTCCACAGGGTCAGGCCCATCGCGGACAGCAGGATCAGCCACGAGTCCGACAGGAACGGGATCGCCGATCTGATCAGATGGGCCTTCTGGAGCCAGGTGTTGACCAGTCCGTCGTCGGCCAGCAGCCACTGCCAGCTCAGGCCGACGACCACGCTGGAGGCGAGCACCGGCGTGTAGAAGGCGGAGCGGAAGAAGCCGATACCGGGGAGGTTCTTCTCCACCAGGACGGCCAGCATCAGCGGCAGCAGCACCATCAGCGGCACGACGATCACCGCGTACAGGACGCTGTTGCGGGTGGCGAGCCAGAAGTCGTCGTCCTGGAGCATCCGCGTGTAGTTGTCGAGTCCGACGAAACCCGCGGCGCCGCCCAGCGGCTTGGCGTCGGTGAACGACAGCAGGACCGTGTTGAGGAACGGGAACACCCCGAAGACCACCGCGCACCCGATCGCGGGGGCGGTCCACAGCCACGGCAGCCACCAACGGCGGTACATGGCCGCTCCGTTGGCCCCGGGGGCGGGACCTGGCAGCACGGCCTTGGCGAGTCGGCGGAGGCGGGAGGGGGCCGGTGCCGGGGCCGGCGCGGAGGTCTGGGGCACCGCGCCGGACACCGGGTTCGTGATCTGTGCCGTCACCGTCAGCTGCCCTGCTTCAGCAGCTCGTTCGCCTTCTCCTGGGCGTCCTTGACGGCGTCCGCCGCGCTCTTCTTGCCCTGCATGGCGAGCTGCACCTGGGCCACGATGGCGTTCTGCACGGCAGGGGAGAGGTTGGTCTGGTTGGTGGAGGCCGTCTTGAGCTGGTCGGCGACGAGCTTGCGGGCCTGGGAGAACGGGTCGGTGCCGGTGACGTTCTGGAAGAACGGGTCGTCCAGCGACTTCGTGGTGGTCGGGAAGATCACGACGTCGGGGTCCTTGCACCAGGCCGTCTGGTTCTCGGCGTTGGTGAGGAACTCCGCGAACGCGAGCGCCACCGGGGCGTGCTTGCTGGTCGCGGCGACCGAGATGTACTGCGGGGCGCCGGCGGAGGCGACGCCGAGGGCGTCGTAGGGCTGCTGGCCGACGGCCGTCTTGGCGTAGACCGACGGGCTGTTCTGCTTCACGAACCGCACGAAGCTCGGGTTCGTCGAGCCGTACGCGACCTTGCCCTGGCTGTAGAGGGTGGACGGGTCGTTGCTGGAGGACAGCGAGTCCTTCGGCATCGCGCCCTCCTTGTACAGCTTCGCCATCCACTCCACCCACTGGGTGGTGCGCGGGTCGTCGGCGAAGACGGCGGACTTGCCGTCGGCGGCGAGGACCTTGATGCCCATCTGGTCGAAGTCGGCGGGGATGCGCCAGACCGGGTTGGCCATCGTCGCGAAGTACTTGCCGTCGGCGGCCTTGGCGATCTTCTCGTAGTCGGCGAAGAGCCCGAAGATGGTCGTCGGCGCCTCGGCCGGGTCGACGCCGGACTTCTCCAGCAGGTCCTTGTTGTACGTCAGCAGGACGCCGCCGGTGTACCAGGGCAGCGTGGTGTGGATCGACGTGCCCGAGGCGTCCGGGAAGGTGGCGGTCTTCCAGAACGACGGGACGAAGGGCTTGGCCGCGTCGGGGTCCTTGGTGCCGACGTCGAGCAGGTAGCCGGCCTTGGTGAGGGCCGTCGCCGTCGGCGCGTTGACGTTGATGACGTCGGCCATCGTGCAGGCCTGGGCGTCCGCGACGGTCCGGGTGGTGAAGGTGTTGTCGCCGGGGTCGTCGATCCACTTGACCTTGGTGCCGGGGTGCGCCTTCTGGAAGTCCGCGATGACCCCGTCGAAGAAGTCGCCGAAGTCTTTCTTCAGGTTGGTGGTCTGGAAGGTGATCGTGCCCTTGACGTCCCCGGTCAGCTTCCCCGACCCGACGTTCCCCTTGTCGACCTTGCAACCACCCGCGGTGGCCTCTCCGTTGCCGGAGCCGCCGGACAGACCGCAGCCGGCGGCTGCCAGCGACAGCACGGCGAAACAGGTCAGGGTGCGGGTCAGTCTTCTTGCGCGCATGTGATGGGCCCTCCTGCGACCGGGCGAGTCAGGAAATACAGCTGGTTCAAATCACCAACTTGGACTCCGATTGATGAAAATGTGGACCAGAAGTCATCGGAGGTCAATGCCTGGCCGTGTTGCGTTTAGGTTCCGTACGGCTGTCGGAGGCGCGTCAGTGACGGTGTTCGTGGTCCGGATGGGCGGGATCGCCCGGGTGTTCGTGCCCGTGCGCGTACACGACGGCGCTGCGCGCGAGGTCCAGCCAGCCGAAGAAGGCCCGCCGGCCCGCCGCACGGCGCAACTCGCGCAGGACGCCCTCACGGACCTCCTCGTACGGCAGGACGTCACCGGGCGCGGTCCCCCCGAAGGGGTCGACCCCGCGTCTGAGCGCGTCAGGGGTCAGGAAGCGGTCCCGGTTGCGCTCGTAGTAGTCCCGCACGTCGGCCTCGGGCACCACGCGTTCGGCCTCCAGGGCCTCCAGCAGGGCCCGCGCGGCCGCCGAGTGGGCCAGCGCCGCGGCGACGATGCTCCCCAGGTCGGCGACCTCGCTCCCGGCGACCGCGAGCAGCCGCTCCGCGGACACCTCGGACGGCGGTCCCAGCCCCCGCGCGGCGCACTCCCGCCGGGCCAGTTCGTCGGCCACGACCACCTGCGTCGCCCACCGCCGCCGCTGCCGCTCCGCCCGCGCGAGCGACTCGGTCCTGGAGCTGTCGGGGTCCCGGGCGGGAACGGCGGCGAGCAGGGCGTCCACCCGGGCCCTGGGGACCGGATCGGCGCCGATGAGGGCGGCGTGCGCACCACCGGCGCCCGCCGGGGGGCCGGTATGGCCGTGACCGTCCGGCGCTCCGCGGGGATCCCGCCCGCCGGCCGGCCGTACCTCCTCACTCATCCGTCACCTCCAGCACCACGGCCTCCGTGTACGCCACGCTGCCGTGCCACGCGGCCTTCGCCATCAGCCAGTACGCGCCGGGCGGCACGGCTGCGCCGTCCACCTCGATCACGGCCTCCGCCTGCTCCCCGGCGGGCACCGCGAAGCCCTGGAGGCCCGGCACGACCCCCGGCCACGTGCCCCACGAGGAGACGGCCCACAACTGGCCGGTGACCGGGCCCCGGGTGGTGTTGCGCAGGGCGACCGGGACGCGGACCCGATCCCCCCGCCGTACCGTGATCCGCTCGATGCCCAGCGCGCACTCCAGGCCGGGCCCCGCCGGCGGCCCGCCGGGCACGTCCAGGCCCACCACGTCCTCGTACGTCTGGTCGCGGTACGACAGCCGCCCGGCGAGCCGGTGGCGGCCGGGCTCGGCGGCCGGCGCCGGTGTCACCGTGACCTCGGCCAGCGTGAACCCGCCGGGGCCCAGCGCGTACGGCAGCGACGCGGGCTCCGCCACCCAGCCGTCGGGCACCTCGAAGGCCACCGTGCCGGACACCGGCGCGTCCGTGAGCTCGGAGCTCACCCGGACCGTCGCCGTGACGGGACCGGCCGCGGTCAGGGACGTGGGCGACAGGTACAGCGCGACCGGCATGTTGCCGCGCGGGGCCGGGCCCGAGTTGTGCAGCCAGTACCGGGTCTGGACCGGCTGGGCGGGCTCGTGCGCCGCGATCCCGGGACCCGAGCACCCGGCGGCGGAGACGGGTGCCGCCAGCACCGTGGCCACCTCGAAGCCGGTCAGCTCCACGGCCAGCGAGCCGCCGTCCTCCGGTGTCAGCGGCTCTTTGGCCCGCTCCAGTACGTCCGCTCGCGCGCCCCCGGCCCAGCCGACCGGGCCGCGCACCCGCGCCCGCACCGCCCGCCCGTTCACCTCGTGCACCCGCACCACGACCCCGCGCCCCGGATCCACCGGGCCCGTACCGCCCCGGGCCAGCGGCGACCCCACCGGCTTCAGCGCGTCGAGGATCACCTCGCGGGCGGGCTCCACCGCCAGCAGGGAGGCCGTGCGCGGCAGCGAGGGAGTCCCGCCCCCGCCCCGCACGCGTCCCGTCAGCGGATGGTTGTACGCGTGCCCGCGGGCGGGCAGTTCCAGCGCCCGCCAGTCGCCCTCGCCCGCGACGACCGCGTACTCGAAGGTGTGCGACCAGCGTTGGAGCTGGAAGGCCGAGCCGTCGGGCGCGGTACGCCGGGGCGGGTCGACCCAGATGCCGGAGGGCCAGCCGGTGCAGGACCGCATGAGGGACATGTAGAGGTCGCCGGAGGCGGTGACGACACAGCCGGGTGTGCCCCGGTTCAGGACGGCGAAGCCGCGACCGTCCCAGGCGTCCCCGGGCGGCAGGGCCTCGCCGCCGCCCGCCGCGGTGGCCGAGACGGCGAAGTCGCCGAGGTCGGCGACGAGCGCGTCGACCGCCTCGGCGTCGCCCTCGGCGTCCGGGCCCGCGATCACGAGCAGCGGCAGCCGCTCCAGGTCGCGCAGGTCCGCGCCGGGCACCCACTCCTCGCGCAGGGAGGCGCGGGGCGCGACCCAGACGGAGGCCGTGCCCCGCTCGGCGAGCTGCCGGCGCAGTTCGCGGCCGGCCGCCGGGTCCATGGCGAGCGCCTCGGCGACCAGGGAGTTGCGTTCCGGGCCGCCCACGGCGATGCGCAGGTCGGGCAGGTTCGAGTCGACCTCCAGGTCGCCGTAGCGGGGGCCGCCGGCGATCGTCGAGGTGGCGGTGACACCCGTGCGGACCAGGGCCGCCGCGAGCGGGGCGCCCATCTCACCGGCCTCGTCCCAGTCGGCGTACACCAGCTCCGCGACCCCGACGGACCGGTGGCCCAGCAGGGTCCCGGCGTCGTCGTGGACCGCGACCCGGGCCGTGGAGCCGAGGCCGAACCAGGTGTTGGCGGGGTTGTCGAGCGTCCAGGGGAACCGCTCGCTGTCCACCTCCACGAACCCGAACCCGCGTCCGATCACCGCGTCCGCGACCTCGTGCACGGGCAGCCCGCCCCGCACGTCGGAGGGCCAGCGCACCCGGACGAGGCGGTCCGCGCCGTCGTAGCCGTCGATCGTGGTGGTGAGGTCCAGCCGGTCGACGCCCGTCCACAGGGTCAGCCGCTGCGTGTACCTGAAGAGGCCGAGATCGGCCCGGACGGTGATCCGGGAGCCGGCCGGGGAGTGCTCGACATCGATGTCCGCGGTGACGTCACCGCTGCGCGCGGCGGTCGTGCCGGTCGGGGTGAGGTGCCAGGGGCCCTCGCCGAAGCGCGGGTGGCGGGGGAACTCCTCCTGGACGACGAGCTCGTTGCCGATGTCGCCGGGGCGCAGCAGTTCGCGACCGCCCTCGGCCAGGGCCCTGAGGCTGCTGACGGCGCCGCCGCGGGCCGGGTCGACCGTCACCTCGTAGAACTCGTTGCGGATGGTCTCGCCCTCGCCGGGGACCCACCCGGGGACGGAGCCCGCGGCCAGCGGCAGGGCTTTGAGGCCGATGCCCGGGACGTCCGGTACGACGACCCTGAGCGTGCCGTCGTCCTCGCGTACGGCGGGCAGCGGCCGGGAGTCGTCGCCGACGGGGACCAGGCCCGGGTCGTCGACGGTGAGGACGTCCCGGCGCTGCCAGGTAGCGGGGTTGAAGACGACGAGGTCCGCCCCGGTACCGGGTGCCACGCTGTCGGCGAGCGCCTGGGTGGCGTCGGCGTGCACGGTCCCGGCGAGGTCGGCCAGCTCCCGCCAGCCGGTGAGCAGGTCGATGTAGACCTGGTCGGACTCGGAGCCGGTGATGGCGTCGTGGTGGGCGCCGTAGACCAGCTGCCGCCAGGCCTTGTCGAGGGCCGCGTCCGGGTAGGCGTGCCCGGTGACCAGGGAGGCGAGCGTCGCCCACGCCTCCGCGTCGGCGAGGAGCGTCTCGCCGTACCGCTGGGCCTGCTTGGTGTCGATGTAGGAGACGTCCTTGCCGGTGTAGACCGGGTTCATGTCCCGGGTCTGCGGCGAGGCCCTGCGGCCCTCGGCGGCCAACTCCGCGCGCACGGCGGCGAAGAAGTCACGGGGGATGCCGCTGACGAAGCGCGGCCAGACGTAACGGGCGTTCCAGTCGCGGTGGATGGCCATCACCCAGCGGCACGGCGGCGCGTAGTCCCCGCCGACCGGCAGCAGCACGTTGCGGGTGAGCGCGACCTGCCTGAGCCCCTGGAACAGCTTGAGGGCCTCGGCCTCCGCCGCCGGCAGCGTCGGCGCGTTGTCGATCCGCCAGCCCGCGCCGTAGTGGTTGACCATGTACGCGGTGAGGATGCCGCGCCCCGAGGGGGCGATCCAGTCGAACTCCGCCGGGAACTGCATCCGCTTCGGATCCCGCGGCTCCTCCCCGAACACGGAGAGCGTCGGCCCCCACTGGTGGAACGGCCCGCGCGCCCACGAACTGGAGGAGACCCCCGCGTCCGCCATGATCCCCGGGAACTGCGGGTCGTGCCCGAACGCGTCCAGCTGCCAGGCCGTCTCCGGGGACGCCCCGAGGATCGCCCGCTGGTATCCGTCCCCGTACAGGGCGTTGCGTACGGTGGCCTCGGCGCCGGTGAGGTTGGTGTTGGGCTCGTTGTAGGTGCCGCCCATGATCTCGACCCGGCCGCTGCGGATCAGCTGGCGCAGGAAGGCACGCTCCTCCGGGAAGGCGTCCCAGTACGGCTTGAGGTAGTCGACCTCCGCCAGCACGAAGGTGTACGCCGGGTCGCGCCGCGCGAGGTCGCAGTGGGCGCGCACCAGACTCATCCCGGACTGGCCGCGCGAGTCGAAGGTGCGGGCGGGCAGGCCGGTGACGGCCGGGTCGTCGGCGACGTCCCAGGTCTCGGTGTAGGCCGCCTGGGTGTTCCACCAGACGGGGTCGTAGTGGAAGTGGCTGACCATGAACATGGTCCAGCCCGGCTCGGCGACCGTGAACTCACCGCCGGCGCTTGCGACTTCGTCACCGTCGACGGCGGTGACCGTCAGCGGGCCGCTGTCGCCCGTCACGGGGATCTCGGCACGTACGGTGCCGTCCTCGCCGACGGTCGCGGAGATCTCCCCGACGTCGCGTACGGTCCGGCCTTCGACGGTCAGCCGGACCGTACGGCCCGGTATGTGCCCGACCTCGGCCGCCACCACCTGGTGCGGCTGCTCGGGGCTGCCGACGAACAACTCGGTCGATTCGACAGAGGTGACGCGCATGGGGCTCCTACCGGTGAGTGGAAGAGCCCCATCCTGCCCCGATGGGATGGTTCAAACAACCATCTTCAGCAATCTCGGGTGGTTCATTCACACATTTCGCGCCGTGCTCACCGGCCCCGGCGGCTCTTCAGCGCGTGCTGTGGCGTGATGTGGTCGGTCAGGGCCAGGGAGGCGCTGGCGCGCTGGTAGGTGAGCTGCGCGACCCGCACGTAGAGGCAGTCGAGAAGGACCAGCACGGAGTGCCGGCCGCCGATGCTGCCGGTGCGCCCGGGGAAGCCGGTCTCCGCGGGCGAGGCCGAGATGAGCCGGATGTCGGCGACCCGGGCCAGCGGCGAGCGCGGGTCCGAGGTGATCGCCACGGTGGTCGCGCCCCGCTCGCTGGCCAGCTCGAGCGGCTCGATCGTCTCCCGGGTGGCCCCCGAGTGCGAGATGCCGATGGCGAGGTCGGCCGGGGTGAGCAGGGCGGCGGAGGTGGCGGCGCCGTGCACCTCGGACCAGCCGCGCACCGAGCAGCCGATCCGGAACAGCCGGGTCTCGGTCTCCTGGGCCACCGCGCCGCTGCCGCCGACGCCGTACACGTCGATCCGGCGGGCCCGGGCCATCGCCTGGGCGGTGCGCTCCACGGCGTCGAGGTCGATCCGGTCGATGGTCTGCTGCACCGCGCGCAGATCGGCGTTGCCGACGACCTGCACGACCCGCTCCAGGCCGTCGTCGGGTGAGATGTCCGGGCCGATCTCGGCGCTGCCCCAGTCGGAGACCTCGCTGCGCCCGCGTTCCTGGGCCAGTTCGATCAGCAGGTGCTGGTAGGACTCGAGCCCTATGGCCCGGCAGAACCGGGTCACCGTGGCCTGGGAGGTGCCGGTGCGGCGGCCGAGCTCGGCGGCCGAGCAGTGGGTGACGGCGGCCGGATCCTCCAGGATCAGCTCGCCGACCTTCCGCAGGGAACCGGCCAGCCGGGGCAGCTCGGTGCGGATCAGTGTGGTGACGTCCGTCGCAGGCATGCAGAGAAGGTATCAGCCACCCTTCTGTCCACTTATTGAATACCAGGACCGTGGTATGGTTTATTGATTCATCTATCTCTGGCTTCATGGTGGTTCAAGCCATCAAGAGGGAGTGAAGCGTGTCCGTCGAGTCAGTCAGCGCCCAGGGCTTCGCCGAGCGGAGCCTGGCCGTCCTCCGCCACGTCACCGAGTCCGCGCGGGGCGATGTCCGCCGCGCCGCCGAACTCATCGTCGACTGCGTGCGCGGAGACGGCGTGATCCAGGCGTTCGGTACCGGGCACTCCCAGGCGATGGTTCTAGAAGTCGCCGGCCGCGCCGGTGGGCTGGTGCCGACCAACCGGCTCCAGATGGCCGACCTCGTCCTCTTCGGCGGTGACGATCCGAGCGTCCTCGACGACCCGCTGCTGGAGCGTGCGCCGGGGATCGCCGCGCGTCTTTACGACCTGGCCGCGCCGCATGCCGAGGACCTGTTCGTGATCGTCTCCAACTCCGGAGTCAACAACGTCATCGTGGAGATGGCCCTGCATGCCAAGGAGCAGGGGCACCGGATCCTCGCGATCACCTCGCTCACGCACACCCGCGCGGTTCCCGCGGGCCACGCGAGCGGGAAGAAGCTCGTCGATCTGGCCGACGTGGTGCTGGACAACGCGGCGCCGGTGGGCGACGCGCTGCTGGAACTGCCGGGTGGTGGAGCGGTGTCCGCGCTGTCCACGCTGACCGGGGTGACGCTGGTGCAGATGGCCGTCGCCGAGGCGTCGGGGCTGCTGCTTGCCGCGGGCGAGCGGCCGCCGGTCTACGTGTCGGCGAATGTCCCCGGCGGTTTCGAGGGGAATCTGGAGCTGGAGAAGAAGTACGCGGGGCGGATTCGGCGCACCGCCAGCTGAGGGGTCGCGGGGAAGCCGGCGGAGCCGCAGATCGCTGCGGCTCCGCCGACCCGTCGGGTGGTCCCTACGGCACGGGCACGGGAGTGAGGGCCACTGCCAGGGGATATGCGCCCGTGGTCAGCGGTGACCCGGTGGTGCCGGTCGCCGTGTCGACCGGCACCAGCGCGTTTGCGTCCGCCGTGGTGACGTACGCCGTGGTGCCGTTCCAGTTCAGCGCCACGTCGAAGGCCGACCGGCCCACCGTGACCCTGGTGCCGGGGGCGCCCGTCACCGTGTCCACCGGAGTGACGTGGTCACCGTTGCTGGGGCTGACCCAGAGGGTGCGGCCGTCCGGGGAGAGAGCGAGGCCGTAGGCCTGGCCGGAGACCAGGAGGGTCGGTTCGGGCTCGTTCGTCGCGGTGTCGATCGGGGTGACCGTCGAGCCGCCGGAGTCGGAGACGTACACCGTTCCGCTGTCGGGTGCGGCGACCACGTTGAAGGGGCCGGGGCCCACGGGGATCGCCGTGCCCGCCTTCCGCGTCGCGAGGTCGACGGGGGTGACCGTGTTGTCGTGGATGTTCGCCACGTAGAGGGTCCTGCCGTCCGGGGTGACCGCCATGTTCTCGGGGCCGGAGCCGACGGTGATCGGCGTGCCCGTCTTCAGGGTGCTCGTGTCGATCGACCGCACGGTGCCGTCGCTGTAGTCGGCCACCCACAGGGTGCTGCCGTCCGGGGTGAGCGCGAGGCCGGCGGGGACCCTGCCCACGGCGACCGTGGCGGTGACCGTGCCCTTGGCCACGTCGATCACGCTGACCGTGTCCGAGCCCTGGTCGGCGGCGTACGCGGTCCGGCCGTCGGCGCTCACCACGACCTCGCCGGGATTGTCGCCGACCGCGATGTCCGTCGTGGTCCCGGTGCCGAGGTCGATCGAACTGACCGAAGCGCCACTGAAGTCGGCCGTCAGGGCACGGTAGTCCCCGGAGCCGTCCGTGACCTGGACGGGGAGTGCCCGGGAGAGCACGCCGGTGCCCCCGGCGACGACCGCGTGCACGCCCTGCGTGCCGCCGGTCAGGGTGACGGTAGCCGAGACGCTGCCCCCGGCGGGGACGGTCACGGTCCCCTCGGCGGGAGACGCGGTGACTCCGTCGGGCACGTCGAGCCGCCAGTCGACGGTCTTGTCCACGGTCGAGCGCTCGTCGGAGAGTTCGAGCGTCACGGTCCGCGAGGCGCCGGGCCGCAGCGACAGGGACGACGGGGAGAAGGAGGCGTCGACTCCGGGGTCGGGGGCGGTCTCCAGCATCGTCGTGTAGAGGAACTGGTCCATCACGCCCGGCGAGACCTGCTGCGGGACGGCGTCCAGCTCCTTCCGTTCGGTCCGCAGCCGGGTCCAGTACGCCGACACCGCGTCCGTGTCCCCGGCCTTGTTCGCCAACAGCAGGTCCACGGCCGTCTCGCCCGCGCCGCCGTACCTGCCGAGCTTGTCCAGCCAGGCCGACGTCTCGTCCAGGAACCCGGGGTTATCGAGACGGGCGCGCAACTGGGCGGGGGTGGCGGCCATGTCGGCGAAGTAGCCCTTGAGCGCGGCCGCGGCCCGGTCGAGACCGCTGTCCTTCTCGTACGCCGTGCGGAAGGCGGCGATCAGCCCGGAGAGCGTCGGTGACTCGGTAGCGTCCAGCTGGGAGGAGTAGTTGTTCTCGGCGAAGATCCGCAGCCATGGGGCGGCCCCCGGCCCGCCGAGGTCGCGGACGGACGCGAGGAAGGCCTGGCGCGGGTTGTAGGCGGCCGGGTTCCAGAGGTAGTCGGCCGAGGTGAACAGGGCCAGCCGGCTCGCCTCTCCCTGGACCATCGGGTTCGCGGTGACGCCGGCCGCCTCCGTGGCGACGCCCGCCTCGCGGCCCGTGTAGGGGCCGAGCAGAAGGCGGCTGGTCACGTAGTCGTTCACCGGGTAGTTGTCCCAGACCAGGATCGGGTGGCCGTACACCTCGCGGGCCTGCTTCACCTGGTCCGTTGTGATGGTGGGCGCGATGACGCCGACGCCGGTCCACTCCACGACCACCGACGGGTCCAGCCGCTCCCGCAGCGCCTTCTTGTACGGGGAGTCGGCGAGGTCGGAGTACTCGGTGGGGACCATCTCCAGGGGCTGGAGCCCGGTGTGCCCGGCGGAGAACTCCTGCCACGCGGTGTTCAGCAGGCGTGCCTGCGCGGCACCGGCCGCACCGCCGCCCGTGCCGAACTCCTTCTCGTCCTCGGCGCAGTTCCAGCGCGTGTAGCTGATGTCGTCCAGCGGGACCGCGAAGGAGCGGACGCCGATCGCGTACAGCGAGTCGAACTTCGCGGTCAGCGCCTTGACGTCGGCGTCGGAGGAGTAGCAGACCGACAGGCCGGGGGAGAGCGCGTAGGTGAAGCGGACGTGGTCGGCGGTGGCCCGGTCGACCAGTTCCCGCAACCGGGCCAGCGCGGCCGGCGGGTACTCGTCCCGCCACCGGGCGCGCAGATAGTCGTCGTCCTTGGGGGAGTAGACGTACACGTTCTGCTTCGTCCGGCCGTAGAAGTCGAGCAGGCTGAGCCGCTCGGCGTGGGTCCAGGGGGTTCCGTAGAAGCCCTCGACGACCCCGCGCAGCGCGGCGCTGGGCCAGTCCCGGACGGTGGTCACCGGCAACGCGCGCGTGCCGTCGAGGAGTTGGCGCAGGGTCTGGGCCGCGTAGAAGGTGCCGGTGGTGTCGACGCCGGAGAGCGCGAGGAGGGCCCGGCCCCGGCTGCGGCCGGAGGCGAGGACGTAGCCGCCGGAGGCGAGACCCGCGGGGGAGCCGGCCTTGAGCCCCTTCAGCGCCCCGGCGGTGGCGCCGTTCTCGCCGGGACCGCCGACATAGACGGTCAGCGCGGCGGCCGGCGGCCGGTCACCGGCGTCGACAGTCGTGACACGGTCGGCGCCGGCGGCCTTGAGCGCCGCCTCGACGACCTTCCGGGCCGATGGATCGGTGCCGGGGCCGACGACCTCGACGACCCGGTCGGGGACGGGGATCCGGCCCGGTCCGGTGTGCATGCTCTGTGGGGTCGGCCAGACCTGGTGGGGGGCGGACCGAGACGGTTCGGCCGCGGCGGGTGCCGCCGGGGCCGCGAGTCCGACGGCCAGCAACAGGGCGGCCGCGCATCTGAGGTTGATGAATGAAGCCACCTGATGATGTTAAGGATGTTGAATGCTTCATTCAATACGGAGGAGGCGGTGCGGTGCGGGCCCGCCATCGGGCGCGACATGCGCCAGACCTAGACAGCTCATATATAGCCTATGTAGAGTACGGGATATGGGTAATTTGCGTATGACCCTGCAGACCCAGCTGGTGCTGCGGGCCTTGCTGGAAGATCCCGCCAAGGAACGCTACGGCCTTGAGCTCTGTCAGCTGGCGGGACTGCCGTCGGGCACGATCTATCCGATCCTCGCCCGGCTGGAACAGGTCGGCTGGGTGGAGAGCACCTGGGAAGACCCCGCCGTACACGAGGAAGCCGGCCGTCCGCGCCGTCGCTTCTACCGGATCACCGAGGACGGTGCCGAGCGCGCGCGCGACGCCCTCGCCCGCGCCTACCGGACCCGCAAGCAGCCCCTGCCGGGGTGGGCCGCCCGCCCGGCCGCCGACGGGGGAGTGTCATGACGGCCCGGCGCCGATTGGGACCCCGACCACTCAGGCGCCGCTCCACCGCCCCGTCCCTGGACGGCATCCTGACCGCCGTACGCAGGCACCACCCGGACGCCGACACCTCGCTCATCCGCCATGCCCACGATGAGGCCGCCGTCTGGCACGCGGGCCAGACCCGCCGCAGCGGCGACCCGTTCCTCACCCACTGCCTGGCCGTCGCCGCCATCGTCGCCGATACCGGCATGCCGCCGGCCGTGATCTGCGCCGCCGTGCTGCACGACATCGACGACACCGCCTGCCCGCCGGGCCGCGTCGCCGAGCACTTCGGGCAGGAGACCGCCGATCTGATCTCGGCCGTCCGCACCGCCAAGCTCGGCGCGATCCCACTCACCGCCCTCCGCTTCGGCACCACGAGGCCGCGGGCGCTCACGCCGACACGTGAGGAGGCCGTCCTGGCCATCCGCCTCGCCGACCGGTTGCACAACATGCGCACCATCGCCTTCGTCGCCCCGACCAGGCGCTACCTCGTCGCCCGTGAAACCTTCGAAGTGCTCGCGCCGTTGGCGCGCGCGGCAGGCCTGACCGACGTGAGTCGTGAACTGCACGACCTCTCCTCGGCCGTTCTCCGGCCCACCTCCACCGCGTTCGCGGTCACCACCCGCATGCTGGCCGTGCTGACCCTGCTGCTTCCCACCCCGACGCGCGCACGGTGGCGCGAGGAATGGCACGCCGAACTGGCCGCCCTCCCCACCCGCCGCACCCGCACCCGCTTCACGCTCCGAGTCCTGCTCGGGACGCCCAGGCTGTCCTGGACACTGCGCCGTCCGGCCCGTCGGGAACGGCGATCGTGAGCACCGCGGCCCGGATCGGCGGCGTACTGGGCGCGGCGGCCGCCGTCGCGATGGGCATGGCCGGAGGCGGCCTGTCCGCGTGGACGACCGGAGCGCTCCTGGCAGGCGCCCTGGTCCTGGTCGCGGTGGTCCTGTTCATCCCCAGCGAGACACCGGCCCGCCGACTGGGCCAACTGATCCAGGCCTGGCGCCTCCCCGCCGAAACCCCCCTCGGCCCCGAGCCGTTGCAGCCTCCTTCGATCCCACCCCCGCCTTCCCCGGACGGCAGATGAGGGGGGATGTCCTGCCCGCTACGGCGCGAGCGGAGAGTGTACGGCGCGGGCCGGGGCGCGGTGGTCAGGCGGTGCCGGTGCTCATCCGGCGTTGCAGTTCCCACAAGGACTGGAAGAGCCCCGGCTCCCGGGTCAGTTGGGCGTAGCTGCCCTCCTGGACGATCCGGCCCTCGTCCAGGACCACGATCCGGTCGGCGACGGCCACATTGGTCAGCCGGTGGGTGATCAGCAGGACCGCGCGGTCCTTGGCCAGTTCCCGCAGTCCGGAGAAGATCCGGTGCTCCGCACGGGCGTCGAGCGCCGCCGTGGGCTCGTCCATCACCAGCAGCGCCGCCCGCCGGTGGAAGGCCCGGGTCAGGACCAGGCGCTGCCACTGCCCGCCGGAGAGCTGCTGCCCGCCGAACCACTCGCTGGTCAGAAGGGTGTTCAGGCCGGAGCGGAGGCCCGGCAGCATTTCCGCCGCGCCGGACGCCTCGCACGCGGCGAGCAGGGCCGCGTCGCTGGTGTCGCCCTGCCCGAAAGTGATGTTGTCCCGCATCGTCAGCGGCAGGTAGGTGAACTTCTGCGGGACCACCACGACGTGCTCCCACGACCGCCAGGGGTCCAGGTCCGCCGTGGACGCGTGGTCCCAGGCCACGTCCCCCTCGGTGGGCAGCAGCAGACCGCACAGGAGACGGGAGAGCGTTGTCTTGCCGGAGCCGTTCTCCCCGACCAACGCCACGATCTCGCCGCGCCGCACGTGGAGGGAGACGCCGCTCAGGCTGTCCTTGGGGGCGCCGTCGTAGCGGTAGGTGACGTCGCGGACCTCGAAGCGCTCCGGGGCCGCGGTCAGGGCCGCGGGCCCGCGCGAGTCGGTCATCGCCTGGCCGTGGGCGTTGTCGAGGAAGTTCTGCCAGTCCTGCACGTACCAGCCGGTGCGCACCAGGCGGGCCCCGCCGTTGATGATGCCGCGCACCGAAGTGGTCGCGGTCTGGAGAGCGAAGACGGCGCCGCCTCCGGCCGCAAGGCTCATCCGGCCGGAGGCCAGGAGCCACAGCAGGGCCGCCCACACCGCGGCCGAGGCGACCCCGCCGGCGACCGCGCCGGCCAGGCCCATCGAGGCGCCCGTGTTCGCCGCCTTGCGTTCGGCCGCGTTGACCGAGGCGGCCAGCTTCCGGTACCGGCCGATCAGGAAGGGGCCGGCGAGGCAGGCACGCATCTCCTCGCTGGACTCCATGTAGGCCATGTGCCAGCGCAGCTTGCCCAGCATCCGGCGCCGCCCGGAGGTCTCCAGCGCGGCGAGGTAGATCACGCGTGCGGAACGGACGTAGGCGGCGGCCTGCGGCAGACACGCGAGGAAGAGCAGGGGAAGGAGCAGCGGGTGCAGCACGGTCAGCACGGCCGCGCCGGCCGCGAGCGTCGCGGTCGCCGCGAGTACGTCCTGTGCTTCCTCCACGAGATCGGGCGTGGCCTGGGCGCCGCGGTCGGCGATGTCGTAGGCGTCGTTGTAGCCGGGCTTGTTGTTCGCGGCCATTTCCGCGCCCAGCGCGGCCTCCACCATCGTCAGCTCCGCCGCCCGGCCGAGCACCGGGCGCAGCCGACCGGTCAGCCAGACCACGGCGATGCCGAGCAGCGCACGCAGACCGGTGGCCGCCGCGATGACGGCCAGTTGCGGAGCGGCGTCCCGCAGCCGGTCGGTGATGTCGCCCGACGAGATCAGCGCGGTGATCGTGCCCGTGACGGCCAGCAGGCCGAGGGCCGCGAGGACGCCCGTTGCGATCTGGCACACCAGCAGCCCGACGGTGGCGCCGCGGTCCACCCGCCAGGCCATCCGCACCGAGCGCCGTACGAGCGAGGGCAGCCGCCGGGCCATGGTGCGGGAGGTCAGCAGAGACCCGGCCCGGAGTCGTGACTCGTCGCGGTAGAGGTATTCCTCCTCTCGAACACCGGCCTCCTGAGCGTCGTCGTCCCGCGAGCTGCCGTTCGGCGGTTGTGGCGTCTGATCCTGTGTGATGTCCGAGGTCATCGTTCCCCCTATGACGGTCGCAGCGGCAGAGTCGTGAAGTCCAACGACACGGCAGCGATATCGAACACACGTCATTCGGTCGTGCTGGGAACCCCGTAGTTGCCTGCGCGCGGAACCCCGGCCGGCCCGTGGCCCTTGGTCTGGCTTGCGGCAGCTCCGGGCCGGAAATGGCCGAAACGCCGACACCGCCACGCCACGCCACGCCACGCCACGCCACGCCACGAGGGCACCAGCGGAGTGGGGCTCCGTGCAGGGTCCCGCTGAGCCCGGCCTCGGCGACGGGCGTGTTCGGCGGACGGCAACGGGCGCGCGGCGGAAGGACGATGGCTCTCGCCCAGAGCTCCGTGGCCTGGTGCTGTCCATCAGCCGGCGGACTTGCTGATCGGGATCCCGTTCCAGCAGGGCCCTGCCTCGACCCCCTCGGACCACCGGCCGAGGGGCGGCCGGCTTCCGCGGGGGTCGTCGGCTCAGCCCCTGCGCGCACTGTCCCGCCCGGCTCCATGGCAGGGCGGGGGCCGTTTCCGGCAGGGGATCGTGATGCGCGGCGTCAGTCGACGCGGACGGACGGTGGTCGTCGGGCGGCGAGCGTCTTGCGGAGGCGGTCCTGCGCGTCGGCGGGGGCGTCCGCGGTCACCAGGGCCTGCGCCACCGCGCCCGCGACCGGGGCCACGTCGAGGACCCGCGGTCGGGCCAGCGGTGCCTCGACCGCGAGACGGGCGCCGATGTGGTCCCGGAGCAGCAGCCGGTCGTTCTGCAGGGTGCCGCCGCCCAGGACCACCGGGGTCGGGGTGCGCAGCAGGCGCAGGCGGCGGAGCAGCGCGGTGACCATGGCGACGATCTCGTCGCCGAGGCGTTCCACGATGCCCCGCGCCACGGCGTCACCGCTCTCGGCGGTCGCGAAGACCAGAGGCGCCAGGCCGTGCAGTGCGGTCACCTCGATCTCACCGGCGCTCACGGCCAGCGCGACGGCCTCCACGCTGTCCAGGCCGAACGGCGCCGGCAGCTCCTGGCGCAGCCGGGTGGCCGGCCCCCGTCCGTCGCCCGCGCGCACCGCGGCGCCCAGGCCGGCCCGGGCCACCGCCAGCCCGCCGCCCCAGTCCCCGGTGATGTCACCGAGGGAGAGGAAGCGGGCCGAACGGCCGCCCGGATGGACGGCAGCCGCGTTGATACCGGCGCCGGACACCACCGCCACCCCCCAGCCGTCCGGCGCCCCGGCCCGCAGCACGGCCAGGGTGTCGTTGCGGACCAGGACCTGGTCCGCCGCGCCCAGCGCGGTCAACTGCCGCAGAGCGAGGCGCTCCTGGGCCCGGCGGTCGACGTTCGCGAGGAAGTACGCGCCGACCCGGACCGGGGTCGTGGCGGGCAGGCCCGCCTGCGCGAGCGCGTGCCGGCCGAGGCGGGCGAGCCGTTCGGTGGTGATCTCCATGCCCTCGGTGTGCGGGCGGGTCCCCGCCCCGCGTACCCAGGACAGCAGCCGGCCCTCGGTGTCGGCGAGGACGAGGTCGGTCTTGGAGTTCCCGCCGTCGACGCCCACCACCAGCTCAGGCATCGGCGGCCTCGCTCGCGGAGAACCGGGGCAGGTGGCCGCGGTTGGCCTCCAGCAGGGCGTCGAGGAGCTCGGCGGCGAGGCCCCATTCGCGTACCAGCGGATTGGCCACCAGCGCCCTGCGGGCCACCGTACGGTCCCCGGTCAGGGCCGCCTCGATCGCGAGCGTCTCGTACGCGGTGACCGCCTGGACCAGCCCGAGCATCTCCGGAGGCAACGGCGGCACGGGCACCGGACGCGGCCCGTCGGTGTCGACGTCGGCGGCCACCTCGACCACGGCCTCGTCCGGCAGGCCGGCCACCAGGCCGTCGTTGCGGACGTTGACGTAGTGGTGGGCGCCGTCGCCGGTGAGCAGGCTGGTGACCAGCGCGGCCGCGGCCTCGCTGTAGTAGGCCCCGCCCCGCTGCTCCAGCAGGTCGGGCTTGTGGTCGAGGGCGGGGTCCGCGTAGAGGGTGAGCAGTTCCTGCTCGATGGCGAGGACCCGCTCGGCCCGGTGGCCGCCCGCCCGCTGGGCACGGATCTCCTGGTCCGTGCAGTAGAAGTAGTGGAGGTAGTAGGAGGGGATGGCGCCGAGGTCGCGCAGGGCCCCGGCGGGGATGCGGAGTTCCGCGGCGAGTTGGTCGAGGGCGGGACCGCTCAGCAGCTCCGGCAGGCGGTCCACGCCGTCGACGGTGACCGAGCGGATCCAGGACAGGTGGTTGAGGCCCGCGTGGCCGAGCCTGACCCGGCCGGGGGCGGTGCCGAGCCGGGCGGCGAGCTGCCGCTGGAACTTGATCG
The DNA here is from genome assembly GCF_043201715.1 of Streptomyces sp. NPDC048291. Classification (NCBI taxonomy): domain Bacteria; kingdom Bacillati; phylum Actinomycetota; class Actinomycetes; order Kitasatosporales; family Streptomycetaceae; genus Streptomyces; species Streptomyces sp. NPDC048291. Next base: position 433,328 of record NZ_JBICZC010000010.1, read on the forward strand.
CCACGTTGCACAGGCCGACCGCGCGATGACCCGCGTCGAGCAGGGCCCGGGTGACGATGCCGACCGGGTTGGTGAAGTCGACGATCCAGGCACCGGGCAGGGCCCGGCGCCGCACCTCCTCCGCGATGTCGAGCACCACCGGGACCGTGCGCAGGGCCTTGGCGAAGCCGCCGGGGCCGGTGGTCTCCTGGCCGAGCAGGCCGAACCGGTTCGGGAGGGTCTCGTCGACCAGCCGGGCCGCCTGCCCGCCCACCCGCAGCTGGATCAGGACCGCGGCGGCCCCGTCGACCGCCTCGGCGAGGTCGGTCGTCGTGGACAGCCGGCCGGGGAAGCCCTGGCGGGCGAGGATCCGGCGGGCCAGGCCGCCGATGACGGTGAGGCGTCCGGCGTCGATGTCGTGCAGGACGAGTTCGTCGACCGGCAGCACGTCGGCGCGCCGGGCGAAGCCCTCGATGAGTTCGGGCGTGTAGGTACTGCCACCGCCGACAACGGTGATCTTCACTCGTGACTCCTGTGGGAGATGTGGGGGCGGCTCGGCCCCGGTAGGTCGGCCCCGGAGGGCTCAGCCCTTGACGCCGGTCAGCGCGATGCCCTCGACGAAGACCTTCTGCGCCAGGAAGAACAGCACCAGGACCGGCAGCAGGAACATCAGCGAGGCCGCCATCTGGAGCTGGTAGGCGTTCTGGTGCCCGTTCTTGGCGAGCTGACTGAGGGCCACCGCGAGGGTCTGGCCGGTGTCGCTGTTGCCCGTGTAGAGCAGGGGGTTGTAGAAGTCGTTCCAGGCGTAGAGGAAGGCGAACAGGCCGACCGCGGCGATCGCCGGGCGGGCCATCGGGATCAGCACCCGCCACAGGATGCGCAGTTCGCCCGCACCGTCCACCCGGGCCGCCTCGGTGAACTCGTCCGGGATCGTCAGGAAGAACTGGCGCAGCAGGAAGATGCTGAACGCGTCGCCGAAGAACGAGGGCACGATGAGCGGCTTGAGCGTGCCGATCCAGCCGGCGTGCGCGTACATGACGTACAGCGGCAGGCTGGTGACCTGGGCCGGGATCATCATCGCGGCGAGCACGACCAGGAAGACCGCCTCCCGGCCGCGCCACCTCAGCCGGGCCAGCGCGTAGGCCACCGGCACCGAGGAGACGACCACGCCGACGGTGGACAGCCCGGCGTAGAGCATGGTGTTGAGCAGGTCGCGGCCGAACGGCATGGCCCTGAAGACCTCGCCGAAGTTGCCGAACTCCCAGGGCGAGGGCCACAGCGAGCCCGTGCCGGCCTGGTGCTGGGTCATGAACGCGGTGAGCACGCCGATCGTCAGCGGGAGGAGGAAGCAGAGCGCGACGGCGACGGCGGGCGCGTGCTCGGCGAGCAGGTACAGCGCGCGGCGCCCGGCACGCGGCTTCGTCAGGGGAACAGTGCTCATCGGCCACCGCCCGAGTAGTGCACGAAACGGCGCGAGGCGCGGATGAAGACCACGGTCGCCGCGAAGATGACGAGGAACAGCAGCCAGGCCATGGCCGAGGCGTAGCCGGTCTTGAAGTACGCGAAGCCCTGCCGGTACAGCTCGGTCGAGTAGAACAGCAGCGAGTTGGCGGGGTAGCCGATCAGATCGTTGCTGGACGAGGTGGCGTTCGCCGAACTGGAGGCGACGAACGCCTCGGTGAAGTACTGGAAGGTGTAGATCATCCCGGTGAGCAGCGCGAAGAAGATCACCGGGGAGATCGCCGGGAGGGTGACACTGCGGAACTTCTGCAAGGTGCCCGCGCCGTCGAGTTCGGCGGCCTCGTACAGCTCGCGCGGTACGTCGAGCATGGCGGCGGAGAAGATAACCATGACGTTGCCGCTCGCCCACAGCGCCATCAGGACGAGGCTCGGCTTCGACCAGGCCGGGTCGGAGAACCAGCCCGGACCGTCGATGCCCACCCAGCCCAGCATCCGGTTGAGCGGGCCGACCGGGTTGAGCAGCACGATGAACGACAGGGCGGCGGCCACCACGGGCACCATCGACGGCAGGAAGAACAGCGTGCGGTAGACGGCCCGGCCGCGCTTGACCCGGATGATCACCCAGGCGGTGAACATGGCCCAGACGGTGCGCAGCGGCACCATGACGACGACCATCCACAGGGTGTTGCGCACGGCCACCCAGAAGGTGTCGGACTGGGTGAACAGGGCGCGGTAGTTGCGCAGTCCGACGAACTGCACCGGGCGGTAGGAGCCGGCCTGGAAGTCGGTGAGCGAGTAGTAGAGCGTGGCGGCCACCGGGTAGAGCACGAAGACGCAGAACCCGACGACGAACGGGGACAGGAAGGCCAGTACGACCCACCAGCGGGCCCCGCTCGCGCGCCGCCGCCCGCCCCGGGCGGCGCGCGTGCGTGCGCCGCCCGGGGCCTCGCCGACGGGGGCGAGAGTGGTCGTCATCTCTACTGCCCGCTCTCGGAGTTGAGGTCGTCGATCTTCTTCCCGACCCCGGCGAGACCGCTCGCGGCGCTGCCCACCTTGCCTTGCTCGTAGTCGAGGAGGAACGCCCGCCAGGTGTCCATGTCCTCGATGCCGGCCGGGGTGAGCGTCTTGTAGGTGGAGTTCTTGTTCTCGAAGACGTCGACGAACGGCTTCCAGTGCGGGTCGTTCCGCTTGTCCCAGGCCTTGAGCGCGGCGAACGTGGTCGGGATGTTGTAGACCGTGTCCGCGAGGGTGTTGAGGAACGTCGTGTCGGTGGTGAGCTGCTGGAGCGCGAAGAACGACTCCTGCTTGTGCTGCGAACCGGCGGACAGGTAGGCGACCGTGCCGAGCGTGCTGCCCGCACCGTACGTGCCCGACGAGCCGTCCAGGACCGGCATCGGCACCACGCCGTAGTCGAAGTCCTTCTTCTCCGAGGCGATCTCGCCGACGTGCCACTCGCCGTCGTACTCCATGGCCGCGGCCCCGGTCAGCAGCGGGTTGCCGGCGTCGTCGGCGTGCGGCTGGTAACGGCCCACGAACTTCTGGACGTTCGCCTCGCCGTAGTAGCCGATCAACTCCTTGTCCCAGGCCAGCAGTTGCTGCCACTTGGCGTCGGAGGCGAAGGTGGTCTTCCCGTCCTTGCCGTAGAACTCGGTCCCGCTGTGCGCGCCGGTGAACAGGTACCGGTTGACGTCGTAGTCGGAGCGCGGCACGAAGCCGTAGGTCTTGATCGAGCCGTCCGCGTTCTTGACGGTCAGCTTCTTCGCGTCGGCGGTGAGTTCGGCGAGGGTGGTGGGCGCCTTGGTGATACCGGCCGCCTTGAACATCTGCTTGTTGTAGTAGAGCGCGAAGGCATCGGTCAGCAGCGGCAGCGCGCACTGCTTGCCCTGGTAGCGGGTGTAGGCGAGGGTCGCGGCCGGGAAGGTCTTCGCCGTGTCGATCTTCGCGGAGGTGAGGTAGGGGCCGATGTCGGCGACCGTGCCGTTGTAACAGAACTTCGCCACGTTGTCGGGCGCGGAGCTGATGAAGACGTCGGGCGGATCACCCGCGGCGACCGCCTTGGCATAGGCGGCGTCGTCCTTGTTCGGCACGAACTTCACGGTCAGCCACGGGTACTTGGTGTGCAGCCGGTTCAGGGTCGCCTTGAACGCGGCCACCTCGTTGGGAAGGTGGTTGAAGGTCCAGACGGTGACGGTGGTGGGCTGGTGCGAGGCGCCCGCGGAGATGGCGGTGTCGGGTTCTGACGACGAGGGCCCGGTGGACGTGCAGCCGGCCAGCAGCAGCACTCCGGCGGCCGTGACGGACACGACCCCGGTGACAGGCCCGGTGATAGGTTTGAACACTGATCGTCCTTCCTCGGAGACGGGATTCCCTGGGTGACGGATCGGTCGTCGGTCGGCGGGCACGGCAATGCCCGCCGACCCTGAGCGGCGGCGCTGTCCGGCAAGACGGCGTCGCCGCGGTGTCTCTCAGGACAGAGCCGAGGGCTCGCCCTGGGGGACCGGGGTGGTGGCGGCGGCGAAGGCGGCCTCGCGGGCCAGCTCCGCCGACATGGTGGTCGCTCCGGTGAGCACGGCGTCCTGGCCGAGCCCGGAGGCGACGATGGGCGGCCGGAACGTACTGAAATCGGCCAGATGGCGGGCGACGGGTTCGAGCAGCAGATCCCCGTTGGCCCCGATGGCGCCGCCCAGCACGATCAGCGCCGGGTCGATCAGGGGTACGACACAGGCCACCACGTAGGCGACGCTGCGGGCGGTGTCCTCCACGATCTCCAGCGCGCCGGGGTCGCCGGCGCGCGCGAGTCCGAAGACGGTGAGCGGGCTGCCGTCGCCCGGCAGGCCCAGCCGGCGGGCCTCGGCGCTGATGTGGCGGGCGCCCAGGTGTTCCTGGACGGGATCCCGGCGCTGCCCCACCGGCGCGATCATGCGGTCGCTCGGCAGATACCCGGCCTCACCCGCGACACCCGTGGCGCCCCGCCGGACCCTGCCGTCCACCACCAGCCCGAGACCGAGCCCCACGCCCAGGCTGACCAGGACGAAGTCGTCGGTCTCGGTGCCGAGACCGTGGGTGCGCTCGGCCAGCGCCGCGAGATTCACGTCGTTCTCCAGGACCAACGGGACGGGGATCGCCCGCCCCAGCGCCTCGCCCAGCCCGCTCCCCGCGTCGGGCAGCCCGGTGGTGTACGACAGCTGCCGTCCGTCGGGACCGACCGCGGCCGGCAGTCCGGCGACGACCTGGGTGATCTCGCCCAGCTCCCGCCCGACCTGCCCGGCCAGGTCCACGCACATGTCCAGGATCTGCCCGACGAACGCCTCGGTGCCCCGGTCCCCGTGCTGCTCGGACTCGGCACGCGCCCGCACCCGGCCCGTGACGTCGGCGACCGCGGCACGGATCCTGCGGTGCCCGACGTCCACACCGATCGCGAAGGCGCAGTCGGCGTTCACCCCGTACTGCGCCGGCGCCGGACCCTTGCGGCCGGTCGCCGGGCCGACCTCGGTGATGACCCCGCGCTCCAGGAGCAGGCCGACCGCGGCGGCGACCGTCGGCCGGGAGAGCGGGATCCGGCCCGCCAGATCGGTGGTCGTGACGGGCCCCGCCTCGTCGATCGCCTCCAGGACGGCACGGCCGTTGAGCGAACGCAACAACCGCTGCGGACCTGCTGGATAACGGCGGGTCACGGTGCCCTCATCTCGCCATAGACGGCCTGTGAGACAGGCCTGCCCGGCCTGTAAGAAAGAAAGTTGCTTATTTATACGCTCGGATGTGGCCGAGATCAACCCTTCGAGTGCGACCTACGGGCTCACGAGACGGCGAGCGCGGTTGACGTGCTGGGGGAGGAGTTTGTAGTTCACCACCGGCTTGGGCGCGTACCCGGAGGTGGCGTAGTTCGCCGCCTGTGCGGCGGTGGCCGTACGCGCGGCTCATCCACGGCGTGGATGAGCCGGATACGCGATTCGGATCGCGTGCGGGATGGCGAGCGGGCCTGGCGAACGCCCATAGTCGTCCCTACCCGCACGCCGCTGTCCGGACCAGCCGCCGACGTGCGGCCGTCCGCGGCATGCTGCGCGCCACAGGCGCCCGTGGACGGTATGCCCACTCCCTCACACCGTCCCTGGAGTCGCCATGCCTGGTTCCGTTCCGCTGCCCGGTTCCGGTCCCTCTTCCTCTCCTTCTCCCTCCTCGATCGCGATCGACGACATCCCCCGCTCGTCTGTCACCGTCTCGGGCCCCGCCCACGTACTGCGCGTGACCCTGCTGATGGCCGGCAGCTGCCTGCCGATCCTGGGGGCCGTGCTGATCGCCCCGGTGCTCCCGAAGATGCAGGACCACTTCGCGTCGGTGCCCGGAGCCAAGGCGCTGGTCCCCCTCGCCCTGACCGTTCCGGCCCTCTCGCTGGCCCTGCTGGCACCCTTCGCCGGCGTGCTGGTGGACCGGGTGGGCCGCAAACGCCTGCTGATCGCGGCCACTTTGCTGTACGCCGTGTTCGGCACCGCCCCGCTCTGGCTGGATTCGCTGGGAGCCGTCATCGCCGGCCGCGCCCTCGTGGGGGTCACCGAGGCCGTGATCATGACATGCTGCACCACCTTGATCGGCGACTACTACAGCGGCGCCCGGCGGGTGAAGTACCTCGCCCTGCAGACGATGTGCGCGTCCGCGTCGGCCACCGTCTTCTTCGTGCTCGGCGGCGCCGCCGGATCGGCGGGCTGGCGGGCACCCTTCTGGATCTACGCCGTGAGCCTGGTCCTCGCCCCCCTGATGGCCGTTTCCCTGGCCAACCCGGCGGCTGGAGCGACGGCCGCCGGGAATTCGGCCGCCGCGACTCCGAACGCCGAGTCTTCGGCCGTGGAGTCTTCGGTCGCGGAGTCCTCGGCTGCGGAGTCTTCGGCCGCCGGGATGCGACGCCCCTTCCCCTGGCGGCAGATGGGCGGCATCTGCGCCCTCACCTTCTTCGGGGCGGTCGTCTTCTACACCGTGCCGGTCGAGATGTCGTACCTGCTCGACGACCTCGGGGTGACGAACTCCGGAGTGATCGGCCTGGCGAGCGCGGTCGCCAGCGCCGCCACCGTGGGCGGGGCGGTCACCTTCACCCGCCTCAAGCGCTCTCCCGGCCCGGTGCTGCCCGTCGCTCTCGGCCTCGGCGCGCTCGGTTTCGGGCTGATGTCCCTTGCGGGCAACGCTCCGCTGCTGGTCGTCGGCGCGGTCGTCAACTGCGTGGGCACCGGCATGCTGCTGCCCGCGCTCCTGACGAGCGCCATGTCCCGGCTCGCGTTCGAGGACCGCGGCCGTGGCACGGGACTGTGGATGGCGGCCTTCTTCGGAGGTGAGTTCGTCTGCCCGCTCGTGCTGCTCGCGGGGGAGTCGGCGGTCGGCAGCCTCGCGGGCGCGGTGGGCGTGCTGGGGCTGGCCGCCGCGGCCGGCGCGGCATGGCTGTGGGCGGCCCGCCGCCGCGCGGGCGCCGTGGATCCCCGCCCGCTGCCGGAGCAACTGGTCTGAGACCGTGAAAGCAAGCCGGCGGGCCGGGAGCGCGAGGCATCCCGTTCCTGGTCGGTGCCCTGCCGGTCACCAGCCGCAAGTCACCGCCGACCGGCCGCCGTTCACCGGTCATTCGTCGGCGCGGTGTGCGCGGGTGACCCGGCTCATCCGCCCGTCAGGGTCGCGCCCACCTCGGCGGCCTTGCGGCGCAGCCAGATGTGGGCCGCGTCCTGGGCGTGCACGGGATGCCACCACATCGCCTCCCGGACCGGTACCGACTCGAACGGGCAGGGCAGGACGCGTACCCCGGCGGCGAGAACCGCTCTGCGGGCCAGGCGGTCCTGGATCATCGCGACCCGCCGGGTGCCCTCGACCATGTGCGGCAGCAGCTGGAAGGTCTGCACCGAGACCTCCACCCGGGGGCTGATCCCGAGCATGCTCAGCTGGCGCGCGACCGGGGCGTCGTAGGGACGCTGGTAGACGACCCACGGCAGACCCGCCAGTTGGTCGAGGGTGAGTGCGTCACCGACCTCCGGGTGGTCGTCGGCGACCATGCACAGCCAGCGGTCCGTGTACAGGTCGACGGCGGGGAAGCCGTCGATGACGCCGTGCGGCATCAGGAGGCCGTCGACGGTGCTCAGAAGCGTGGCGGTGTTCTCCTGGACGGAGGGTGCCGGGTGCTGGAAGGTGAGCCGGATACCGGGCGCCTCGTGGTGCAGGGTACGGGCGAGCGCGGCACCGAAGACGGCCGCGCCGTAGTCCGAGGCGAGCAGGGTGAACTCGCGGACCTCGGCGGCCGGATCGAAGTCCGCCTGGCTGGCGAAGACGCGCTCCAGCAGATCGCAGGCGGTGGCACTGCGGTCGCGCAGGGCGACCCCGAGCGGGGTCAGCTCGTAGGCGTTGCCGGTGCGGGCGAGCAGTTCGTCGTCGAAATGACGGCGCAGCCGGGCCAGCGCAGCGCTCATCGCGGGCTGGCTCAGTCCGACGCGTTCGCCGGCCCGGGTCACGTTGCGCTCCTCAAGGAGCGCGCGCAGGGCGAGGACCAGATTGAGATCGAGTCGGGAGAGGTTCACCGGGCACCACCCAACGCAGGGGAAAGCCATCCACACCATGGATGAGGCACATTCACAGGATTGATTTCCGTGATTGACGGATCGGGGCCAGAGTAGACCGCATCCCAGCAGGAGGACATCTGATGGCAACACCCGTGCAACCTGCCGGCCCCGACGCGCTCGGCTCCGACCCGCTCGGCCCGTTCGCACTCGGCACGTTCTCGCTTCCGGACGGACAGCCGTTCCCCGGCATCCTGGCGAAGGGCCGCGTGCTCGACCTCGCCCGGACGCTCGCCTGGGCACCGTCCGAGATGCGGGCCGTGGTGGAGCGCTGGGAGGAATCCCTCCCCGCCCTGCACGCCCTGGTGGACGAGGACGCCCTCGACTGGCAGCCCCTGGAGAACCTCCGGGCGCACGCCCCGCTGCAGCCGCGCCAGATCTTCCAGTCCGGAGCCAACTACCGGCAGCACGTGATCGACCTGGAGGTCGCCCACCGCTCCTCCGACGACCCGCGCACGGCCGAGGAGGCACGCGCGGAGATCGCCGCGGTGATGGACCGGCGGGCCGCCGAGGACCTGCCGTACGTCTTCATCGGCCTGCCCAGCACGGTCACGGGCCCCTACGACGACGTCGAACTGCCGTCGTGGGCCGAACAGCCGGACTGGGAACTGGAGTTGGCGGCCGTCATCGGCAGGGCGGCCTATCGGGTCCCGGCCGAGGAGGCCTTGGACCACGTGGCCGGCTACACGATCGCCAACGACCTCACCGACCGGGCCACCGTCTTCCGGCGGGACATGAAGGCGATCGGCACGGACTGGCTGCGCTGCAAGAACGCGCCCGGTTTCACGCCGCTCGGCCCGTGGCTCGTCCCGGCCGAGTCGGTCGCGGACCCGGGCGACCTGCGGGTCACCCTGAAACTCAACGGCGAGACGATGCAGGACGAGTCCACCAAGGACATGCTCTTCGGCGTGGCACGCCTGGTGTCCTACATCTCGCAGACGGCCCGGCTCCTGCCGGGCGACCTGATGCTGACGGGCAGCCCGGCGGGCAACGGCCTGCACTGGGGCCGGCTGCTGCGGGAGGGCGACGTCATGGAGGGGACCATCACCGGTCTGGGCGTGCAGCGCACCCGCTGTGTGGCGGAGGCGTCGGCATGAGCCCGGACCGCCACGACCCCGAGGGCGCGATCGCCGAGGCCGCCAAGGCGTTCTCGAACTGGGGGCGTTGGGGCGCGGACGACGTGCTCGGCACCCTCAACTTCCTGGACGAGGCCAAGCGGCGCGAGGGAGCCGCACTGGTACGGCGGGGCGTGAGCTTCTCGCTGTCGCAGGCCTTCGACATGGACGGCCCGCAGAAGGGCTGGCGCCGGCGCACCAACCCGGTGCACACCATGCTGGACACCGGTACCGACGCGGCCCTCGGCAACCAGGGCTTCCCGCACGGCATCGGAGGCGCCGACGACGTGATCGCGATGCCCCTGCAGTGCTCGACCCAGTGGGACGGGCTCGGGCACATCTTCGACCACGGCAGAGCCTGGAACGGCCGGGACGCGGCCCGCACCGTCACCTCCGACGGCGACCTCGTCACCGGCATCGAACACATGGCGCCGTACGTCGCGGGCCGCGGCGTGCTGCTGGACGTGGGCCAAGTGGTCGGCACCGGCGGAGAGTTGCCCGACGGGTTCGCCATCACCGAGGAGCACCTGACGGCGACCGCCGAGGCGCACGGTGTGGCGGTCCGGCGCGGCGACCTCGTCACCGTGCGCACCGGACGGCTCGCCCGAGCACGCCGCGACGGCTGGGGCGACTACGCGGGCGGCGACTCGCCCGGGCTGTCCTTCACCACCGCAGGCTGGCTGCACCGCACCGAGATCGCCGCGATCGCCACCGACACCTGGGGCTTCGAGGTACGGCCCAACGAGTTCGACCACGCCTTCCAGCCGCTGCACCAGGTCGCCATCCCGCACCTGGGCCTGCTCATCGGCGAGATGTGGGACCTCGACGCGCTCGCCGCCGACTGCGCGGCCGACGGCGTCTACGAGTTCTGGCTCACCGCGGCGCCCCTGCCCATCACCGGCGCCGTCGGCTCACCCGTCAACCCGATCGCGGTCAAGTGAGCCGCCGAGCAACCTGCTCGGGCCGCCCGGTCAGGTAACCGGCCTCGCCGGCCTGTGTACCCCCGTCCCTGCCCTCGCCCCACCCCCGTCCCCACTCCTGGCCCGCGTCCTTGGCGGGCGAGCCGCGCCCCAGCCGCCCGAAGCCGCGCGGCCCAACCCCGGGAGGTCCCCCCGACATGGCTGACAGCCGCACTCTTCCTCAGCCCCGGACGACCCGGAGGACCCCCGCCGTCCTGGTCGTCGGCGGGGGCGCCTCGGGCAACGCGGTCACCGTCCTGCTGCGCCGCGCCGGGATCGCCGTCGACCTGATCGAGGCCAGACCCGACTGGAACGCCACCACCGGCTCCGGCATCACCCTCCAGGGCAACGCCCTGCGGGTCCTGCGCGAACTCGGCGTGTGGGACGAGGTGTCGGCCTCCGGCTACGCCTTCGGCTCGCTCGGGGTGACCGCGCCGGACGGCACCGTCCTGTTCGTCGCCGAGGACATCAGGACGGGCGGGGAGGACCTGCCGGCCACCGTCGGCATGCAGCGCCCCCGGCTGCAGCAGATCCTCATCGACGCGGTCCGCGCCTCCGGCGCCGGCGTGCGTCTGGGCACCACCGCCGAGACCCTGGACCAGGACGCCGACGGCGTCTCCGTGCGCTTCAGCGACGGCACCACCGGCCGCTACGACCTGGTGATCGCCGCCGACGGCCTCAACTCGGCCACCCGCGCCGCGATCGGGATCACCGACAAGCCGGAACCCACCGGCATGGCCATCTGGCGCAGCGCCGCCCCACGGCCCGCGAGCGTGACACGCACCGACCTGACCTACGGCGGCCCCGCCTACATCGCCGGCTACTGCCCCACCAGTGAGAGCACGATCTACGCCTACGTCGTCGAGGCGTGCCGCGACCGCGCCGCCATCGACCCGGCCGCCTACGCCGACGAGATGCGCCGCCTGGCGCGCGGATACGGAGGCGTGTGGCCGGAGATCACCGAGCACATCACCGACCCGAAGCAGGTCCACTACACCTGGTTCGACCGCCTGCTGGTGGAGGGCTCCTGGCACCGCGGCCGCGTCGTGCTGATCGGTGACGCCGCCCACTGCTGCCCGCCCACCCTGGCCCAGGGCGCGGCGATGTCCCTGGAGGACGCCCTCGTCCTGGCCGAGCTGCTCGGCGGCGGCCGGGACTGGGACGACGAACTGCTCCAAGCGTACTACGACCGCCGCGTCCCACGGGTACGCACCGTCGTCGAGGCGTCCGTGCAGATCGGCCGGTGGCAGCTGGACGGCGTGCGCGACGCCGACATGGCCGGCCTGGTCGGCCGCACCATGAACCTCCTCAAGGAACTCCCGTGACCGACACCCCGTCCTCCCCGTCTTCCCCGTCCTCCGCGTCCCCGGCGTCCTCCCTGCCGACGATCGACGTCCACGCCCACTTCCTGCTCCCGGAGGTCGAGGCGGCCGTAGCCGGTCACCCCGGACTCGCCGAGGCCCGGGAACTCGACGCCCGCCGCAACGGCCCGGCGGCCCTGGCCGTGAACGGTCCGATGGTCGGGACCCGCGCGCCCAGGCTGACGGAGGCCGCCGCACGCCTGGCGGCGATGGACGCGCAGGGCGTGGACATCCAGTTGATCAGCCCGTCCCCGTCGCACTACCACTACTGGGCCGAGCCCCCGCTCGCGTCACGGATATGCCGGCTGGCCAACGAGGGCACCGCCGCGCACTGCGCGAAGGCCCCCGACCGGTTGCACGGCCTCGGTCTGGTGCCCCTCCAGCACCCCGCCCTCACCGTGCGGCTGCTCGACCACGCACTCGACCAGGGACTGAAGGGCGTGGAGATCTCCTCACACGCCCCCTGCCACGAGCTGTCGGACCCCGCGTACGGGCCCTTCTGGTCCCGGGCGGAGGAGACGGGAGCCCTCGTCTTCCTGCACCCGTTCGGCTGCACCCTGGACGAACGACTGGACCGGTGGTACCTGTCCAACACCGTCGGCCAGCCCACCGAGAACGCCGTCGCCCTCTCCCACCTCATCTTCTCCGGCGTCCTTGATCGCCACCCGCGGCTGAGGCTGATCGCGGCGCACGGCGGCGGCTACCTCCCCACCCACCTCGGCCGCTCCGACCACGCCTGGCGCGTCCGCCCGGACGCGCGGGACTGCGCCCGGGAACCGAGCAGCTACCTGAAGCAGCTGTACTTCGACTCCCTCGTCCACGACGCGGACGTGCTGCGGGAGCTGCTGCGCGCCGCCGGACCGCAGCGGGTCCTGCTCGGCTCAGACTTCCCGTTCGACATGGGCACCGAGGACCCGCTGGCCGCACTGCGCGCGGCGGACCTGCCCGACGACGACTTCCACGCGGTACGAGGCGGCAACGCGGCCGCCCTGCTCGACCTCAACCCCAACCTCAACCCCAACCTCGACCTTGACCTCGGCCTCGACCGGGAAGGAACCCCACGATGAGTGACCGTCTGCTCACCCACCTGCGGCACGTCGACCTCGCCGTGCCCGACTACGACAAGCAGCTCGACTTCTACGCCGGTGTCTGGGGCCTGACCAAGGTCGCGGAGGACTCCGGGATCTCCTTCCTGGCCGCCGAGGGCAGCCCGGAGCAGTACGTCGTCCGGCTGCGCAAGGCCGAGGAGAAGCGCCTCGACCTGGTCTCCTACGGGGCCGCGAGCTCCGAGGACGTCGACACCCTCGCCGGCCGCCTCCTCGCCGCAGGCGTACGGCTGGTCTCCCAGCCGGGCAGGGTCGACACCCCCGGCGGCGGCTACGGGTTCCGCTTCTTCGACGTCGACGGCCGCACCGTCGAGGTCTCGGCGGACGTCGCGGTACGGCAGCACCGCAGGATCGAGGAGAAGGAGTCGATCCCGGTCAAGCTGTCGCACGTCGTCCTGAACTCACCGGACCTCGACAGGACCCGTCAGTGGTACGAGACCCACCTGGGCTTCCGCCTGACCGACACGCTCGGCCATCCCCACATCGGCGACGTCATGCACTTCATGCGGATCAGCAACCAGCACCACTCCATGGCCATCGCCAAGGGCCCGCACACCTCCCTGCACCACGTCTCCTTCGAGATGCGCGGCATCGACGAGTACATGCGCGGCTCCGGCCGGGTGATCCGCGCCGGCTTCAAGAAGGTCTGGGGTCCGGGCCGGCACATGGCGGGCGACAACACCTTCACCTACTTCCTGGACCCGCACGGCAACACCGTCGAGTACACGACCGAACTGGAACTCCTCGACGAGGACACCTGGCACCCGCACGTCTACGACTTCTCCCGGCCCGAGGTCACCGACCAGTGGGGCACCGCCAACCCCATGAACGAGCTGGTCACCAAGGAGTCCTTCAACGACGCGGACCGCGGCTGCTTCATCGCCCCGCCGGTCTGACCCCGCACTCGAAGGACGCGACCGCCCCGCCCCCGTTCTCCCGTCGACAGGACTCCTTGCATGCGTTTCGCCACGTACGAGTACCGCAATCGACGTCAGGTGGCCGTCGTCGAGGAGGACGGCAGGCTCTGCCCACTCCCCGGCGTGAGCTCGCTGACCGGCCTGCTCGCCGACGCGGGCAGCCCCGCCGACCTGCTGGACGCGGGCGCAACGACGCTCGACGTCCCGGCCGGCCCGCACGTCACCGACGTCACCCTTCTCGCGCCGCTCCAGCCCCCCACCGTGCGGGACTTCGTCACCTTCGAGGAACACGTGGAGGGCGTACGACGGTCCGTGGACGGCGCCGCCGGGGTGCCGGAGCAGTGGTACGCGGCCCCGACCTTTTACTTCACCAACCCCTACGCAGTCCTCGGCCCGCACGACGACATCCCGATGCCGCCGGGGTCGAGCACGCTCGACTTCGAACTCGAGGTCGCGGCCGTGATCGGCAAGGAGGGCCGCGACCTCACCCCCGAACAGGCCCGCGACCACATCGTCGGATACACCGTCCTGAACGACTGGTCCGCCCGCGACCTGCAGTCCGCCGAGATGAAGATCGGCCTCGGCCCGTGCAAGGGCAAGGACACCGCCACCACCCTGGGTCCTTTCCTGGTCACCGCCGACGAGCTGGACACGTACCGTGACGCGGACGGCTTCCTGCGCCTCGCGCTGACCGCGGAGATCAACGGCGAGGTGGTCGGCAGGGACCTGCTGTCCAACATGAGCTGGACCTTCGAGGAGATGGTCGCCTACGCCTCACGCGGCACCTGGGTACGCCCGGGCGATGTCCTGGGCTCGGGCACCTGCGGCAACGGCGGCTGCCTGGCGGAACTGTGGGGACTGCGAGGCCGCCAGGACCCCCCGCCGCTGAAGCCCGGCGACACCGTCACCCTCACCGCCGAGGGCATCGGCACCGTCTCCAACACCGTCGTACCCGGCCCCGCCCCGGTACCGGTCCCGCTCGCCCGGCACCGCCCGCGCAAGCGGCCGTGACCGACGAGGACCGCCCCCGACGACCGCCCACGTGCCGGAGAGCCGGCGCGGCACCGCACTTCACCGGCAGGCACCTAGTAGGTACCATCACTCCATGCCATCCCTGAACGTGTCCTTCACCGACGAGGAGCTCGAAGGCGTCCGGGCCGCCGCCGCCGCCGAGGGCAAGAGCCTCAAGCAGTACCTGCACGACCTCGGCGTCCGCGAGATGCAGCGCAAGCGGTTCGTCGCCGGCGCGACCGAATGGGCCGAGCGCCTCCGCGGGGAGTTCGACGAGGCCTTCCCCGACGAAGTGCCGCCCGCCGCGCGCGGCAACGGGACTGCTGCCGCCTGATGCCGCCCCTCTACATCGACGTCTCCTGGCTGCTGGACGTCCAGGAGAACGCGCTCGGCCACGACGACCTGACCGTCTCCGACTACTCCGCGCTGACCGCCGCCGTCGCCCGTCACAAGACCCGGCTGCCCACCCTCGCGACAGCCGACCCGGACACCGCCTGGCGCGCTGCGGCCCTGCTCCACACCATCGTGCGCCTGGAGCCGCTCCCGCACCGCAACAGCCTCTACGCCGCGTTCATCGCCGCCCAGTACATGGCCCAGGCCGGCGAGGGCATCGATCCCCCCTACGGCGCGCTCCCCGACCTGGTACGCAAGGTCCGCGACACCCGCGTCGGCATCCAGGCCGTCGCCGACCAGCTACGGAGCTGGAAGCTGTAGCACCCGCCCGGCCGTCGGCGCAGCGGGCAGCTCTAGGATTCCCGCAGTGATCCTCTGCCGGTGTGAACCGGTGGACGCAACGACCGTCATGGTGGTGATTCCGTGCCCTCGCGCGTAGCTCTCGTCGGCGTCGGCCGTATGGGGACCCCTCTGTGCGGACGCTTCGTCTCGGCCGGCCACTCGGTGACCGCCTTCGATGTCCGCCCCGAACGGGAGCAGCCGGCACGCTCGTTGGGTGCCGACTGGGCGCCGTCCGCCATCGCGGCCGCGGCCGGAGCGGACGTACTGGTCACGGTGGTGCCTGGGCCCCGCGAAGCCGAGGCGGCACTCCCGGACGCCGTGTTCGGCGCCCTGGCCCCCGGGGCCATATGGATAGACATGACGAGCAACGCCCCCGCAGTCGCCGCGGTGTTGCGGGAACGAGCGGCTGCCCACGGCGTCGACGTCCTCGAAGCCCCCCTCGGCGGCAGCCCGGACGATGCCGAACACGGGCGCCTCAGGCTGTTCGTGGGCGGCTCTCCCGAAGTCCTCGACCGGTGCAGGCCGTTGCTGGACGCTGTGACGACCACGGACCGAATCAGCCACATGGGCGGCCCGGGAACCGGCTACACCACAAAACTCCTCATCAACCTGCTCTGGTTCGGGCAGGCCACGGCGACCGCCGAGGCCCTTCTGCTGGGACGCCGGGCCGGCATCGACCTCGCTGTCCTGCGCGACACGCTG
This sequence comes from Streptomyces sp. NPDC048291, assembly GCF_043201715.1. Lineage (NCBI taxonomy): Bacteria > Bacillati > Actinomycetota > Actinomycetes > Kitasatosporales > Streptomycetaceae > Streptomyces > Streptomyces sp. NPDC048291. The sequence goes on from NZ_JBICZC010000010.1 coordinate 449,255, forward strand.
GCCGGGAGCGCGGCCGGGAGCGACTTCATCCGCAGGGACCTGTCGGCCCTGTTCGCCGGGAACTACCTCCCTTCCTACGGACTCGACCGCATCCGCGACCAGCTTGAGATCATCACCGGTGAGGCCCGCGACCTGGGTACCCCGCACGGGATTGCCGACGTGGTGCTGGATGTGCACCGGCGGGCTCTGGAGCGGTTCGGGTCTGTGGACGGTGAGCTTCTCGCGGTGGCTCTTTTGGAAGAGGCCGCGGGTACGTTGTTGCGCCCGTGACCGGTTCGCATGTCGGCTGTCCTGCTGTTCGCGCTAGGGGACGAGGACGGGTTTGACGACCCGGCCTGCGAGCATGTCCTGCTCGGCTTCGTTGATCCTGCTCAGCGGGTAGGCGGTGATGAACCGGTCGAAGGGGAAGCGGTCCCGTTGCCAGAGGGTGATGAGCTCGGGGATGAAGTCCTGCGGTACCGGGTCGCCTTCGACGATGCCGGTGAGTGTTTCTCCGGTGCCCAGTGTCAGGGCGTCGAGTTCCAGGAGGCCGTTCATCACACCGACCAGCCCCATGGTTCCGGTGGTCCGCAGGGCGGCGATCCCGGCGGTGATGACCGGGGGGACCTCGGTGGTGTCGAGGCCGTACTGGACGCCGCGGCCGAGTTCGCGTGCGAGGGAGAGTCTTTCGTCGTCGAGGTCGACTGCGATGATCCGGGCGGCTCCCGCCGGCCGGGCCGCCATTACCGCGGACAGGCCGACCGACCCGGCGCCGAGCACCACGACGCTGTTACGGGCTGTGGCGATGGCGTGGGTGGCGAGGGAGGACTGGCCGAACCAGCGTGCGGCGATCTGCTTCCCCTCGCTGTCGTGGATCGTGGTGGAGCCGTCCGTAGGGACCCCGACCCTGTTGCGCGCGGTGAAGGTCTCACAGCAGGACGGGTGCCCCGCATGGCAGTTGGCGCAGGCACCGCACGAGTCGAAGGAGAGCACCACGTGGTCGCCGGGCCTGATGCCGGTCACCGCCTCGCCGATCTCTTCCACCACTCCGGCGCCCTCGTGCCCGAGCATCATCGGCAGGACCGCCGTGTACATGTCGGAGCGGGCCATCTGTTCGGTGTGGCACAGTCCCGCCCCGGCGATCTTCACCCGCAGTTCGCCGGGGCCGGGCTTGGCCAGTCCGACCTCCTCCAGCGAGTAGTCACCGTCGGCCGAGCGGAGCACCGCAGCGGTCGCGGCGGTCACGCCACCGGTGGGGTCGGGGACCCGGGTGAGGTGGAAGTAGAAGTCCGTCGGATCACCCTTCTTGTCCATGACCGCGAGCCGGCCGTAGACCATCGCCGCCGGCGGCTCGCCGCGGAAGACGACCTGGCGGATGCTCGCGAGCCCCTTCTCCTCGAAGGAGTACACGGTTCCGTCCTCGCGGGTGCACAGCAGGGGCTCGACGTGGTCCTCGCTGACGAAGCGCTTTCCGTACCACCGCATCTGTTCCATGAGGCCGGCGTTCTCGGTGCCGCGTTCGAACCGGCCGCCTTTCCAGGCTCCGATGAGGAAGTCCGCGTCGACCGGTTCCAGTTGGCCGAATATCCGTTCCAGGGTGGTGTTGTCGCATTCTCCGCCGGCGGTGATGATGTCGGGGATCTGCTCTTCGGTGGCCATCCGTCGGTCTCTCCTCGTGGTGGGTTTGTCCACCAGGGTTGACCCGGTGGTCTCCTGTCGTGGGCGGACGGGGTCCGAGTGCTCGTACATGCGGGTGTGCCGGAGCAGGACCCGTTCCAGTGCCACGGCCGGGCCGTAGGCGGTGGCGGTGAGTGGCGCCAAGTGCAGGCGGCACTCCTCGGCGTTGTCGGCTGCGGCGCGGCGTGCCTGGAGTTCGCTGAGGCCGGTGGTGAGGGCGTCGACCTGTCCGTCGGCCTGTTCGCGCCGGTGGCCGCGCAGGTCGTTGACGAGCCGGATGCTTGTCGCGGCGTGGCGCAGTGCGCCGTGCAGGTGGGGGAGCCGCCGGGGGAGGTCGGGCTCGTCCATCAGTGTCCAGAGGGTGGCCAGTTGCTGTTAGTCGGCGAGCCGGTAGACGGGTGTCGGGCTGGTGGGGACGCGTTGTGCCGCGCGCGGTCGTACCCGGCGCAGGGGAGCGAGGTTGCCGTGCATGGGACGGCTGAGATCGGCGAGGGCCTGCTCGAGCCGGTTGTCGGCGAGAGTGTCGTATTCGTCGTCGGTGAGATAGCCCTCCGCCGCTGCTTCCAGGAAGGGCAGAGGGCGATGGAGACCCGAGCCCAGGCGGCGCGTACACGGCTGCCTCCAAGACCGCCCGGGCCGCCGGCGTGGCCATCGCGTAGCGGTGCAACAGCTCAGGTGCTCCCGCAAGGAACTGCGTCAGCCGCCCGTCACTTGCACTTTTCAGAGCATGCGCGAGCTGCCGGTCGCCCGCGGCGGCCAGAGTTTCCGCAGCGGCTTCCGCGGTCGCGTCAAAGCTGTCCAGCGGACGGATCATCGGCCAGCCAGCAACTCCCGCACCTGCGCATGCGGATCCTCCTCGCCTGCCCGGGAGACCTTGGCGTACGCCTCGGCGTACTCGGGCCACAACGTGCCCAGCACCAAGACCGGACCGCGCGCCGGGTCGGTGAGCAACCCGTGCAGCGCGGCACCGATACGCTCGCCCAACCCGCGACCCGCGCCGAGATAGTGCTGCGCCTCATTGAGCCACACCACCGTGTGCGGATCCACCCGGACGAGGTCGGTGAGTGCCGCCTCGGCACGGGTGGGATCAAAGGGATGCCACAACCGCCACCCCGCCTCGGCCGGCGGCTGGACCGCCTCCCAACAAGCGCGCGTGGGGCGCTCCTGGTGACGATCGTGGTCGGCCTGCTCGGCACGGCCGCCCCCGCCCAAGGTGGTCGCGGCGCCGACTCCGCCTCGTATCCGAAGGGCCCCGGCGGCGAGGCCGTCAATGACAGCTTCTACTTCGTCCACAGGAAGCTCACCGGCGACGGCGCCCTCACCGTTGCCCTGCGGTCCCTGACCGGTGTGGCCGACACCGGGACCGGCAAGGCGGCCCAGGGCGCCCAGCCCTGGGCGAAGGCAGGGATCATCGTGAAGGAAAGCCTCACCCAGGGATCCCCGTACGCGGCGGTCATGGCCACCGGCGGTCACGGCGTGCGCATGCAGTACGACTACACGCACGACACGGCGGGCCCTTCCGACAAGGTCACCCAGGAGTCCCCGCGCTGGCTGCGCCTGGTCCGCTCCGGCGACAGCCTCACCGGTTGCACCTCCACCGACGGCTCCCACTGGACCAAGGTCGGCCATGCGAAGTTGCCTGGGCTTGCGCGCACCGTGCAGGCCGGGCTCTTCGCCACGTCACCGGAGGCGAAGCAGGACACCGCGGCAGGCGCAGGTTTCAGCCCTGCCGTGGCCACCGGCGCCTTCTGCGGCCCGGCCTCACCGGTGGCTGGTCTCAGGGGGCGTGGAGCGGCACACCGGTGGGCGGCGGCGCGGGCACCTCCGGCAGCTACACGAACATCACCGAGGGCGGTTTCACCCAGACCGACGGCGGCGGGTTCACCGTGACCGGGGCCGGTGACATCGCGCCGGTCGTCGGCGGGCCCGCCATGGGCGTCGGCTTCTCCGTCGAGAACTTCCTCGTCGGCACCTTCGCCGGGCTGATCGTGGTGATCGCCGTGGGCACGGTGTTCACTGGTGTGGGAGGTGCTCTCGGTGAGCAACGTGGAAGTCGACGTCCTGTCGGCACGTGAGGTCCCGCTGGGCGGTCCGCGTGCGATGCACGTCCGGCGGACGCTGCCCCAGCGGGAGCGCACGCTCATCGGAGCCTGGTGCTTCGCCGATCACTACGGCCCGCACCGGGTCACCGAGTCGGGTGGCATGGACCTGCCCCCGCATCCGCACACCGGCCTGCAGACGGTCACCTGGCTGTTCAGCGGCGAGGTCGAGCACCGCGACACCCTCGGCACCCGCACGCTGGTCCGGCCCGGCGAGATGAACCTCATGACCGGTGGATACGGCATCGCCCACTCGGAGGTCTCCACCCCGAACACCGCCGTCGTCCACGGCGTCCAGTTGTGGGTCGCACTGCCCGAGGAACACCGCGGCACCGCCCGGGACTTCCAGCACTACGTGCCCGAACCCGCGCAGGTCGACGGGGCCGAGATCAGGGTCTTTCTGGGTTCGCTGGCGGGCCGGACCTCTCCGGTCCGGGCCTTCACGCCGCTGCTCGGCGCCCAGATCGTCATCGAACCGCACGCGGCGCTCACCCTCGCCGTGGACGAGGCCTTCGAGCACGGCCTACTCGTGGACAGCGGGGACGTCCGCCTGATCGACACCCTGCTGCGGCCCGCGGAACTCGGCTACGTCCGCCGCGGCGTGGACGCCCTGACGATGGTGAACGAGACCGACGCCCCCGCGCGGACCATCCTCCTCGGAGGCCCTCCTTTCGAGGAGGGGATCGTCATGTGGTGGAACTTCGTCGGCCGCAGCCACGAGGACATCGTGAAAGCCCGCGAGGACTGGGAGGCCTCCTCCGACCGCTTCGGCGTCATCGAGGGCTTTTCCGGGGGCCGCCTCCCTGCACCGGCCCTGCCGAACGCCGTGCTCACACCGCGCCGGAACCCGCCGACCCGCTGACTCCCCTGACGAAAGGCTCATCATGAGCGAGTCCTCCACCACCACGGTCGTCGAGCGTGCGGACGCCGATCGCCGGTACGTGATCCTGGTCGACGGCCGGCGCGCCGGTCTGACCGCCTACCGCGACCTGGGCGCGCAGCGTGTCTTCTTCCACACGGAGATAGCCGAGGCCTTCGCCGGCCAGGGGCTGGGTGCACACCTGGTCCAGCAGGCGCTCGCCGACGTACGCGCGTCCGGACTGCGGATCGTCCCGGTCTGCCCCTACGTCGCCAAGTTCCTCAAGCGGCACACCGAGTTCGCGGACATCACCGACCCGGTCACACCGGACGTCCTGCGGTGGCTGGAGGCACAGCTTGGCTGAGTGGTCCCGGTGAACGAGGCACCGGAACGGCTCGGTCCCGCGGAGTGCGATGCCTGGCGCAGTCTGGTCCGGATGCAGGAGAGACTTCACGGCCGGGTGGCTCGCCGCCTGCAGGCGGACTCCGGCCTGTCCACCGCCGACTACATCGTGCTGGTCCATCTCACCGAGGCGCCCGGCGCCCGCATGCGCTCCGCAGACCTGGCCCAGGCGGTGGAGTGAGTGGGAGAAGAGCCGGATGTCGCACCAGATCTCCCGCAAGGTCAAGCGCGGGCTGGCCGTCCGGGTGGAGTGCCCCGAGGACGGGCGCGGCGCGTTCGTGGTCGTCACCCCGCAAGGGCGGGACATGATCGCGTCGGCCGTGCCCGGCCATGTGGCCACGGTCCGCGATCTCTTCGTCGACCTTCTCACGCCGGAGGAACTCGGCACGCTCGCGAAGGTCGCGGGCCGTGTCGTCGAGCAGTTGGACAAGCGGTACGAGTAGCGCTGCGCGCGGCGGCAGCGGAATAGGCGCCGTGGTGCCCGTGTTCCCATGGCGCAGTTGATGCGTCAACCAGATGGAAAGGCTGAAGATGATGCAGTTCGGCATCTTCACCGTCGGTGACGTGGCCACGGACCCGAACACGGGCCGTACGCCGACCGAGCACGAACGGATCAAGGCGATGGTCGCCGTCGCGCAGAAGGCCGAAGAGGTGGGGCTCGACGTCTTCGCGACCGGTGAACACCACAACAGGCCGTTCGTGCCGTCCTCCCCGACCACGATGCTGGGTTGGATCGCCGCCCGTACCGAGCGGATCATCCTGTCCACGTCGACCACGCTGATCACCACCAACGACCCGGTGAAGATCGCCGAGGACTACGCGATGCTCCAGCACCTGGCCGACGGCCGGGTGGACCTGATGACGGGCCGCGGCAACACCGGCCCGGTCTACCCGTGGTTCGGCAAGGACATCCGGCAGGGCATCAACCTCGCCGTCGAGAACTACGCCCTGCTGCGCCGGCTGTGGCGCGAGGACGTCGTCGACTGGGAGGGCAACTTCCGCACACCGCTGCAGGGCTTCACCTCCACCCCGCGCCCGCTGGACGGCGTCCCGCCGTTCGTCTGGCACGGCTCGATCCGCTCGCCCGAGATAGCCGAGCAGGCCGCGTACTACGGTGACGGCTTCTTCCACAACAACATCTTCTGGCCCAGGGAGCACACGCAGAAGCTGATCGACGTGTACCGGCAGCGTTACGCGCACTACGGCCACGGCAGCCCCGAGCAGGCGATCGTCGGCCTCGGCGGCCACGTCTTCATGCGCCGCAACTCCCAGGACGCCGTGCGGGAGTTCCGCCCGGTCTTCGACCACTCACCGGTGATGGGCGGCGGAGTCTCCATGGAGGAGTACATGGCGCAGACCCCGCTGACCGTCGGCACCCCCGAGCAGGTCATCGAGAAGACGCTCACGTTCCGCGAGTACGCCGGGGACTACCAGCGTCAACTGTTCATGGTGGACGGCGGCGGCATCCCGCTGAAGACCGCCCTGGAACAGATCGACATGCTCGGCGAGGAGGTCGTACCGGTCCTGCGGAAGGAATTCGCCGGGAACCGGCCCGCCGGCGTCCCCGACGCTCCCACCCATGCCTCGCTGCGCGCCGCACGCGACGCGGCCGGCACACCGACCACCGCACGGGCGGTCTGAGACTGTCCTGCGCACGCAGCTCGGGAACGGAGGGAACGATGACCGACAACCTCAACGACTACCCGGCCACCGACGGAGTGGCGCCCGACCGGTGGGCAAGCGCTCTGCACCTGTTCGACAACGGCGTCGGCGCACCGCACGAGGAAAGCACCGCCGAGCGCTGGGAGCGGGCGCAGCTGCTGTTCGAAGGCCGGGACTACATCGGCGCGGCACGGCTGCTCACCGACGTCGTCCAGGAGGCTCCGGAACAGACCGGCCCCAGGCTGTTGCTGGCCCGCGCCTACTACCACTCCGCACAGCTGCGGCGCGCCGAAGACCAACTGCGTCGGATCGTCGAGCGCGATCCGGTGGAACACTACGCCCATCTGCTGCTGGGCCGGACCCTGGAACGCCAGGGCCGCCACGACGAGGCACAGCCCTGGCTGCGTATGGCCGCCGCGTTCGCCGGGGAGTTCCCCGACGACGACTGAGCCGTGCGGTGGCGCAAGTGCTAGCGGTGGGCCCGGGCGCTGACGAAACCCTCCAGCACCCGGGCCACGCCGTCCTCGTTGTTGGAGGGCGCGCGATGGCGGGCGGTCGCCAGGACGTCCGGGTGGCCGTAGGACATGGCGTAGGAGTGGCCGACCGCGCGGAGCATGGGCAGGTCGTTGGGCATGTCACCGAAAGCGGCGATCTCGTCGACGGCGATACCCAGTCGGTTGCTCCAGGCGACCAGGGTGGTCGCCTTGGTGACGTGCGGCGCGCTGAACTCCACCAGGGAGAGCCCGGTGGAGTGCGTGGTCTCGGCGCTCGGTCCGGCGGTGTGCCGTGCCTGTCGGTAAAAGTCGGCCAGCGGGAGCGCGGGATGGTGGGCGAGCATCTTGACCAGAGGAGCGCCCGGGACGCGGGCGAGTATCTCCTCGGCCGGACCGACCAGTTCGACTGCCTCGCCTCCGAATGACCAGTCCGGATAGGCCGGTTCATGACCCGAGGCCTCGCCGAACTCGAAAGCGAAGGATACCCCGGGGATGGTCGCGCGTACGCGTCGTACGAGCCGCACGGCTGCGGGAAACGGGATGGGGAACGTCTGGGCGACGGCCCCGTCCGGGAGATGGACCGTGGCGCCGTTCGCGGCGATCACCGCGTGGGGCCCGATCCGCTCCAGCAGTGCCGGTACGCTCCGTGGCGGACGGCCCGTGACGAGCGCCACGCATATCCCCACCTCCTCCGCTGCGGCCAACGCGGCTTTCGTCCGGGGCGCCAGCGACCCGTCGCTGCGCAGCAGCGTGCCGTCCAGGTCCGTGGCGACCAGCTTCGGTGGCACGGCGAGCGGCGGGAACGGCACGGTGGTCATGAGCGGTGGCACCTTCGGGGATCGACTTCCGGATCGACGGGTGTTCGCTAATCGCAGCAGTAGCGGGACGTGGCACCCGTGGTCATGGTCAAGAGGGCGGCGTAGACGAGGACGGTGACAGCCACGCCAGTCGCCCAGCGGAGCAAGCCGCACTGTGCGTTGCGTCCGCGCGGGGCCCGGCCGGCGGGCGGATCGGGATCGTCGCGCCGGGCAGGAGAGGGGGGAACGGGGGCAGGGGCGACCGGAACGTTCCGGCAGCGACCTGTGGGGTCACGGCGAGTCACCTGGCGGAGGCCGGGCAAGGCCTACCACCTCGAGGCAGGGGCGGTGACAAGCGGACGCGACCGGGCCAAGGTTGGCGAAGAGCCCGCACCGCTCCGCGTCACGGCTCTGTCGGGGGCTGCGGGAATCACCCTCCGGGCCCGCTCGCGCAGCCATCCGGTGCCGACGCGCTCCCAGGTGACCGACGTCTCCGTGTGCAGGCCGGAGATGATCAGGTTCCTGCGTCCGGTGGCCAGTACCCGGTCCGTCACCTTTTGGTCGTCCCAACTGTCGACGAGCGGCTTGTCGATCGGCTGGTGCTCGCCGAAGACGTTCTGCAGGGGGTGGAGCGGGGGCCCGTTGTGCCCCCGCGCGAGCGTCGTCAGTACTGTCGGAACATCGAGCGCCTTGGCCGCCTCGGCCAGTACCACAACGGTTGCGGACACCGCTGTCGGATCGTGGCTGTACAGATAGTGCAGCGGCTGGTGGTCGATCAGCAGCAGGACACTCGCCTCGGGCGGCGGTAGTGCGACCAGGCCGCGCATCGGTGGCGTGCTCATGGGAACTCCTCAGCCCGTCCCGGGGTTTCCGCTACGAATAGATGACACATCACTGATAGGTGAAGTGTCAACTATTGGAGTCGTCCCGGGGGTGCGCCGCCGCCCGCGGTCGGCGGCGCGGCGGTCGGCTTCGTGCGCGGACGATGCTGGACAGGTTGATCACGCAGTTCGGGACGACCACGTCGATCGTGCCGACGGGCAGCGGGATGGCCTCGATGGTGCCCTTGGGGAACTCCACGTTCGTCGCGCCCGCCTTCGCCGCGTTGGCCAGGGCCAGGGCGAGTGGGAGCATCCCGTCGGCCATGTCCAGCCCGTCCGCCCTGCCGGTGCGGCCGACCCGGCAGGGCGGAGAGGTCCTTCCGGCGGCGCTCACCACCGCGCCCCGGTCCCTTCTAAGACAGTTGACTTATTCGGTGATCCGTGTTGGCATCGGCGCATGGACACGTTGCAGGGCGCGGTCGCCGTCGTCACGGGTGGAGCCAGTGGAATCGGGCGGTCCACCGCCCACTCCCTGGCCCGGCGCGGGGCGCACATTCTCGTGGCCGACATCGACGCGCCCGCCGCGCAGACGGTCGTCGACGAACTCGCTTCCTACGGGGCCGACGCCCTGACGGTGCGGTGCGACGTCACCGCCGACACGGCCTTCGAGGAGCTGAAGGCGTCCGCCCTGGACCGCTTCGGCAGGGTCGACCTCGTGATGAACAACGTCGGGGCGCTCACCCGCGGGCGCCCCGACCGCATCCCCGTCGAGGAATGGCAGCGCGTCATCGACATCAACCTCATGTCGGTCGTCCGCAGCAACGCCGTGTTCGTCCCGTACTTCCTCCAGCAGGGCCGGGGACACATCGTCAACACCGCGTCCATCGCGGGCCTTTACACCTACTCGTACGACCGGCTGCCGTACGCGGCGTCCAAGGCGGCGCTCGTGCAGCTCTCCGAGGGGCTGCGGGCCTACCTGCGGCCACGGGGGATCGGGGTGACCCTGCTGTGCCCCGGACCGGTCAGGACCAACATCGACGCCGCGCGCCTGCCCTGTTTCGGCCCGGTCGTGGCCACGCGCGGCCCCGGCGAGGAGTTCGCCGTCCTGCCCGCGGACACCGTGGGCGAGCAGGTGGCACAGGCGGTACTGACGGACACGTTCATGGTCCTCACGCACGAACGGGTGCGGGACGTCCTGGTGGACAGGGCGAGCGACTGGAACGCGTTCATGGGGCGGCAGACGGCCGCCCTGGCCGAGGAATAGCAGCGCACGACACAGGAGAGACCCAATGGACAATCCGTACGCCAGCAAGCGGCCGGACCAGCGACTGGCCGTGGTGATCGGCGCGGGCGGCATGGGCGCGGCGGTGGCGCGGCGCCTGAGCCACGCCTACCAGGTGCTTGTCGCGGACATCGACGCCGAACGGGCGAAGACCCTCGCCCGGGAGCTGACCGACGAGGGCGGTGACGTCGAGCCCATCGCGTGTGACGTGACCAGTACGACGTCGGTCGACTCCCTCGCCCGCGCGGTGGCGGACGCCGGCGGATTCAGGGTCCTCGCCCATGTCGCCGGACTCTCCCCGGCCGCCGAGAACTTCAAGCAGATCCTGCGGGTGAACCTCACAGGACCGGCCCTCGTGACCCGGGCTCTGCTGCCGCACGCGACCGCCGGGGCCGCGGCGATCCTCGTCTCCTCGCTGGCGGGCCACGGCTTCACCCCGGCACCGGCGGTCGCGCCCCTGCTGACGGAGCCTCACGACGAGCGGACGGCGGAGCGCATCGAGGCGGAGACGCCTCCGGAGAACCGCTCCGGTGCCCTGGCGTACCAGATCTCCAAGTACGGCCTGCTGTCCCTGTGCCGGGGCGAGGCCGGCGCGTGGGGCGAGCGCGGAGCGCGCATCGTCTCCCTGTCCCCGGGGCTCATCGCCACCCCCATGGGCGCCATCGAGTTCGAGCACAGCCCGACCAAGCGCGACCTGCTGACCCGGACCCCGCTGGGCCGGCAGGGCACGATGCTGGAGATCGCGGACGCCGTCGAGTTCCTGGCGTCGGACCGCGCGTCGTTCATCTCCGGCACGGACCTCCTCGTCGACGGCGGGCTGGCCGGAACCTTGATCCCGACACCCTGAGCGCGGACCGGGGGGGGGGGGGGGGGGGGGGGGGGGGGGGGGGGGCCCCCCCCCCCCCCCCCCCCCCCCCCCCCCCGCCAAAACACCCGGCGAGGGG